>DATJVW010000428.1:0-3320 GCA_035501675.1 Burkholderiales bacterium
AGCTTCGGCTGCGTCCCCCGCCGGGATGGAAGCCGGAGTCCTCGGATGCGCAAGGCGTGATCGTGCGCCCGGCCGCGACCCCGCCTGCAGTTGAGACGCTGCAACTGGACCTGCCGGCCCCGGTGAAATCTGGGCCCAAGGGGATCAAGGTCCCCTATTCCGAGCAGGCGCTGGCGCAGTTGACGCGCGATCCGGAAAAGGTGCCGGCGATTGAGGGCAAGGCAGCCCCCGAAGTCAAGGCGCAGGCACGACCACCAAGCCCGGCGGGCGCCAACGCCGTGCCCACGGCAGAACCGGCTCCGGTGGCGGCCAAGCCCGCGGCTTCCCCGATGGCCTCGACCAAGGCTCAGGAAGCGGCGCTCGGGGCCGACCGGCAGGAGTCTTTTCAATGGGCCTGGCCCACAGCCGGCCCGCTGCTGCATGGCTTTGACGAAGGTCCCAATCCCAAAGGCGTTGCCATTGGGGGAAATCCGGGTCAATCGATTGTGGCCAGCGCGCCGGGCAAGGTGGTGTACAGTGGCAGCGCCTTGCGAGGTTACGGTAAGCTGATCATCATCAAGCACGACAACACCTACCTCAGCGTCTACGCTCACAATCGCGAGTTGCTGGTCAGGGAAGGTGAGCATGTGAGTAAGGGGCAGAGGATCGCCGAGATGGGTAATCTCGACTCAGACCAGATCGGACTGCACTTCGAGATTCGGCGCATGGGTAAACCGGTCGACCCTCTCAAGTATCTACCGCCGCAGGGCACCCCGTGACTGAACAGCGTCGGTCTGCCGGCGAAGAGCCGCAGGAGGAGGCGTTCCTCGGACCCTGTGAGGCCCCGGTCGTGGAGGACGACTACGCCAGCGCCGATCTTCTGTCCGACGTCACCCAGCTGTACTTTAACGAGATCGGCCACAACCACCTGCTTACGGTGGGCGAGGAGTTACGCTTCGCACGCCTGGCCAAGGCGGGCGAGTTCCACGCACGGCAGAAGATGATCGAGCACAATCTGCGGTTGGTGGTGAACATCGCCAAGCACTATGCCAACCGCGGGCTCGCGCTGCTGGACCTGATCGAGGAAGGCAACCTCGGTCTGATCCATGCGATCGAGAAGTTCGACCCGGAGCGCGGCTTTCGCTTTTCGACCTATGCGACCTGGTGGATCCGGCAGAGCATCGAGCGCGCGATCATGTACCAGTCGCGCACCATCCGGCTTCCCGTGCACGTGATCAAGGAACTCAACGCAGTGCTGCGCGCGCTGCGCCACCTCGAGACCCACTTGGACTGCGAACCCAGCGCCGAAGACGTTGCGCATCTGCTAGGCCGCGACGCGGAAGGTGTGCGCCGTCTGCTGATGCTCAACGAGCACATGGCTTCGCTGGACGCGCCTCTGGACGTCGATCCCACCCTGTCGGTAGGCGAATCGCTTGCCGACGAGAATAGCCTCACGCCCGAGGCGCGCCTCGAGCTGTCCGAGATCGAGAAACGGGTCGTGGAATGGCTTCGCCAGCTCTCCGATCGCGAGCGCTGCGTGATCGAGCGCCGCTACGGGCTGAACGGGTCGGATATCTGCACGCTCGAGCGCCTCGCGCAGGACCTCAGTCTCACCCGCGAGCGCGTGCGCCAGATCCAACTCGAGGCGTTGTCCAGCCTGCGCCGAATCTTGCGTCGCTGCGGCATCAAACGCGCCGTCGTGCTCTAGCCGGATATTTCATGAAGACGCCCCCGGACATGACGCATGCGCTGATGCGTAAGCGATGCAGCCGATCCGAGCCGGGTACGCTTTGTACCAGCGGGCTACTCATGAAATATCCGGGCTAGCGCTCGTCTGCGCATCGGCTTGCCTGCGCCACACGCGTTGCGCGAGGCAGGCGCCTACTTGTTGCTTAGAGCGAGCTCACCAGCGCGCGCAACTGCCGTTCCCGAGCCTTGCTGGCCCGGCCCCCGTAGCGCATGTCGATATACAGGTCGGCGATGGCCCAGATCTTGGGCTCCAGCGTGGGTTGCTCGGACACGGCACGCCGCGCGAAGTCGCGCGGCCCCTCTCCTGGGCGCTTCTGCGTGCCGCGTCGGGCGAGCTTGCGGCAGAAGGCACGCCAGGCCCGCGCCAAAGGGTCGGGCGGCACCACCCGAAGCCGGCGCAGGACCAGCGCGGCGAGCACAGCGACAACGCCGCCGGCTACGCTCATCAACAACACGGCCAGCGTGCGCCAGGTGGCAGACCTGAACCCTACTTCACTCAGGAGCCTCGTCTGGCGATCGGGCGTGTAGCCCAGGACCCACTGATTCCAGGAGTTGGCTATCGCGTCCCACGTGAGGTGGATCCGGTTCAGCAGTTGGACGCTTCCCCGCACCGATAGCGGCAGGGGATCGGCAGCCGGAATGGCCGCCGCGATGCCGACTTGAATACGCGCCGGGGACACGGCCGCGGTCGGGTCGACCCGCACCCAGCCTTGTCCCTGCAGCCAGACCTCGGCCCACGCGTGGGCCTCGGACTGGCGCACGATCATGTAATTGCCCAGCGGGTTCATCTCACCGCCCTGGTATCCAGTCACCACACGAGCGGGCACGCCGGCTGCCCGCATCAGGAATACGAACGACGACGCGTAATGCTCGCAGAACCCGCGGCGCGTCACGAACAAGAATTCGTCCACCGTATCGTGCCCCAGCTCTGGGGGCACCAGGGTGTAAAAAAACGGCAGCGACCGGAACATCTCCAGAACGTTGCTCACCACCTCCGCATCGTCGGAGGACCGTTGTCGAACTTCGCGTCCCATCTGCAGCGATTTCGGGTTGTAACCGAAGGGAAGACGCAGCGCGCGGCGCAGCAGATCAGGCCGCTCGTCCAGCCCGTAACGGTAGCCGAGATGCGAGGCGACCTCGTAGCGCAGCCGGTTGCGGATCGGCCTCGGGGACAGGAACTGATAGTCATCGGTGAGCACGGTGCCGAACGGCGTCTCGATCGGCAGGTCGATCGCGAACATCCAACGCGTGTACTGCGGCTCGAGCGTGACCGTGTAGCCGATCGCGGGACTGGTGCCTTCGTGGTGTGGGCCGCTGAAGCCGCTGGCGCCCGCGTCCCCGGCGGTCCACGTGCGGCCGTCGAAATCCCACAACACGGGCCCACGCCAATACAGGCTCTGCGGCGGTGGAGGCTGTGAATGGAACTGCACGCGGAACGCCACCTCGTCGGACAAGCCCAGCTGGCTGAGGCTGCCCGGGGACATGCTGTCGGACAGCCCGCTCACGCCGGCTGAGGTGGCCTGGGCGATGCCGATGATGGGCCCCTGCACGCGCGGGAACAGCACAAACAGGGCGAGCATCAGAGGCGCACC
>DATJVW010000429.1:0-26678 GCA_035501675.1 Burkholderiales bacterium
AGGCCGCGGGCTGAACAACTGGTACCGCGTAGTCTTGCGCGAGGGCCGCAACCGGGTGGTACGGCGGATGTTCGACGCCATCGGCTACAAGGTAAGCCGTCTGATGCGCGTGCGTTTCGGCATTGTGTCGCTGCCCTTCGCGTTGCGCCGCGGCACGTGGCGCGAGCTCGACGAAACGCAAACCGGCGCGGTCCTCGAATGGTCCGCCACGCTGGTGAATTCCGCTGAGCCGTACAACCCGCTGGAATCGCGTCCCACGCCTCAGCGCGGCACGCCGCAGCGCGAATTCTCGCAGAGGCAATACTCGGCTCGCCCGCCCGCTGGTGGCCCGGGGAACCTCAGCCGGGCAGCTGGCGGCGCTCGAGCAGGAAAACCGAGGCTCCCGCGCCGAGCGTTTCGAGCCAAGTGAGCTCAAGGTCGGGATAAGCCGCTTCCAGTGCCGCCCGGCCCTCACCGACCTCCACCACGAGCACGCCGCTGCGCGTGAGATGGCGTTTCGCCTGCTGCAGGATGCGCCGCACCAGGCCCAGCCCGTCGCTGCCGCCGGCCAACGCCAGGACCGGTTCGTGGCGGTGCTCGGGAGGAAGGGCGCGCATGGCGGCTTCCGTCACATAGGGCGGGTTGCTGACGATGACGTCGTAGCATTCGTTGCCCAGGGCCGCGAACAGATCGGATTCCACCGGGCGCACGCGCTCGCTCAGCCCATGCTCCTGTACGTTGCGCCGGGCGACCTCGAGCGCCGCCGCTGAGATGTCGCTGGCGTCGATCGTGGCCTGCGCAAACGCGTGGGCCAGCAGGATCGCGAGGCAACCCGAGCCCGCGCACAAGTCCAGGGCACGGCCAACGGAATCAGGGTCCGGGATCCACGCGGCCAGGCCCTGATCGAGAGCCTCGGCGATGTGCGAACGGGGCACAATGACGCGCTCATCGACATAGAATCTGAAATCGCCAAGCCAGGCCTCGTGGGTCAGGTAAGCTGCCGGCACCCTGTCGCGCACGCGCCGCTCCAGAATGTCGAGCACTCTGTTCAACTCGCCCGGAAGCAGGCGTGCATCGTGGAACGGTTCCAGCCTGTCCAGCGGGAGATGCAAGGTGTGCAGAATCAGATACGCCGCCTCGTCGTAGGCGTTGTCCGTGCCGTGGCCGTAGACCAGCCCGGCCTCCTCGAATCGGCTGACCGCGAAGCGCAGCAGGTCGCGGACTGTCCGTAGACTGCCGCGCGCGTCAGCGAACATTCAGCAGTTGTTCGAGGGCGCGCTGGTAGATCTGACTCAGAGCCTCCACGTCGCTCAGCGCGATGCGCTCGTCGATCTGGTGGATGGAGCTGTTGACCGGGCCCATCTCGACCACCTCGGGACAGATGTCCCGGATGAAACGGCCGTCGGAGGTGCCGCCCGAGGTGGACAACTCAGGCTCGATGTCCGCCACTTCGCGGATGGCAACGTTCAACGCGTCCACCAGCCGTCCGCGTGGCGTGACGAACGGCATGCCGGACACAGACCACTCCACCCGGAACTCGAGGCGGTGCCGGTTCAGCACCGCCTCGAATCGCCGCTGCAAGTCCTCCGCCGTGCTGGCGCTGCCGAAGCGGAAATTGAACAGCACGGTGAGCTCGCCCGGGATCACGTTCGTGGCGCCCGTACCGGCATTGATGTTGGAGATTTGCCAGGTCGTCGCAGGAAAGTGCTCGTCGCCCTCGTCCCAGCGCGTGGCGGCCAGCTCCGCCAATGCCGGCGCCGCGAGGTGGATCGGATTTCTGGCGAGTTGCGGATAGGCGACGTGCCCCTGCAGCCCTTTCACCAGCAGGGTACCAGAGAGCGATCCGCGGCGTCCGTTCTTGATGGTATCGCCCAGGCGCTGCGCGCTCGTAGGCTCACCCACGATGCAATAATCGAGTCGCTCCCCGCGCGCCTTGAGGGTGTCCACCACGCGTACCGTCCCATCCACCGCGGTGCCTTCCTCGTCCGAGGTGAGCAGCAGCGCGATCGAACCGGGATGCGCGGGATGGCGTGCGATGAATCGCTCCGTCGCGGTGACGAATGCGGCCAAGGAGGTCTTCATGTCGGCCGCCCCGCGCCCGTAGATGAAGCCGTCGCGCTGGGTGGGCCGAAACGGGTCGCTGCGCCACTGGTCGATTGGGCCAGGGGGCACCACGTCGGTGTGTCCAGCGAGGCAGAGCACAGGAGAGCTGGTTCCGCGCCTCGCCCACAGGTTGTCGACCTGACCGAAGCGCAAACGCTCGATACGGAATCCGAGCGGGGCGAGGCGCGCGGCCAGGAGCTCCTGACAGCCGTCATCGTTGGGCGTGATCGAACGACGCGCGATGAGCTGACGCGCGAGGGCAACGGTCGCGGATTCGCCGCTGCTCTGAGTCTGCTGGGAAGGTTCGCCGTTCACGGCTCGCGGAGAGGTCCAGAGGCCCGGTACGGAACCGGGCCCAAACCGCGATTATAGAGGAGGGCCCTGTTCAGCGCGCCCCGACAGTCCTTTGACCTGCGCCTAGTTGCCGGCGTTGACGTCGATCTTGAAGTGGTCGAAAGAGGTGGCGTTGATGTCCGCGCCACGAGCGACCTTGCTCAGGTCGCCCTTCGCCATCTGTGCCTTCTGCTCGGCGTTGTTCATCAGCCACGCCAGGTTGGTGGCGGAGTCGGAGTTGCGCAGCGCCTCGTCCTTGGTGATCTTGCCCTCTGCGTAGAGCTTGAACAAGGCCTGCTCGAAACTGACCGATCCCGGCGACAGACTCTTCTCGATCGCCTCCTTGATCTGGTCCATCTCGCTTTTCACGATCAGCTCCGCGATGTGCTTGCTGTTGAGCAGAACCTCCACGGCCGCCACCAAGCTGCCGTCGACGGCCTTGACCAAGCGCTGCGATATAACCGCCTTGAGGCAAACGGCCAGGTCATGCAGCAGCGCCGGGCGCGCGTCGTAGGGAAAGAAGTTGATGATGCGGTTGAGCGCGTGGTAGCTATTGTTAGCGTGCAGCGTGGACAGGCACAGGTGGCCCGTCTGAGCGTACAGCAGCGCCTGCTGCAAAGTGTCCTTGTCGCGTACCTCGCCGATCATGAGAATGTCGGGGGCCTCGCGCATGGCGTTGACCAGTGCGTTCCCGTAGGACTTGGTGTCCAAGCCCACCTCGCGCTGGTTTATCACGCAGCGTTGGTGCTTGAATACGAACTCGATCGGGTCCTCGATCGTGAGCACGTGTCCGCCGCGCGTCGCGTTGCGGTGCTCGATCATGGCCGCCAGCGTGGTGGACTTACCGGAGCCCGTCGCGCCCACCACCAGAATCAGCCCGCGCTTTTCGATGATCAAGTCCTTGAGGATCGTCGGCAGCCGCAGCGCCTCCAGCCCTGGCGTTTGGGAGCGCAGGTAGCGGATCACGATGGCGACGTTGCCGCGCTGCCGGAACACGTTCACGCGGAAGCGTCCGATCTCGGGCACCGGGAACGAGAGGTTCATCTCCCAAGTGCGCTCGTACTCCTCCTGCTCCGCCGTGGACATGAGCTCGTAGGCGATCTTCTTGACCGTGGGACCGTCCAGAACGTCCGCGTTCACCGGCATGATGGTGCCCAGGATCTTGATCGACATCGGCGCTCCGGCCGAGATGAACAGGTCTGAAGCCTGTTTTTCGGCCATGAGCTTCAGCACGGGCGTCAGGAACATAGCGGCCTCGCTCGGGTTAGGTGTTTGAAGCGTTGGCTCGACCGCAGCGAAACGCGGGTTTCGAGCTCCAAACGGCCCAGGCACAAGCAAGTTTCAGGCGCGCCGCGGGCTAGTCCCCGCGCAGCAGCTCGTTGATGCTGGTCTTGGCGCGAGTCTTGGCGTCGACTTGTTTGACGATCACGGCGCAATACAGGCTGTGTGTTCCATCTTGCGACGGGAGGTTGCCCGACACCAACACCGAGCCGGGCGGAATACGCCCGTAGGAGACCGTGCCCGTCGCGCGGTCGTAGATTTTGGTGCTCTGCCCGATGTAGACGCCCATGGAGATCACCGAGCCTTCTCCGACGATCACTCCTTCGACGATTTCCGAGCGGGCGCCGATGAAGCAGTTGTCCTCGATGATGGTGGGGTTGGCCTGGACCGGTTCCAGCACGCCGCCGATCCCGACTCCGCCGGACAAGTGCACGTTTTTTCCGATCTGGGCACAGGAGCCCACCGTGGCCCAGGTATCCACCATCGTGCCCTCGTCGACATAGGCGCCGATGTTGACATACGAAGGCATCAGAACGACGTTGCGGGCGATGAATGCTCCGCGGCGTACCGCGGCGGGAGGCACGACGCGGAACCCGCCGGCCCTGAACTGCGCGGCCCCATACTGCGCGAACTTAGGCGCGACCTTGTCGTAGTAGCTGGTGTAACCGTCGCGCACCATGACGTTGTCGTCGAGACGGAAGGACAGCAGCACGGCTTTTTTTACCCACTGGTGAGTGGTCCAATGCTCGCCGACCTTTTCCGCCACGCGCAGTGTCCCCGCGTCGAGCTGGTCGATGACCTGTCGCACGGCATCGCGCAGCTGCGGCTCCGCAGCGCCGGGAGAAATGCCCGCGCGGCTTTCGTATGCAGTTTCGATGAGCTGCTTCGGTTCGCTCATGGGGACGCCTTGATCATGGGTTCTGCCTGCAGGGTGGAGAGGCACGACAGCATGCGTTGGGCCCCCTCTAAGCAATCGGCCAACGGAGGCACCAACGCAACGCGCACGAAATCGCGCCCGGGGTTGACGCCGCGGGCCTCGCGCGCCAGATAAGTGCCGGGCAGGACGGTGACGTTGTACTGTGCGTACAGCGTGCGCGCGAACTCGATATCCGCCACCGGCGTGCGCATCCATAGATAGAAGGCGGCTTCAGGCGTGCGCAGCGCCGTGACCTTCCCCAGCAGCGCCGTCACCTGAGCGAACTTCTCGCGATACAACCGCCGGTTCTCGACCACGTGCGCTTCATCTTGCCAAGCGGCACAGCTCGCGGCTTGAACGGCGGGATTCATCGCTCCGCCGTGGTAGGTCCGATAAAGCAGGAACTTGCTCAGGATCGCGGCGTCGCCCGCCACGTATCCTGAACGCATGCCGGGCACGTTCGAGCGCTTGGACAGGCTTCCGAAGACGACCAGACGTGGATAGTCGCTCCGGCCCAGCTCCTGCGCCGCCTGCAGGCCTCCGAGCGGCGGGCGCGCCTCGTCGAGGTAGATCTCCGAATAGCACTCGTCCGAGGCGACGACGAAGTCGAAACGGTCGGACAACTCGAACAGGCGCCTCCAATCGGGTAACGTCATCACGCCGCCTGTCGGATTGCTCGGCGAGCAGACATAGATGAGTTGCGTGCGCGCCCAGGCCGCCTCGGGCAGTTGGTCGAAATCCGGCTGCGAGCCGCCGCGTGCCTCGAGGTTCAAGAATTCCGGTGTGGCACCGGCGAGCAGCGCCGCGCCCTCATAGATTTGGTAAAACGGATTGGGCATGACGACCAACGCGCCGGGGCGCCTCGCATCTACTACCGCCTGAGCGAACGCAAACAGCGCCTCGCGGCTGCCATTGACCGGCAGCACCTGCCGCGCGGGATCGAGGTCGGTTAGCCGGTAGCGTCGTTGGAGCCACTGCGCGATGGACTTGCGCAGCGCATCGCTGCCGGCGGTGGGCGGGTAGGAGGCGAGCCCATCCAGGTTCTCTGTCAGCGCGCGCTTGATAAACGCCGGGGTGGGATGCTTGGGTTCGCCAATGGACAGGTTGATGGGGGACAGTCCGGGGCGCGCGGTGAGATCCTTGAACAGCGCGCCGAGCTTTTGGAACGGATAGGGCTGCAGCCGCGCGAGGTTCGGGTTCATATCATCCGCGCACGCTTGAATGGGGCGTAAACTGCAGGACCTCTACCACAGGCTGAGGCCGCCAGTCGGGTTGTTGGTGCTCGGCGACGATGGTGGTGAAGATCCCGCCGCGCACATTGAACCTGGCGGTTAGCCGCATGAACCGCGGCTTGGTCGCCGCCACGAGATCGCTGAGGATGCGATTGGTTACGGCCTCGTGAAATGCGCCTTCGTCGCGGAAGGACCAGATGTAGAGCTTGAGACTCTTCAACTCGACACAAGCCCGATCGGGCACGTAATCTAGCAGCAGCGTGGCGAAGTCCGGCTGACCGGTCTTGGGACACAGGCAGGAGAACTCGGGGATCTCCATGTGGATGTGATAGTCCCGCTCGGGGTTAGGATTGGGGAATGTGTCCAGCTCCCGTGCGGGCCGCGTTGCCATTATCCACGCCCTATCGATTCGGTTAAAATACGCAGGCGCTTGGGTTGGGTCACCCAGGCGCTTGTTTTATTGAAGTTTCCTCGCATTATAACCCTTTACCTTACAGCGTAAATTGCGCCTTTCGCACATCAAGCTCGCGGGTTTCAAGTCTTTCGTCGATCCCGTCCACATCCCCGTTCCAGGGCAGCTCGTCGGTGTGGTAGGGCCGAACGGCTGCGGCAAGTCTAACGTCATCGACGCCGTACGGTGGGTGCTGGGCGAATCCTCCGCTAAACACCTGCGGGGCGAAACCATGCAGGACGTCATCTTCAACGGCTCCGGCGAACGCAAGCCGGTGAACCGGGCGAGCGTGGAACTGGTGTTCGACAACAGCCTGGGCAAGGCCGCCGGGCCCTGGGGCCAGTACGCGGAGATCTCGGTCAAGCGCGTACTCGAGCGCGACGGCGAATCGGCGTACTTCATCAATAACCTGCACGTGCGGCGCAAGGATGTGGCCGACATCTTCCTCGGTACGGGGCTGGGTGGGCGTGGCTACGCCATCATCGAGCAGGGCATGATTTCGCGCATCGTGGACGCCCGGCCGGAAGACCTGCGCACCTTTTTGGAAGAGGCGGCCGGCATCTCGAAGTACCGGGAGCGGCGGCGCGAAACGGAACTGCGTCTGGACGACACGCGTGAGAATCTCGTGCGCGTGGACGATATCGTGCAGGAGCTCGCCAAGCAGATCGAGCACCTGGAGGCGCAGGCGTTGGTGGCTACGCGCTACCGCGAACTTGAGGCTTCGATCAAGCTGGCGCAGCAACTGCTGTGGTTCCTGCGCAAGCAGGAGGCGGCCCATCAGCGCGCACGGCTTGCCCGCGACATCGAACAGAGCGGCCTCGAGCTGGAAGCGGAGACCGCCCGGTTGCGCGAGCTGGAGAGCAGCCTTGAGCATTTGCGCCAACACCACTACGCGGCAGCCGACGGCGTGCACGACGCGCAGGGGTCGCTGTATGAGGTGAACGCCGAGGTCGCGCGGCTGGAGCAGGCGCTGGCCCATCAGCGCGACAGCCGCCGCCGGGTGGAGAGTCAGGTGTTGACCGCTGAGCAGGAGCGAGCAGAGGCGGAGCGGCAGGGCCAAGCGTTGCGCGAGTCGCTTCGGGTGCAACGGGAGACCCTGGACGATGCGCGCCGGCACCGGGAAGTGTGCGACGCCCAGCAGCAGGCCGCGGCCGCTGCGTTGCCGGCGGCCGAGGCCGTCTTCGTTCGCAGCCGGGATGAGGTCGGGCGGCTGCAGCAAGATGCCGGACTATGCACGAATGCCATCGAAGTCGAAGCCACGCGCCAGCAGCATTCCGAAAGGCTGTTGGCCCAGCTGGCTCAGCGCCGTCAGCGACTGGAGCAAGAGCAAGCCGGATTGCAGGATGCCGAGCCCGAGGGCCTGGAGCAGCTGGGGCGCGAACTGGATGACATGGATCAGCGCTACCAGGTGCGGCGCGCCGGCCTCGAAAGCGCCGAGGCTGAACTGCCGGGGCTCGAACAGGCACACAGGGCTACGGCCGACCGCGCGGATACGGCTGCGCGCGAGCTGAGCGCGCTCGAGGCTCGCTGCACCGCACTGGAGCTGCTGCAGAAGCAGGTGAGTCGCTCGGGGGAAATGCACGCTTGGCTGGACAATCAGCAACTGGATGGGTCGAGCCGCCTGTGGCAGGGGATCCGTGTCGAACCGGGGTGGGAAGACGCGCTCGAAGCCGTGCTGCGCGAGCGCCTCAGCGGTATCGCGCTCGACAATCTTCAGCGCGCTGCAGATTGGCTGACACAGCCGCCACCGGGAAAGATCTCCTTCTTCCAAAAGCGCGACGGCCATGCGTTTGCAACGGAGCTCGCGGGCCGTCGGCCCCTGCTGGGCTACGTCACGTTCACCGATCCGACCGATGCGTCGGTGATGTCCGACTGGCTGGATCGGGTCTACGTCGTGCAAGATGCCGCTCAGGGCTTCGCCGAGCGAGCCAGCCTACCCGCTGGCGCGCTGCTGGTCTGCCCGCAAGGACATGTCTTTACCCGCAACAGCGTAAGCTTTCACGCATCTGACTCCGAAGTGCACGGCATCTTGTCGCGACAGCGTGAGATCGAGCAGATGGCGCAGCTGCGCCTGGCCTTGGAGGCGGATGCGGAGGCGGCGCGGGACAAGGCCGCAATCGCTCAATCTGAGCTCGAGCACAAGCGTGCCGAGGCACTGCGCCTGCGCGAAGAGACCGAACGGCTCCAGCAGCAGCGCCACGATCACGAGCTGCATCACGTCCGGCTGTCTCAGCAGGCTGAGCGTACCCAGCACCGCCAAGGCCAGATCGTGGAGGAGCTGGGCGAGATCGCAGCGGACTGCGAGCGCGAGACGGCGCAGCGGCGCTCGGCTGAGGATCGGCTACTGGAACTGCAGTTCCAGTCTGGCGAGCTGCGCCGGCAGGTCGATGCGGCACGGGACAATCACCAGACGGCGACCGCTGCGCTGGACGGCGCTCGCGATACCCTGCAGGCGTCTCAGCAGCGGTTCCAGGAAGCCACCTTTACTGAGCGTGTTATGGACCAAAAGCTCAATGATATAGAAAATAGTATTCAGAGATTACTTGAGCAAGAGCAGCGGGCCCGGACGGCGGCCGAAGGCTTGCGACTGGAGCTGGACGCGCTCAACGCAGCGCCGTTGCAGTCCGAGCTGGACCGCGCGCTGACCCTGCGGCTGCAGCGTGAACATGCTTTGATCGAGGCGCGCGGTGTGCTCGAAGAAGCCGAGCGCGCGCTCAAAGAGGCCGAGCAGCTGCGGCTCGGCTGCGAGCAGCGGCTCGGCCCGTTGCGCGAGCGTCTCGGCGAGCTGCGCCTGAAGGAGCAGGAGGCGCGTCTGGTGGAGGAGAACTTCGGCGCGCAGCTGGGCAGCGCTGGAGCCGACGAGTCCGCGTTGGCGGCGAAGTTGGAGAAGGGGATGCGTCCCAGCGTGCTGCAGAGCGAGATCGGCCGCCTGGGCGAGGAGATCGCGGCGCTCGGGGCCGTAAACCTGGCGGCACTGGAACAACTCGATGCCTCGCGCAGCCGCAATCAGTACCTGGAGGCGCAGTCGCGCGATCTGCGCGAGGCGGTGACTACGCTGCAAAGCGCGATCCGCCGCATGGATCGCGAAACCCGGGAGCGCTTGCAATCGACTTTCGATCAGCTCAACGACAACCTCGCGCAAATGTTTCCGTCCCTGTTCGGAGGCGGCGAGGCGCGGCTGGTCATGACCGGAGAAGAAATCCTCGACGCCGGGCTGCAGATCATCGCGCGCCCGCCGGGGAAGAAGAACAGTTCGATCCATCTGCTCTCGGGCGGCGAAAAGGCCCTGACCGCCCTGGCGCTGGTGTTCTCGCTGTTCCAGCTCAATCCTGCGCCGTTCTGCCTGCTGGACGAAGTCGATGCGCCGCTGGACGACACGAACACCGAGCGCTTCTGCGCCCTGGTTCGCAAGATGGCACAGCAGACCCAGTTCATGTTCATCAGCCACAACAAGATCAGCATGGAAATGGCCGAGCAATTGATCGGCGTCACTATGGCCGAGCTGGGTGTTTCCAAGGTCGTGGCGGTGGACATCGAGGAGGCTCTGCGCTTAACGGAGGAGGAGGCAGCCGCGTGAGCCAGGGAGCAGGGGCCGGCGCAACGCGGAGCAGGGGTCGGCGCAACGCGGAGCAGGGGCCCCACTTGTGGGGATGCGACAGTGGAGCCGGCCAAGGCGCGTCGGCCGCCGGCCCTCGCGCGTCTGCGGGGTCACATCCCGGAGGGAACCCTGTTCCGCCCTCCGACGCGCCCGCTTTGCGGGGATGCGACCAGGGCGAGCTCGGCCAGCGGCCGACACTCAGCCCACGAGTTTGGTCGGGATCTCAAAGAGGCAGCCGCATGAGCCAGGGAGCATGAGCGATCTGCAGATCGCACTGGCGGGGGTCGGCGCGCTGGTGATCATTTGCGTGATCGTCTACAACCGCGTCCAGGAGAGCCGGTTCCGCCGCCGCGTTGAGGCGAGCTTCGTAGGCGAACGTGGCGATGCACTGCTCGACCCGCTCAACGGCGGCCCGAAGGACCGCATCGAACCCCTGCTCAATTCCGGAGTGGTCGGAGCCGATGATGCCGCCGAGACGGTGAACGCACGTGCCGGCCGCGTCGAACCGGTGGGGGTGCCAGCCGACGCATCGCCCGAAAGCGCGGGCGAGGAGTCTTCTCCGATCGACTACGCCGTCCAAGTCACGTGTGAACACGCGCTGCAGCGGCCGGCGCTACATCACCTGCTCGACGCACTGGATGGGCTGGGCCGCCGCACACAGGTGATGGCGAGCGTCGGCGACGGCGGATGGGTCGCGCTCGCCGAAGGCACCGAGGGCGCCACACGCATACGGGTGGCGCTCCAGCTCGCCGACCGACGCGGGCATGTCACTGAGGATGACCTGGGCGCGTTCGTGAAGTTGGTGAAGCAGTGGGCGCAGGGCATCGGGGCAACCGTTAAGGCTCCCGACCCGAAGCGCTACCTCGACGCGGCCAAGGAACTGGACCGTTTTTGCGCGGACGTCGATGTCGTGGTGGGCTTGAACGTGGTGGCCCCGAGCGGCGAACCCTTTTCCGGAACGAAGGTGCGCAGCTGTGCCGAGGCCGTTGGCTTTCGCCTCGAGAATGGGAACTTCCGCCTCGCCGACGTGACAGGCAGGCCCTTGTTCACCATGGAGAGTCAGCAGGGAGAGCCCTTCGATCTCGACCGCCTCAGCAGCACAACGATGAACGGCGTCACCCTTTTGCTGGATGTACCCAGACTCGAGCAGGGCGTGAAGGTCTTTGACCAAATGATCGATACCGGAAAGCAGATCGCCGATGCGTTGGGCGGTACGCTGGTGGACGACAACCGCACGCCGGTGACCGAAGCCGGTCTCGAGCAGATCCGCAACCAGCTGCGCGGCATCTACACCGCCATGGAAGCCAGGGGCATCGACGCCGGCAGCCGCCTTGCGCTGCGCCTGTTCTCTTGAGCCCCGGCGGTGGATTGCTTGCTTCGTTGTCGTTGCTCTCGCGCTCGCGCGCGGGTGCGCCCGGCGCAACGAACGCGCGGGTGGTTGCGCTGCGGTCCCGCATGAAGGCGTCCCCCGAGACCGCTGCCCGCGCGGCGGCGTTGCGCCGCGCGATCGAGCATCACAACTACCTGTACTACGTCAAGGACCGACCCGAGATCAGCGACGCGGAGTTCGACCGTTTGTTCCGCGAACTGCAAGAGCTTGAGCAACGCCATCCCGAGCTGGTGACGCCCGATTCGCCGACCCAGCGGGTTGGCGCCAAGGCAGAGGGGGAGTTTGCGGCCGTCAGCCATGCGCTGCCGATGCTTTCCCTCAACAACGCATTCTCCGATGACGAGGTAGCGGACTTCGATCGGCGGGCGCGCGAGACCCTCGGGCTGAGCGCCGTGGAGTATGCAGCCGAGCCCAAGTTCGACGGGCTGGCGATCAGCGTCACTTACGAGGACGGTTTGCTCACGGTGGGCGCTACGCGGGGCGACGGCTACACCGGCGAGGACGTGACCGCCAACTTGCGCACCATCCGCGCGCTCCCGCTGCGCCTGTCCACCGGTGATCCGCCGCGGTTGCTGGAAGTGAGGGGCGAGGTGGTCATGCTCAAAAAACACTTCGAGGCGCTGAATCGCCAGCAGCGCGAAAGAGGAGAGAAGGAGTTCGCCAACCCGCGCAACGCCGCGGCGGGATCGCTGCGCCAGCTCGACCCGCGCATCACCGCAGCACGCCCGCTGACGTTCTTTACGTATGCACTGGGCCGCTTCGAAGGAAAGGGGCTGCCTGCCGATCGCCACAGCCACCAGATCGATTACCTGGCCCAACTCCATCTCCCGGTGTCCCCGCACCGCAAGGTGGTGCAGGCCCTCGACGGACTGCTCGGCTATTACCGGGACATCGGTGCCAGGCGCGCGAGCCTGCCTTACGAGATCGACGGCGTGGTATACAAGGTGAACGACCTCAAGCTGCAGGAGCGGCTTGGTTTTGTGTCGCGCGCACCGCGTTTCGCGCTGGCCCACAAATTTCCAGCCGAGGAGGCTCAAACTGAGGTGGTGGACATCGATGTCCAGGTCGGACGTACCGGTGCGCTGACCCCGGTGGCCCGATTGAAGCCGGTGTTCGTGGGAGGGGTGACGGTCACCAACGCCACGTTGCACAACGAAGACGAAGTGCACCGTAAGGACGTGCGTGCAGGCGACACCGTGGTGGTGCGCCGAGCGGGGGACGTGATCCCTGAGGTGGTGCGGGTGCTGAAGGAGAAGCGCCCCCCTCATACCCGTATCTTCAAGATGCCCGACAAGTGCCCGGTGTGCCACTCGCGCGTCGCGCGACTGGAGGGAGAAGCGGTGGCGCGCTGTACGGCCGGCCTGTATTGCCCGGCGCAGCGCAAGCAGGCGTTGCTGCATTTCGCCTCCCGGCGGGCCATGGACATCGAGGGCCTCGGGGAGAAGCTGGTCGATCAACTGGTCGACGGCGACATCGTCAAGACACCGGCGGATATCTATGACCTCGACGTCGACACCCTGGCCCACCTCGAGCGCATGGCTGAGAAGTCCGCCACCAATGTGGTGCACGCCATCCAGCGCAGCCGCAACACGACGCTGGCCCGTTTCATTTTCGCGCTGGGAATCCGCAACGTCGGCGAATCGACGGCGCGCGACCTAGCACTAGCCTTCCGCGACATTCACGCGCTGATGGATGCGGACGAAGCCCGCCTTGAACAAGTGCCCGACGTCGGGCCGGTCGTTGCACAGAGCATCGCCGGTTTCTTCCGGGAGCCGCACAACCGGGACGTGGTGGCCAAATTGCTGCAGGCGGGCATCCGCTATGAGGACATGCCCGCGTCGACCGGCGCCGGCCTGGCGGGAAAGACGTTCGTGCTCACCGGTACTCTGCCAACGCTCAGCCGTGAGCAGGCCACAGCCCGCATCGAGGCCGCTGGAGGCAAGGTCGCCGGGAGCGTGTCGAAGAAGACGTCGTACGTGATCGCGGGCGCCGACCCGGGCAGCAAATACGAGAGGGCGAGAGCGCTAGGTGTTGCTGTGCTGGACGAGGAAGGCTTGCTACACTTGCTGGCCGAGTCCAACTGAGCCGCATCGATCGGGAGCATGAGATGAGCAGCGTCAAGATCGCCGTGTTTCCGGTGGCGGGGCTGGGCACGCGGTTTCTCCCCGCCACCAAGGCCAGCCCCAAGGAAATGCTGCCGATCGTAGACAAGCCGCTGATCCAGTACGCGGTGGAGGAGGCGGTGGCCGCTGGCATGACGCATATGGTGTTCATCACGGGCCGCAACAAACGGGCCATCGAGGACCATTTCGACAAGGCCTTCGAACTGGAGACGGAGCTGTCCGAGCGAGGCCGGCAAAATCTGCTCGAGCGCGTGCGCGACATCGTCCCGAAGCAGGTGACTTGCACCTACGTGCGGCAGTCGGAGGCGCTCGGGTTGGGGCACGCCGTGCTGTGCGCCCGTGCCGTGCTGGGCGAGGCTCCCTTCGCCGTGATCCTGGCCGACGATCTGATCGACGCGGAGGTCCCGGTGCTCAAGCAGATGGCCGACGTGTTCGAGCGCGAACGGCGATCGGTCATCGCAGTGCAGCCCATCCCGATCGAGGATTCGCGCAGCTACGGCATCATCCAGGGCGAGCCGACCCAGGGGCGGCTGCACCGCATGACAGGCATCGTGGAGAAGCCGCGTCCCGAGGTCGCGCCGTCCAATCTAGCGGTCGTGGGACGCTACATCCTCACGCCCGCCGTGCTGAACGTGCTGGAACGGGTGGCCCCCGGCGCCGGCGGCGAAATCCAGCTCACCGATGCCATCGCGGCGCTGCTCAGGCTGGAAGGGGCTCTCGGCTACGAGTTCGTGGGTACGCGCTACGACTGCGGGTCCAAGCTCGGGTATCTCGAGGCCAACGTCATGTATGCGCTGAAACACGACGAAGTGGGCCAGCAGTTCCGCGCGTTCCTGTCCGCCCTGGCGGTCCGTCCCAAACACTGACCTTACGCCATGCGAGACGTCGCGCAACTGTGGGAAGTCCTGCAACGCGCCGACCTGGTTCACGGCGAAAGGGAGTTGGCGGCTGCCGTGCGTCGCGTGGCGCAAGAAATCACCGCTGTCCTCGCCGACCGTGTGCCGCTGGTGTTGAGCGTGATGGGCGGCGCCGTGGTCTTCACCGGTCAACTGCTCCCGCTGCTGCATTTTCCGCTCGAGTTCGACTACATCCACGTCACCCGTTACCGCGGGACGATGCAAGGCGGAACCATCCAGTGGAAAGTGGAACCGCGCCCGTTGCTCGCCGGGCGCGTGGTGCTGGTCGTCGATGACATTCTGGACGAGGGTCACACCATGGCCGCGATTCGCGAACGCCTCATTCAGGAAGGTGCGGCAGCGTTCTACAGCGCCGTTCTGGCCGACAAAGATATCCGTCGGAGCAAGCCGATCCGCGCTGACTTCGTGGGGGTCTCGGTTCCGGATCGCTACGTGTTCGGCTTCGGGATGGATGTCGAAGGCGCCTGGAGGAACCTGCCGGCGATCTATGCGGTGCAGTCCTGAGGTGCCATGGTCGAGAGCACGGCTCGGAGCCTGGCCGCGGCGGCAACTGCGTCGCCCCGCGGCACTCGCCACCCGTGACTGACAACTTGGAAGCGCCATGCTTGCGATCATAGGCGGGACCGGCCTTACCCAGCTCTCCAATCTGGCGGTGAGCCGCCGGCAAGTTGTGCGCACTCCCTACGGCGAGCCCTCCGGCGCCCTGGTGTTTGGACAGCTCGCGGGGCGCGAGGTGGTGTTCCTGGCCCGACACGGCTACGGCCACACGATACCTCCGCACATGGTCAACTACCGCGCCAACGTCTGGGCGCTGCATTCGCAGGGTGTCGATGAGGTCGTGTCGGTGGCTTCGGTCGGCGGCATACGCGGCGACCTAGGCCCTGGCGTGATTGCGGTCCCGGACCAGGTCATCGATTACACCTGGGGTCGGCGCTCGACCTTCCACGAGGGCGAGGAGCGCGCCGTCGTGCACATCGATTTCACGCGGCCTTACTGCGATCGGCTTCGCACGCGCGTCATGGCGGCGGCCACGGCCGCGGATGAGACCGTGGTGAACGGCGGAATTTACGCAGCGACTCAGGGGCCGCGCCTGGAAACCGCCGCCGAGATCGACCGCCTCGAGCGCGACGGAGCCGACATGGTGGGGATGACCGGCATGCCGGAAGCGGCGCTGGCCCGCGAAATGGGCCTATGTTATGCGGCCATCGCCGTGGTGGCCAACCATGCAGCGGGGCGCGGGCAGAGCCGCGAGGCCATCCGCATGGAAGACATCAACGCAACGCTGCAGACTGCGCTCACGCGCGTGCGGCGAATCATCGAGAAACTGGTGGACCCTCGTGGCGGTTAGACCGGTCCTGCGGATGGGCGATCCCAGATTGCTGGAACGCGCGCAGGAGGTGGAGCGCTTCGGCACGCGCGAGCTCGACGACCTGCTGCAGGACATGCACGACACGATGGCGGCGTTGAACGGTGCTGGCCTCGCTGCGCCGCAGATTGCAGTGCCACTGCGGGTGACGGTATTTGGGTTGAAGCGCAACCCGCGCTACCCCGATGCGGAAGAGGTGCCCTACACGGTGCTCATCAACCCGGTGATCACACCGTTGGGCGATGAGCTGGAAGAGGGCTGGGAGGGGTGTCTGAGCGTGCCCGGAATGCGCGGGCTGGTCCCGCGCTGGCGCGCGCTGCGCTATCGAGGCTGCGATCAGCACGGCCAACCCATCGATCGCACGGTGAGTGGATTCCACGCCCGGGTCGTGCAGCACGAATGCGATCACTTGGACGGCGTCCTGTATCCCATGCGCGTGCGCGACATGCGCAAATTCGGCTTCCACGACGTCCTGTTTCCCGATCAGCCCGCGATAGACGATTGACGCAGGCGCGCTGCGGCCACGCGCGTTGCCTCGAGCAGCCGGCCGCTCGGGATCGGGCCGACGCGACGGGTGTGGTCGACTCCAGTCCAGAAGCGAGCGCGGCTTTCTCAGGCGGTGTACGAGCAACGCGAGGCGATGCGGTGGTCCCGGGCCTGATGCAGGGCTGGATGCGCGATGTGCCAGCCGGTGTCGCCGCCGGGTGGAGGTTGCGCCGAATCTCCGGCGTGCGCACCCCAAGTTGACGGCCCCGCTTCGAAGTAGCACACTCGCTGCGAACCTGCAGTGGGAGCGCAGATGGAAGCGTTTGTCGTCACCTGGCGTGAGTTGCTCATCGTCGTCGTCGCCATCCTGGCCATATACGTCGCCGAGTTGCTGCTCCTCCTGCGCTGGTCGGGCTCCGAGCGCCTGCGTTGGTGGAGGCGCAGGGCATCGACGAGCGCAGAAGGCAGCGCGGTCGACCCGTTGATGCGCGAGATCGCCGACCTGCGCAGGCAGATGGTCCAGCTGCAAGGCGAGGTTCAGAAGCTGCAGGCCGGACCAGCACCCTCCGTCTCGCCCTATAACCAGGCGATCCAGATGGCTCGGCAGGGCGCCGGTGCAGCCGAAGTGGCCAGCGGCTGCCACATCTCTCGCGGCGAGGCCGAGCTGATCGTCGCCCTGTACCGCAAGCTGCGCATCTAGCCCGGATATTTCATGAGTAGCCCGCTGGTACAAAGCGTACCCGGCTCGGATCGGCTGCATCGCTTACGCATCAGCGCACGCGTCATGTCCGGGGGCGTCTTCATGAAATATCCGGGCTAGGGAAGCCGCGATCGAGTCAGCGCTTCCCTAGCCGGTGGCGACCCAGCCTGCGGTAGGCCGCTTGGCCACCCGGCAGCCGGGATTCGAGCGGCTCCCGCGTCAGGTCTGAAGCTCGCGAATCAGGTCGCTCTCGAGCCGGATCACGGCCTTGGTGTCGCGCAAGGCCTCGCCCGTGATGACAAAGCTGTCTTCGGCGCGCTCGCCCAGCGTATTGATCTTGGCCGTCCGGACACTGATCCCATAGCTCACCAAGACGCGGGCCACGCTCGACAGGAGCCCGGGACGGTCGCCCGCGGTGAACGACAAGTACCAGGCGCTGCCCTTCTCGTCCGGCCGCAATCCGACTTCGGGGGTGATCGGGAAGTTGCGCACCCGTCGGCTGATGCGCCCCTTGACCGGAGGCGGCAGCGGGCCGGTTTGATCGAGCTGCGCGCTCAGCTCATGCTCGATATAGGCAATGACGTCGCGGTAGTGGCTGGTCGCCCTGGCCGGGTCCATGACCTGAAACGTGTCCAGAGCATAGCCGTGCAGCGTGGTGTAGATCTTGGCCTCCACGATGCTGAAGCCGGTCCGCTCGAAGAAGCTGCAGATGCGGGCGAACAGATTCTCCCGGTCGGCGGCGTAGATCAGGACCTGCACTCCTTCACCGATCGGCGACAGCCGCGCCTTGACCACCGCTGTCTTGGCCTCCACTCGGCCGTTGAGCAACCGCGTGTGCCAGGCGACCTCGCGAGCGTCGTGGCGCAAGAAGTAGCTGGTGTCGAGCTGTGCCCACAGTTTTTCGTGTACGCCCTCGGGCAGGGCGTAGAGGCGCAGCTTTTCCAGCGCCAGCTTCTGGCGGCTTTGCAGGCGGCTGCCTGCAGGGTTGGTGTCGCCCGACAGATAGCGCCGCGCGGACCAGAACAGGTCTTCCAGCAGCTTGCCCTTCCACGCGTTCCAAACCTTCGGGCTCGTGCCGCGAATGTCGGCCACAGTGAGCAGGTAAAGCGCACACAGGCGGCGATCGTTGCTCACAAGCCGGGCAAAATCCGCGATGACCACGGGGTCCGAAAGGTCCTTTTTCTGCGCCACCGACGACATCGTCAGGTGCTGCTCGACCAACCAGACCACCAGCGCCGTGTCCTCGCCGCTCAAGGCGTGGTTGACGCAAAAGCGCCGCGCGTCGCGCGTACCGAGGACGGAGTGGTCGCCGCCGCGCCCCTTGGCGATGTCGTGGAACATGCCGGCGAGGTACAGGACCTCGGGCCGGCTGAACTCGCTCATCAGACGGCTGCACAGGGGATACTCGTGGGACATCTCGGTGACCGCGAAGCGCCGCAGGTTGCGCACCACCATGAGGATGTGCTCGTCCACCGTGTAGACGTGGAACAGGTCGTGCTGCATCTGGCCCACGATACGACCGAAGGGCGGGAGATAGCGCCCGAGCACGTCGTAACGGTTCATGCGCCGCAGGGCGTGGGTCAACCCGGTGCCGTGGCGGAACATGCCGATGAACAGGGCCCGGTTGACCGGGTCGCGGCGGAAAGCGGCGTCAATATGCCTCGCACCGCGCCACAGCGAGCGCAGGGTCGCCGCACCGATGCCCTTGAGCTCCGGGTGGTCCTGCAGGAGGCGGAAGGTCTCTAGAATCGCCGAGGGGTGACGCTCGTAGAGCTCCGCGTCCACCGTCTCGAGCAGCTCGTTGCGCGCCTGGAAGCGATCGTTGATTGCGAGGGGCTTGCTGGCCTGCTGCGGAAAGATGCTCACGCGCAGGTTCTGGAGGATGATCTCGTTGAGCTGAGTGACCGCCCGCGCCGTGCGGTAGTAGATCTGCATGAGCTGCTCGCTGGCGCGCTTGGCCGGCGAATCGGACAGCCCCATTTCGTTCGCCAATGGGGTCTGCAGATCGAAGATGAGCCGGTCCTCGCGCCGGTTGGCCTGATAGTGCAGACGGATGCGCAAGTCCTGGAGCGTGCGCTCGTGGCGCGCCAAATGCCGAGCTTCCTCCTCGGTGATGATCCGATGGCGCGCAAGGTCCATCCAGCTGTGCCCCATGCCATTGGCGCCGGCCACCCACAGAATATTGGTGAGATCGCGCAGCCCCCCGGGACTTTCCTTCACGTTCGGCTCGAGGTTATAGGCGGTGTCGTTGAAGCGCCCGTGGCGCTGCTGCTGCTCCAGCAGTTTCGCCTCGAAGAAACCCTTCGGGTCGAGGGCCAGCTTGACGGCGGAGAAGAAGCGGCGCGCCAGGGGCCGATTGCCTACGACGAAGCGCGCCTCCAGCAAGTTGGTCTGTACCGTGACGTCGTGCGCGCCTTCGAGTACACACTGGTCCACCGAGCGTGCGCTGTGCCCGATCTCCAAGCCGATGTCCCACAGCTGGCCGACCAGCTCGGACGCCTTTTCCCTGACGTCGTCGTCGATCTCCTCCGGCAGCAACACCAAGACGTCCACGTCCGAGTGGGGGAAGAGCTGGCAGCGCCCGAAGCCGCCGACCGCCAGCAAGGCGAGCTGCCGGGGCATGGCCGATTCGGTCCAGACCGACCGCAACACCCGGTCCACAAGGGCCGTATGCTGCCTGAGCAGTTGGCCGGGCACCGGATCGGCCATAAAGCGCGCACGCAGATCGGCGCGGCCCTGGATCAGAGCGCGCCGGTACTGGCCGACGCCGTCATACGCGACAACCGGCGAGGGCAGGGCAGAGGCGGGGGAGGACATCGTCACGCCGCGAGTCGTGCAGGCGGTGGAGATCCGTTGGAGAGGGTGAGCACCTCGAAGCCGCTTTCGCTCACCAGCACCGTGTGCTCCCACTGGGCGGACAGACTATGGTCCTTGGTAACGACGGTCCAACCGTCGGCCAACTGGCGGATGCCGGGCTTGCCCGCGTTGATCATCGGCTCGATCGTGAAGACCATGGCGGGCTCCAGCTTGAGGCCGGTGTGAGGCCGCCCATAGTGCAACACTTGGGGCTCCTCGTGGAATCTGCGACCGATACCGTGTCCGCAGAACTCGCGGACCACGCTGAAGCCATGGCGCTCGGCGTGAGTCTGGATGGCATGGCCGATGTCGCCCAGGTGAGCCCCCGGCCTGACAGCTTTGATCCCCAGCCACATGCACTCGTAGGTCACATCGCACAGACGACGTGCCTGGATGGAAGGCTCTCCCACGCAGAACATGCGGCTCGTGTCGCCGTGGTAGCCATCCTTGATGACGGTGATGTCGATATTGACGATGTCCCCAGCCTTGAGCCGCTTGGGCCCTGGCACGCCATGGCACACGACGTGATTGACGGAGGTGCAAATGGACTTGGGATAGGGAACATAACCCGGCGGCGCATAGTTCAAGGGCGCCGGCGTCGTGTCTTGGACGCTCAGCATGTAGGCGTGGCAGAGCGCGTCGAGCTCCTCAGTGGTGACTCCGGATTTGACGTGAGGCGTGATGTAGTCCAACACCTCGCTGGCCAAACGGCCGGCGACGCGCATTCTCTCCACTTCCTCGGGTGCCTTGAGATGGACCGACATGGGAATCCGGGTTCGCGGCTGCCAGATTAGTGCAGCACCGTACGCCCTGCAATCGGCAACCTAAGCTTCCACTTAGATTGCGGCGCAGGGCGCGGATTACCAGCGGCTGTTTTCCAGCAGGCCGGCAGGAATAGCTGACTGGCTCCCCGACCTGGGCTCGAACCAGGGACCTGCGGATTAACAGTCCGTCGCTCTACCGACTGAGCTATCGGGGAACTCGCGAAGGCGCGTATCATACCGTCCGCCCCTAGCTCGGTCAACGCGACACCCGCAGCAGGAGCGAGGCTTGGGCGCGGTGTCACGAGCCGACGGTAGCGCGGGGCGACTCACCGGATCACTTGCGCAATGGCGTCGGCCACGTAATCGACATTGTGCGAATTGAGTGCGGCGACGCAGATGCGACCCGTGTCGACGGCGTAGATCGAAAATTGCTGCCGGAGCCGCGCCACAGCATCTGCGGAGAGCCCGGAGTAGGAGAACATGCCGCGCTGCCGGATCACGAATCCAAAATCAAAGCTGGGCACGCCTGCCCGGAGCCCTTCCACCAGCTGCTGACGCATGGCGCGGATCCGCGTCCGCATCTGCCCCAGCTCTCGCTCCCAGATACGCCTCAGCTCGGCGTTGGTGAGCACGCTGGCCACGATCTTGCCACCGTGCGTGGGCGGATTGGAATAATTGGTGCGCACCAAGCGCTTCAACTGACTCAAAACGCGCGCCGCCTCTTCGTTGCTCTGCGCCACCACGCTCAAAGCACCGATCCGCTCCCCGTACAGTGAGAACGATTTGGAGAACGAGTTGGATACAAACAGCGGCATCCCGGCCTCGACGAAGCGCCGCACCACGCTGGCGTCCCCATCGAGACCGTCGCCGAACCCTTGGTAGGCGAGGTCTAGAAACGGCACGAGATGCCGGGCCTGCGCCGTTGCGATGACGCTAGTCCATTGGTCGGGTGCGAGGTCGACCCCCGTCGGGTTGTGGCAGCAGGCGTGCAGCACGACGATGCTGCCGGCCGGCAGGTCGTTCAGCGTGCCGATCATGCGGTCGAAGTCGACGCCGCGCGTGCCGTCGTCATAGTACGGGTAGGCTCTGACCGCGAACCCCGCGTTCTCAAAGAGCGCTCGATGATTCTCCCAGCTCGGCTGACTGATCCAGACGTCCGCGCCCGGGTCGACGCGACGCAGGAAGTCGGCCCCGATTTTCAGGCCGCCGGTTCCCCCAAGCGCCTGCACCGTGACCACGCGCCTGTCTTTGATCGCCGGGCTGCCCGCCCCGAAGACCAGCTCTTGCACGGCACGGTCATACTCCGGCAATCCGTCGATCGGCAGATAGCCACGGGGGGGCGAGTCTTCCAACAGTCCGCGCTCGGCCCTTCGGACACACTCGAGCAGGGGAATCTTGCCGTTGTCGTCGTAGTACATACCCACCCCGAGGTTGACCTTGCGGGGACTGGGATCGGCGTTGAAAGCTTCGGTGACGCCGAGGATCGGGTCGCGCGGCGCCATCTGGACATCGGCCAGGATCGATGCGGTCATGGGTCCTCGATGCATTTGTCGGTAGCGAGTCAGCGCCATGGGTCGAGATGGGCTCGCGGCGCCTCCTTTCAGACACACCGCGTCCATTTTACTCGCAAGGGTAGGGCGGCGTCGCCTCAGGCGCCGCAAGCGCCCGAGGCGGCAGCGCTGGTCCCGACGCGTCACGTGTGGGACAATTAGCGGTCGGAGTGCGCACCGATCGTTGCGCGGAAGTGAAGCCGACCCCACATCAGTGAATACCGCTGTGGCCGATCCTCAGACCCTCGTCTTTCCCAACAGCCCGTTCCGCCTGCATCAGCCCTTTCCACCGGCCGGCGACCAGCCGGAGGCGATCGACAAGCTCGTCGAGGGCTTGAACGACGGCCTCATGTATCAAACGCTGCTCGGCGTAACGGGCTCGGGCAAGACCTACACCATGGCCAACGCTATCGCGCGGGTCGGCCGTCCGGCCATCATCATGGCGCCCAACAAGACGCTGGCTGCGCAGCTCTACTCCGAGATGCGCGAGTTCTTTCCCGACAACGCGGTCGAGTACTTCGTCTCGTACTACGACTACTATCAGCCGGAAGCTTACGTCCCCTCGCGCGACCTGTACATCGAGAAGGACTCCAGCATCAATGAGCACATCGAGCAGATGCGCCTGTCGGCCACCAAGAGCCTTCTGGAACGCAAGGACAGCGTGATCGTTGCCACCGTGTCCTGCATCTACGGCATCGGCGACCCGGTCGACTACCACAGCATGATCCTGCATCTGCGCAGCCACGAGAAGGCGAGCCAGCGCGAGATCATCCGACGCCTGGCGCAGATGCAATACGAGCGCAACGAGCTCGAGTTCCGGCGCGGCACCTTCCGCGTGCGCGGCGACGTGCTCGATATATTCCCGGCGGAGAACTCGGAAGTGGCGCTGCGCGTGCACCTGTTCGATGATGATGTGGAGCAGCTCACCCTGTTCGACCCGCTGACCGGTCAGGTGCTGCAGCGCGTCCCGCGCTACACGGTCTATCCCTCCAGCCACTACGTTACACCCAGGGACACGACCTTGCGCGCCGTCGAGGCGATCAAGGCCGAGCTGCGCGAACGCATCGAGTTCTTCCAGACGGCAGGCAAGCTGCTGGAGGCTCAGCGCATCGAGCAGCGCACCCGGTTCGATCTGGAGATGCTGGCCGAGCTGGGCTTCTGCAAGGGCATAGAGAACTACTCGCGCCACCTGTCGGGCCGCAGGCAAGGGGAGCCGCCGCCTACGCTGATCGACTATCTGCCGCAAAACGCGCTCATGATCATCGACGAAAGCCATGTCACGATCCCGCAGATCGGGGGCATGTACCGGGGCGACCGCGCGCGCAAGGAGAACCTGGTCGAATACGGGTTCCGGCTGCCGAGCGCACTGGACAACCGGCCGCTCACCTTCGAGGAGTTCGAGCGCATGATGCCGCAGTCCATCTTTGTCTCCGCTACGCCGGCAGAGTACGAGCGCAAGCATCAGGGGCAAGTGGTGGAGCAGGTGGTGCGGCCGACCGGCCTGGTGGACCCGGAGGTGATCGTGCGGCCGGCCAGCACTCAAGTCGACGACCTCCTGTCCGAGATCAGTGCCCGCGTCGCGAGCGGTGAGCGCGTGCTGGTCACCACGCTCACCAAGCGCATGGCGGAGGATCTGACCGATTACCTCTCCGAGCACGGTGTCAAGGTGCGCTACCTGCACTCGGATATCGAAACCGTTGAACGGGTGGAGATCATTCGCGACCTCCGGCTGGGTGTGTTCGATGTCCTGGTGGGGATCAACTTGCTGCGCGAGGGGCTGGATATCCCCGAAGTGTCGCTGGTGGCGATCCTGGATGCGGATAAGGAGGGATTTCTGCGCTCGGAGCGTTCGTTGATTCAGACCATCGGACGGGCGGCGCGGCATATCAACGGCACCGCGATCATGTACGCAGATCAGCTGACCGACTCTATGCGTCGCGCAATCGACGAGACCAACCGCAGGCGTGCCAAACAAGTGGCATTCAACGCCGGACGCGGCATCACGCCCAAAGGGGTGACCAAGCGCATCAAGGACATCATCGAGGGAGTGTACGACCCGCAGGCCAGCCATCAACTGCTCAAGGCAGCGCAGAGCGAGGCGGCGTACGACTCCATGAGCGAGACCGAGTTGACTCGGGAGATCAAGCGGCTCGAGCAGGAGATGCTCGAGCATGCGCGCAACCTGGAGTTCGAGCAGGCGGCACAGGCGCGCGACCGGCTCCGGGAGTTCAAAGACCGCCTGTTCGGCGTGAGCAAGCGCGACGCGCCAATCGCGGAGGAAGCGATTGCACGCCCCGCGCTCGGGAAGGTAGCCAAGCGCGCGGCAGGCCGGCGACACCGCTCATGGTGACCCGCATCGGCGTTCTGTTCGTCTGCATGGGCAATAGGAAGGATGATTAGGTCCTTCGATCATACCGGTCATCGTGTCGCGCTCGTGTCGCGAAAGCCTCGCGACCCAATTTGCCGCTTAGATGGTTTCTGCCTTTAGGGCTGAGCGCTTCCACTCGCAGTTCAGCAGTGTGAGCACAAGGGCATCGTTGCCACGCGTCCCTGTTCCATGCGTAGCGCGGCGTTCACCCCGGCTCCACCCCAGCCACGATGATCGCATCGCGCAGCTTTTCTCTGCGTAGAACATCTCGTAGGGCTCGTCGACGTCCTGGCCAAAGGGGCGATAGTCGCTGTGTCCGACGCACTGAGCAACTGGGTGAAAGCCCATGCCTGGTCGAAGGGCAGGTCGACGGTGATGGTGACAACTTGCGCAGTCGTTGTCGGCAGCTGCGGTCGACGCCTGCACCTGCGTCACGCGCTATCCGTTCCATCCGTCGCCGCCATTCGGCCGCCGCTTCGGCGCTTATCAGCGTCCTGCGGCCTACCTGCATCAGTGCAGGCCCGTTCCCGCTTTTCGAGAGATTGTAGAAATGCGCGCGGCTGATGCCGTGCCTGCGGCAGAACTCCGGGATGGAAGAGGCAAGCGTGTCGGCGAGTGGAAGCGGGTCAGCACGGACGGTGTGCTCCATTAACAAAGGGCTGGGCGGGCGCCAGCTCTGGCGCGGCGCCGGATTCTGCGTAGTGGTGGCTTGCCTGTGGGTTCGCATCGCTCCCCACTTCAGAGCGGAGGAGCGACGAGTGAGGCTCGCGTGAAATTCGTCCGAGCATATGAGCGCAAAGCGACGATCGGGATGGATGTCGATCAACACTAAATGCCGTACCCGGAAAGTCGAAACGCATCGCGGAGGCGAGCAAACTGCCCCTCGGTGTGGTTCATGGCATCAGGAGCTGAAGCAACTGCGCGCGCTCGCCAAGACGTGAGGTACTTGGCCAGATCGCTCAACGGCGCCGCGGGACTTGCCTCGACGGTCTATCGGCGCGTTTCGCCGTTCCGGCACGGTTGATGCGTGAATATCCGTTGCCCAGGCCCTATTTTGAGGCTCTGCTGGGCACGCGACCCAAGCGGTCGGACATCCAGTTTCCTATCATAAGGATGGCGTCGCGCTGGAAGTTCACCACCTAATACGGCCCCTATGAAACGACAGAGACGACGATTCAGCCGATCGGACCGCGGTCGCTCCAGGATGCCAGTGCCCTCGATCGTTCTGCGACTCCTTCCTTTGACCAAGCGTCTGCTGCTCATCATCTGGCCGTTTCTGGCCATCCTGGTCTTGCTGGTTGTTTTGGCGACCCAGAGCATGGCGATTCTGGCCGCCGGTCGGGCCTATGTGGAAGGGGAGAGCCTGTGGTCCAAAGCGCAAAAGGAGGCGCTATCCCACCTCATGCGCTATGCGCATACTCGCGCCGAGCCGGACTACCGGAACTTCCTGGCGGCGCTGGCCGTACCGCTCGGCGACCGCAAGGCGCGCCTCGAACTGGAGAAGCCGTACCCCGATTACGCCGTCGCTTACCAGGGATTCCTCGAGGGTCGCAACCACCCGAGCGACATCCCTCGCATGATCATGCTATTCCGCCGGTTCAGGCATGTCAGCTACATCGATCGGGCGATTACGCTGTGGACCGACGGTGACCGCTCGATCGACGAATTCATCAAGGTGGCTGATGAGCTTCACCAGCGGATCTCGGCCGGCGATACAAACCCGGACAGGCTGTATTCGATTCTGGAGCGGGTCTACGCCGTCGATGCCCAGCTTACTCCAGAGGAGGACGCTTTCTCCTCTTCATTGGGGGAGGCGACGCGAGCGACGGAGTGGCTGCTTGGGATCACCACGCTGGCGCTCGCCGGCGCTTTGGTCCCCTTAGGCATTCTCTTCTCGGGGCGCATGCTGAAGCACAGCGAAGCCTTCCAGAACGCGCTCAAGCGCAGCGAAGAGCGCTTTGATCTGGCTGTTACAGGAAGCAATGACGGGATCTGGGACTGGAATGTGCTCGCAGATGAAATGTACTACTCACCCCGGTTCAACGAGCTGCTGGGGTACACCAACAACCACCTGGAAAACACGACAGCGGCGTTAGCAGCTCGGGTGCACCGAGATGACAGAAGAGCTGTCGCGGCCGCAGTGAAGGCACATCTTCGGCGAGATACCCCTTACGATGTGGAGTGTCGGCTCAAGACCAAGTCAGGCGAGTACCGATGGTTCCGGGCCAGGGGGCAATCGGTCCGTGACGCGTCTGGGCGGGCCGT
>DATJVW010000430.1:0-5618 GCA_035501675.1 Burkholderiales bacterium
CATGTCCCACTGGGTGTCCCACACATCCCCTTGCGTAGCCAGAAACGACTCCGCCGCCGTCCCGGAGGCCACCGCCACCCACCACTCGAGCAATTCGTAGCAGGCGCTGATGGCAAGCGCTACGCTGCTTACGATCAGGAATAGCCAGCCGCGGCCATTGACCACCGCGTTGCGGATCAGGATCTCACGCGCAATCATGGCCGGGACGAAGCCTTGCGCGATGTGGCCCAGGCGGTCGTATTCGTTGCGTGCCAGATGGAATTCGTCGCGCACCCAGCTGAATAGAGGCATCTGTGCGTAAGTGTAGTGGCCTCCGATCATGAGGATCGCCGCATGGATCAGGATGAGCGAGTACACCAGGCTGGTGAACCGGAATCGCGGGTAAATCGCCACCAACACCACGCCGGCCAGGATCGCGGGCAAGACCTCGAGAATCCAAGTGAAATAGTCGTGCGGCTTCCATGCAGACCAGGCGAGGATGGCAAGGCCGGTCAGGAGCAGGGAGAGGTGCAGGCGCGGGGCATTGTTGCTAAGCATTGGCGCCCCGGAGAGCGATGGGGGGACGGATACGAGTGAAGGCGGTGAGGGACACAAGAGCGAAAGGTGTGAAGACAGGGGAAGGGTGACTTCACCTCCTTCACCTGACTTCCTCCACCTTCAACATGATCGTGTGGTCGTCGCGACTGTCCCCCCGCCTTCGTGCCAAGAGCTCGTCGCGGCTGCGCTCTACGTTTCCCCGGGAGCCGGCCACCTCGATCCATTCCCCCAGGCGACCCGACACGACCGTGCCCACGTGCTGGACGCTGACGGCGCCTGTGCCAGGGTTGAGAAGCCGGTCCTGTTCCGTGCTGACCTCGAGCGTGACACGGTCTCCGCTCACGCGCGGCGTGACGTAGAAACCCGTGTTTGCGTCTACGAACTCGATGCTTTGTGTAGTAGTGCGGGCTCCCCCAGGCCCCGGGGTCACCTGTGTGCTTGTGGCCGGAGTCGACCGGCCGACCCGGATGAAGGCGCTGCTCCCTTCCCGCACCCGCAGCGTCTGCGTCACGCCGGCTTCGCGTGTTGAGCTGCTGTTGATGGCTCGCCCCTCGATCCGCGTGGCCCCGCTCTGGACGACAACTCGCGGATCGCGCTGAGCGCCAGGGGGCGTGGGCACCACGACGGCTGCATTGCCACCTCCGTCCAGCGTTCCCGAGAGCGACGCGGCGGCTCTGGCGGCATCTGCTGTGGACCCTTGCAGCACCGAGATCATGAGCTGCCGCGGCTTCGAATCCAGGGTCGCGAGCACCAACTTCAACTGCGCCAGGTTCTCTGGGGTGGTGCGCACGATCAGCCGGTCCTGCATCCCCGTCAGCGTTGCACCGGGCGCGAGCAAAGGCCGTAGCGTCGGTATGACCTCGTCGGCCTGCCGGTAGCCGAGGCTGATGACCTCCAGGACCTGCTGCTCGGCCTGCGCCGCCAGCGCCAGGAGACAAGCGCCCAGCAACAGGCTGCGAGACCTCTGGGTCGCGCTCATTGCTCCGTGCTCAGCACTGAGCCCGCCGTGCGCCGTTGCATGCGCGCCAGCGGGTCTTGTCGGTAGAACTGCGAAAGCTGCGCGTAGACATCCCGATACTCTCGCTCCACGACGTCGGGGAGTTCGAAGAACGCCTCGCTCAGCACCGCGAAGAACTCCCCCGGGCTTTCGGAGGCGTAGGGGTCGATGACGGTGTCTTCTCCGCGGTCAATGCGCGCGCAGAAATCCGCGTACGCGCCGCTGAACGCTTTCACCCAGGCCTCGCGGCCCATGCCCCGGTGCAGCGGCGGATAGCCGTTCGCGCTGCCGTTGAGCATGTCCAGCTTGTGCGCGAACTCGTGGACCACCACGTTGACGCCATCGGGGTACTCGCTCTGCGCGATGTCGGCCCAGGACAGGATCACGGGGCCGTGCAGCCATGCCTCTCCGGCATACACGTGGTCGCCTTGATGCACGACGCCCATCTCGTCGGTGTATTGGTGGCGCGGGACAAACCCGGCGGGATACAGGATGATCTCGCTCCATCCGCGGTAGAACTCCAGGCCCAGATTCAGGATCAGCATGCAGGCCTGCACCGCCACGTGAAGCCGCATCGCGTCGGTGAGCGGCAATCGGTGCGCGGTGGAGAAATGCTTGTCGTGCAGAAACAGGATAGTCAGCTCGCGCAGGCGTGTGCGCTCCTCGGGGGACAGCGTGCGCGTGAAGGCAAAGCGCTGGAGAGCCAGGCCCCAGACCCGGTGATCGAGCTTGGCTCCGGCGACGATGCGGTTGCGGCGCCACGCCTTGAGGCCGCTCCACATGACCGATCCCGGCGCCCGCAGGGCAGCGCCCTCAGCCGCCTTGCCCGGGCAACGCGGGCGCCTCTGCCTCGCCCAGCGTCTGCTCCAAGCGCGCAACGCTGTCCAGCTGTTCCAGCTCAACTCTTTCGATCTGGGAGAAGCGGCGTGAGATCTTGTCGCTGGTAACGCGCACGTCCTCTGCATCCTGGTGCGCCTGGCGGATATGGTCGGCAAGCTTCTTCATGCGCTGATCGAAGCGGTGGAACTCCCTGCCCAGCTTGGACAGCTCGTCCTTGATGATGTGGACCTGCCGGCGCGTCTCCACGTCTTTCAACACGGCGCGCGCCGTGTTGAGCACCGCCATCATCGTGGTAGGGGATACGATCCACACCCGCCGCTGCATCGCGTAGTCCACTACGTCGGCGTGGTGCGCGTGGATCTCGGCGAACACGGCCTCGGCCGGGACGAACATCACTGCGCCGTCGGACGTCTCGCCCGCGACGATGTACTTGCGGCTGATGTCCTCCACGTGCCTGCGGACGTCGGCGCGGAACTGGCGCTGGGCCTGCGCGCGGTCGGCCTCCCCCGCATCCGGCTCCAGCATCCGGTGGTAGTTCTCCAGCGGAAACTTGGAGTCCAGAGCCACCATCCCGGTTGGCTCTGGGAGCAACAACACGCAATCGGCCCGGTTGCCGTTGGATAGCGTGTACTGGAAAACGTAAGCGGTGGGCGGCAGCAAGTTGGTGATCAGAGCCTCGAGCTGGACTTCCCCGAACGCCCCGCGTGAGCGCTTGTCGCCCAGCAGCTCCTGCAGGCTTACGACGTTGGTCGTGAGCCCGTCGATCTTCCTTTGGGCCTCATCGATGGTGGCGAGTCGGGCCATGACGTTGGTGAAGGTCTCATTGGTCTTCTTGAAACCCTCCTCCAGCCGCTCCGTGACCTTGCCGCTGATATGCTCCAGCCTGGCGTCGGTGGTCTTGGTCAGCGATTCGATCGCCGTGGCCAAGTGCTGGGAGACGTTGCGCAGCGTGGTCTGGATCGACTCCTGCTCGGCGCGGGCCTGCTCGGCCAGTCGTTCCAGCACCCTGGTCAGCAATTCGCTGCGCAGTGCGTCGTGCTTCATCTGCATGTCCGCCGCGAGACTGCCGAGCCTCTGGCTCATGGTTTCGCGCGTGGCGGACAGCTCCTCGGTCTGCGACAACTGCAACACGAGCATGGCGTCGCGCGTCTGCTTGAGGTCCTGCGACACCACGGCACGCACGCGCTCGGAAGCATCGCTCTGGCTGGCGCTCAAGCGGTCGGCCTGGCTGTTGAGGCCGCTGTTGACCTCCTTGATCATGGCCAGGTGCTTTTCCTCGAGCACCCCCGCCATCAGGCCAGGGAGTTCCTCTTGGCGTTGCCGCACGGCTCCGAGGCGTTGACCGACCCACAGGAGGGCGAGGAGCGCGGCAGCCGCAAGTACGACCGTTCCCAGCGTCAAGTAGCTGAGTTCCATGGGCGGAGTATAAACCCCTGCCCCAGCCTAGAGGCAGACGCGGGCCGCTCGCTCGCGCATCTTCACGCCGTGACTTCGACGCGTGACGCGCGTTTGCGCTCGTGTTCCGTCAGATGACGCTTGCGGATGCGGATAGACCTGGGCGTGATCTCCACCAGCTCGTCGTCGGCGATGAACTCGATGGCCGACTCCAGCGTGAGCTGGATAGCGGGCGTGAGGATGACGTTCTCGTCCTTGCCGGCGGCGCGGATGTTGGTGAGCTTCTTGGTCTTGATCGGGTTGACCACCAGGTCGTTGTCGCGGCTGTGGATGCCGATGACCATGCCCTCGTACACCGGGTCGCCCGGGCTCACGAACATGCGCCCGCGCGGCTCGAGGTTGAACAGAGCGTAAGGCACCGCCGCGCCCTCCTCCGCCGACACCAGCACCCCGTTGCGGCGCTCGGGCATGTCCGGCTTGAGCGGGCCGTAGTCGTCGAACACGTGGCTCATCACCCCGGTGCCGCGGGTGAGATTGAGGAACTCCGTCTGGAATCCGATCAGCCCGCGCGCCGGGATGCGGTATTCCAGCCGCACGCGCCCTTTGGCGTCGGACTGCATGTCGGTGAACTCGCCGCGGCGCTGCCCGAGCGCTTCCATCACCGCGCCCTGGTGCTGCTCGTCCACGTCGATGGTCACGAGCTCATAGGGCTCGCGGCGTTCGCCGTCGATCTCGCGCAACAACACGCGGGGACGCGACACGGCCAGCTCGTAGCCCTCCCGGCGCATGTTCTCGAGCAGGATGGTGAGGTGCAGCTCGCCGCGCCCGGAGACGAGAAACACGTCCGCATCGGCGGTATCCTCCACGCGAAGCGCGACGTTGGACAGCAGCTCTTTGTGCAGCCGCTCGCGCAGCTGGCGGCTGGTCACGAACTTGCCGTCCTGGCCGGCGAAGGGCGAGGTGTTGACCTGGAAGTTCATGCTCAGGGTCGGCTCGTCCACCGCGAGCATGGGCAGCGGCTCGGGATGCTCGGGGTCGGTCAGTGTGCAGCCGATGGTCAGACCCTCGATCCCCTGGAGCAACACGATATCGCCGGCCGTAGCTTCGGCCTGCGGCACCCGCTCGAGGCCCTGGAAGCCATAGACTTGAGCGACGCGCGCGGGCTGCGGCCGGCCGTCGGCGCCGAAGATGAGCACCGCCTGCCCGGCCTTCAGGCGCCCGCGCCGGATGCGGCCGATGCCGATCTGCCCGACGTAGCTGGAGTAGTCCAGCGCGCTGATCTGCAGCTGCAGGGGAAGATTCGGATCGCCCGTGGGAGACGGCACGTGCTTGAGGATGGTCTCGAACAGCGGACGCATATCGGTACCCGGGATTCGCAGGTCCAGGGTGGCGTACCCCAGCAGTGCGGAAGCGTATACGACCGGGAAATCGAGCTGGTGTTCGTTGGCGCCGAGCTTGTCGAACAGATCGAGAGTGTGGCTCACCACCCAGTCGGCGCGGGCGTTCGGGCGGTCGATCTTGTTGATGACGACAATCGGTCGCAGGCCTTGGGCCAGGGCCTTGCGCGTGACGAAGCGCGTCTGTGGCATGGGCCCCTCGACGGCGTCGACGACGACGAGCACGCCGTCCACCATGGACAGCGCGCGCTCGACCTCGCCGCCGAAATCACGGTGCCCGGGAGTGTCCACGATGTTGACGTGCACACCCGCGTAGTCGAACGCCGCGTTCTTCGCCAGGATGGTGATACCACGCTCGCGCTCCAGGTCGTTGCTGTCCATGACCCGCTCTTCGAGGTGCTGGTGAGCCGCGAAGACACCAGCCTGGCGCAGCAGCTTGTCGACCAGCGTAG
>DATJVW010000431.1:0-6392 GCA_035501675.1 Burkholderiales bacterium
GCTCATCGAAGAGAAAGAGGTTGCCGCGCGAGCTGCCGCCGGGGCTTCCCTTTCCCCTCACCCTAGCCCTCTCCCCCGCGTCGGGGGAGAGGGGAATTTCTACTGGTGTCGTCGCCCGTGCGAGATGGCCCGCCAGCTTCAGCCGCTGCGCCTCTCCGCCCGAGAGCGTGGGGACCGGCTGGCCCAGCTTCAGGTACTCCAGGCCGACGTCGGCCAGCGGCCGTAGCACGGCCAGGACCTGCGGCTCCGCGGCGAAGAATGCAACCGCCTCGGAGACCGTCATCTCCAGCACGTCCGCGATGGATTTACCGCTCTGCGAGCCCTGGCCCAGCAGGGAAACTTCCAGCACCTCGGGCCGATAGCGCTTTCCGTCGCAATCCGGGCAGCGCAGGTAGACGTCGGAGAGGAACTGCATCTCGACGTGCTCGAAGCCATTGCCGCCGCAGGTGGGGCAGCGGCCGTTGCCCGAGTTGAAGCTGAAGGTACCTGGCGTGTAGCCGCGCTCCTTCGCCAGCGGCTCCTTCGCGAAGATCTGCCGGATCGCGTCGAACGCCCCGACGTAGCTCGCGGGGTTGGATCGGGTGGTGCGCCCGATGGGCGTCTGATCCACCATCACCACGTCGCCGATCTGCTTGTGGCCGAGCACGGCGCGGTGCGCTCCGGGCGCCTCGGTCGGCTTGCCTTTATGCTTGCGCAACGCCGCGTACAGCACGTTCTGCACGAGCGTGGACTTGCCCGACCCGCTGACGCCGGTGATGCATACCAGCTGCTGCAGCGGGATCGCGACGTCGATGTTCTTCAAATTGTGATCGGTCGCGCCGAGGACCTGCAAATACGTGGCGCCGGTGTCCTCTGTCATTTCGGCGGAAGTTGGAATCCGGCTGGTGTCCGACGTCACAGATCCCGCTGCGTGGCGGGACGACGACTGCGAAGCGTCGTCGACGCGTTTTCTGCCCGCCAGGTAATCGGCGGTGAGCGTTTGAGCGCGCATCAATTCCGGCGGCGCGCCGAAGAATACAATCTGACCGCCGCGCTCCCCGGGCCCGGGCCCCAGGTCCAGAATGCGATCGGCCTCGAGCATGATCTGCGGATCGTGCTCCACCACCACCAGCGAGTTGCCGGCGTCGCGCAAGCGCTTCATCACGTCGATCACACGCCCCATGTCGCGCGGATGCAGGCCGATGGAAGGCTCATCCAGGACGAACAGCGTGTTGACCAGCGACGTGCCCAGCGCGGTCGTCAGATTAATGCGCTGCACCTCGCCGCCCGACAGCGTGCGCGACTGGCGATCGAGCGTCAGATACCCGAGCCCGACTTGGTTCAGATAATCGAAGCGCGCCCGGATCTCGGTCAACAGGAGGTCGATGGCGTCATCGGGCAGAGCGTTGGAGGGCGGAGCAGGTTCCATCGGGCCCGGGCCGATGGATGCGACCCCGGAGACGTTCGGGGCGTCCGCACTAACCAGGTCAGACGCTTGCCCCGGTTTGCGCACGGACGCCGAGGGGAGATGAACCCGCGCGAAAAACTCCCGGCACCGGTCGATGGGCAGCAGCATCACGTCGTGCACCGTCAGCCCCGGCAGGGATTGCAGGGTCGCGTCGGGCAGCGTTAGTCCCTGCGGACGGAAACGTTGCTGCGGCGCCAGCACGCTATCGGCATCCTGCTTCGTGCCTACGCGCCACAGCAGCGCGTCGGGTTTGAGCCGCGCGCCATCGCAGGCCGTGCATGCGGTATAGGCGCGGTACTTCGAGAGCAGCACGCGGATGTGCATCTTGTAGCTCTTGCTCTCGAGCCATTCGAAGAAGCGGCGCACGCCGTACCACTGGCCCGGCCATGACTTCCTCCAGCTGACCCAGCCCGGGTCGCCCTCCAACACCCAGCGCCTGTGCTGCTCGGACATCTCGCGCCACGGCGTGTCCATGGGGACGCCGCGCTTGGGAGCGTACTTCCTGAGGTCGTCCTGGCACTCGCTGAAGCTCGGCGTCTGCCACGGCTTAATCGCGCCCTCGCGCAGGGTCTTCGACTCGTCGGGGATGACGAGCCCGAAGTCGATGCCAATGACGCGGCCGAACCCGCGGCACGTATCGCAAGCGCCGATCGGCGAGTTGAACGAGAACAGGCTTGGCGTGGGTTCATGGTAGTGAATGTCGCAGTCGGCGCAGTGCAGGTCGGAGGAGAAGCGCCAAGGGTCGTGATTCGTGATTCGTGACTCGTGATTCGTGGCGGCGGTCTCGGCGCCGCTCTCCTCCGTGAGCGGGTGAACATCCACCCGTCCCTGCCCAACCCGCAGTGCGGCTTCCAGCGCCTCGATCACCCGTGCGCGCTCTACCGCAGAGAGCCGGAAGCGGTCCTGCACCACTTCCAGCAGACCCTTGTGCAGCGTTTGGACCCGGGTGTAGCCCTGCTGCTCGAGGAGCTGGCGCACCTCGGCCTCGGAGAAGTTCTTCGGCACCGGGACCGGGAACGCGATGACCAGCCTCGGATCGCCGGCCGCTTGCGCTCGCTGCGTGAGCTCGGCAGAGATCGTCTCCGCGGAGTCGCGCCGCACCGGACGGCCGCAGCCGCGGCAAAACAGTTGAGCCGCGCGCGCGAACAGAAGCTTCACGTGGTCGTTGAGCTCGGTCATCGTGCCCACGGTGGAGCGCGAGGTGCGCACGGGATTGGTCTGGTCGATGGCGATGGCCGGCGGGATCCCCTCGATGCGGTCGACCTGCGGCTTGTCCATCCGGTCGAGGAACTGCCGCGCGTAGGGCGAGAAGGTCTCTACGTAGCGACGCTGGCCTTCGGCGTAGAGCGTGTCGAACACCAGCGAAGACTTGCCCGATCCGGACACGCCGGTGACGACCACCAGTTCGTTCAAGGGGATGGCGAGATCGAGACCCTTGAGGTTGTTCTGCCGCGCGCCGCGAACCTGGATGGCGTCGTAGGTGTAATCCGTCAGATCGATGTCTCGGGGCTTCATTCGACATGCAGGAAGGGTTAGTGGCACGGCGCCGCGATGGTCCGGCGACAAAGACGCCGCGGATCGGAACCAGCGCGTAATTGTACAGCCGGGGGCGACGAAACTGTGTTTCGCGCGTCGCGCGATGCGACGAAGGTCCACCCGCTCGCCGCAAGGCAACGGCCGCACGCTCGACGCGGCGGTCGACTACGGTCATCATGAGCGCCTGGTTTCGCAGGCTGACTCGCGCCGAACAAATTTCTTTCCGGTTCGCTTGGCCTCGCCAAGGTTTTCGGAAATCGCGCCGGAGATGAACCGAACAAAGAGACTAATACTCTGGCCGCTCGCCGCGGCCGCGTTGTTGATCGTCCTGGTGCTGGGGCTGCTGTTGTCGGCGCCGCTATGGGTCAATCAGGACGCCATCAAACGCCAGGTGACCGAAGCGATAGCCAAGGCGACGGGCGGGAAAGTGCAGTTCGGGCGCTTCGAGCTGCACTTCTTGCCGCGACCCAGCGCGACTGTGACGCAGTTGCGCTTCTCGCTTCCCGGGAAGGTGGAGGCCCAGGCCGAGACGGTGGCGGTGGAGATCGAGCTGCTGGCGCTGATCACAGGCCAAGTCAGACCCCACTCCGTGCACTTGTCCGCCCCGCGGGTCTCGGTGCGGGTCGACGAGCCCACGCCCAGCCCGCCATCGTCCGCGAAGCGAGACATCGTCGCGGATCTGCGCAAGATCGTCGACCAGATTCTGAGCGTCGTGCCAGACATGCTCGCGTCGGTGAACGACGGTCAAGTGGAGCTCGTCATCGGCCAGCGTCCGCCGCTGCTGCTTGAGAAGATCCAGGCGCGCATCGAAACGAGCTCCGGCGGAATCGAGGTCAAATTATCGTGCGTCGCCAATCTCTGGGATGCGCTGTCCGTCGACTTGCGCGTCGCCCGCCGCGACCTGGCTGGGGCCGGGCATGTCGAGCTGGCGGGATTGCAGGTAGCGCGCCTCGGTGCACCGCTGGGGCTGTCCGGGAGCTGGCCGGTGGAAGAGGCCACCGCGGACGCCAAGCTGGCCTGGCACATTCAGAGCCCGACGCTGATGAGGGCGGAGGCGAGCGTTTCGGCGCCAAAGGTTGCAATGCAATTGGGACCGGGCCGTCTGGACTTGCTCGCCCCGTCGCTGGCGGCAGCCGCCCAGCTCAAGGACGGCTCGCTCGAGGTGACGTTGGAGCGCTTGCGGCTGGAAGCTCCGCACGTGGCGCTGAGCGGCAGACTCGTCCGCAGCCAGGCCGGCGCCTATGCGCTGGAGGTCAAAGGCGAGGAAGTGGATCTCGCGGCGCTGCAGGCAACCGGGCTCAAAGCGGCTCCGAACGTGGACTTTTTCGTGAGGCCACCGGTCAGCTTTCAGCGCGGGACGGCGACCGCGCTGACGCTCAGCGGGCACGGCGATACGCTCGAAGCGCTGGTTCAGCCCGAGCAGCTGCAGGCCAGCGCGCAGCTAGACAACGTGCAGCTGCGTATTCCCGACATCGACCTCTTGCTGCACGACGTAAGCGGCGGCGCGGCGCTCGAGCGCGGCGTTCTCAAGTTCGACCGCGTGCAAGCGCGCCTGGACAAGTCCGTGGCGCGCGACGGGATAGTCGTGGTCAAGCTGAACGGCTCGCCGACGCCGCTGCATATCGAAGCCACGCTCGACGCCGACCTGGCCGAGGCGTACGCCCTGATCAAACGCCTGGTCAAGAACCGCGAAGTCCAGCGCGAGCTCGGCAGGCTGCACGACCTGCAAGGCACGGCGCTGGCTCGGCTCACGCTGGGAGAAACGGTCGCCGATATCGTGCCGCGCGTCGATGTGCAGGCGATCAAAGCGTCGGGGCGCTACGCTGGGGTGCCGCTGCCGATCCGCATCACCGGCGGCCGTCTGGGGTACATGAACGAGGCGTTTTCGGCGCAGGAACTGGAGGGACAGATCGGCCAATCGTCGTTCTCGGGCGTGAGGGCGCACCTGGGCCTGAAGGGCCCGACCACCCTGAACTTGGAGCAGGGGTCCGCGCTGCTCGCGCTGGAGGAGCTGTTCCGCTGGCTGTCCTCGGAACCCTCGCTCGCGGAGCCGTTGAAGGACGTGCGCGGCATCACGGGAAAGCTGGAGGTGTCGAGCATGCGAGTCGAAGGGCAGCCGAGCTCGCCGGAGAACCTGCAGTTTCAAGTGTCGGCGCAGCCTCGCAGGGTCGTGATCGACGCGCCCGAGTACGCTCCGCGTACGGAGCTGGACGGCGGCGCGATCGAGCTCTCACCGCAGCGCATCGCTGCGAGCGGCGTGCAGGCGTCGGTGTTGGATGCTTCGCTCAAGGTGTCCGGATTGACACAGGACTATCGCAAAGGCATCGGCAACGTCAAGGCGACGGCGAGCGGAACGATAGGCCTGGACGCGCTGGCGTGGATTTACGCAACCGCCGGACTGCCCCGGCAGCTGCGCTTGCGCGCCGGGCTGGCCGTGTCCGAACTCGGGCTCGACTGGAGCAAAGGCGAAGGCGTAGCCCTGCGCACCAAAGCCAGCGTCGCCGACGGGCCTGCAGTCGGTCTCGAGCTGCGCAGCACGCCAGGCGGAATCGAGATCCAGGACATCACCGTGCGCGACGACGCCTCGGACGCGACCCTCGGCGGCGTGCTCAATGGCGAACAGATCGATGTCCGGTTCAAGGGAAGGCTCGCGGGCGCCAGCATCGGCCGCATCCTGCTCGAGCCGCCGCTTTCGGCGGGCGAGCTGCAGGGGGATTTCAGCGCCGAAACGGATCTCGATGATCCGAGCAAGAGCAAGGCGAGGGGCCATCTGCAGGGCACGATGATCGTGCTCCCGCAAACCCTTCCTGTTCCGCTGACGATCGACGACTTCTCCGTGGACGGGAAGGAAACCCGGCTCATGGTCAACTCGGCTACGCTGTCCAGCGGCGACAGCCGAGTCGAGGTAAGCGGTCAGGTCGCCTACCTGAACGACAAGTTCGCCGTGGAAGGAAACATTCGCGGCGACACTGTGGTGGTGCCGGCCGAGGAGGCCGCGCCGGACGCCGCGAGTGCGCCTCCGCTGGCGGACGCGAAGAAGTTTCACATGCGTCAGCTGTGGGAATCCCCCGTGACGGGGCGCATCGGCGTGAACATCGGTCACCTGCGCGTGGGCCGGACGGAGATCGCGCCGCTGATCGCAGAGGTAGCGCTCCAGGAAGATCGCTTCGACCTCAGGCTCAAGCACGCCGCGCTGTGCTCCATCAACATGACCGGAGGGCTGACGGCGCAGCCGGGGACCATCGACCTCGAGGTTACGCTCAAGTCGCGCGCGGCGCCGCTGCACCAGACCATTACTTGTCTGACGGACGAGACGTTGGAAGTGACGGGCACTGCGGATCTGGACGCGGCCATTTCCGCGCACGGCAAGCGCAGCACGCTGATGGATCAGATGCGAGGCAGCTTCTCC
>DATJVW010000432.1:0-14729 GCA_035501675.1 Burkholderiales bacterium
GCACGGGGCGGTGGCGGCCGCCGCGGGCACCGCGTCTGATTGACAGCGGCTTGATCGTTGTTGAAGGCCGGGGCTTGTCTTCACGCCGCCTCCCGGCAGGGAAGAAGGCTGAGCGCATTCGACGCGCCCAACGAAGACAGAGTGAGGTACCTTAGGCTTTCGAACGCCTTGCAGCCACCGCACGCGCTTTGATCTCGCGCTCTGCCCTCAGCGCGTTTGCATATCGTTCCTGAGCCGACCACAGAAGCATCAGCAGCTCGTTGGCCTGTGTCTCAGACATCCGCGCGGCACGCCGCAGCCATTGGCGCCAGTCGCTCTCGGACATCTGTTCGCGTACCTGCCTCAGAATCGAAGCTGCGGCCCTATGATGCTCTTCCGCCTTCCTTTCGTGACGATCGGCGGCGTCGATGTGCGCTCTGACCTCAGCGCCACGCAAAGCCAGATGCGGGTCAGGGCGTGCCTTGCTCATGGTCAATCGTCAACTGATGGGTTGGGCGGCAACGAGGATTTGCATTCAATTCGCGTGCCAGTTCATCCGTGCTGAACGCGATACCGATTGCGCGGGTTCTAACGCGTTGTCATACGGCGCCGCAAGTTCCGGGCCGGTCATCGTACAGGCCCGGATCACTGGAACGCAGGCATCGGACGACTGCGCAGGAGGGATGAGACGGAACAGCGCCAACGGATTGGGTCAAACGCTTGCCTTGGCCCTGCCTGTAGTGTAGGAACCGGAAGGTTAGCGGCGCGCCTCGCGCGTCAGATTGACGATGCCGGCGTCGACGTGCCCGCTCGGCGCGGCCCGGGATGCCGACTGGACGTGGGAGAGCTGGTCGTCGAAATAGAAATCCGGCTCGAACACGCGCAGAAAAGGCGCTTTGTCGAGCCCTCCCAGGAACATCGCTTCGTCCACCTCGATGTCCCAGCTCATGAGCGTGCGGACGGCGCGGTCGTGCGCCGGTGCGCTGCGGGCGGTCACGAGCGCCGTGCGGATGCGCATCCCGGAGCCGGGCGCCGAGCTCTTCTGCAGAGCGTGCAGCGCCCGCAGGAACGGCTGCAGTGGTCCAGGAGGAAGGGGCTCGCCCGCCCGCGTCCGCTCGTGCTCCTCGAACGCCGGCAGCCCGCGTTCTTGATACACGCGTTCCGCCTCGTCGCTGAACAGAACCGCATCGCCGTCGAACGCGATGCGGACCTCGTCCGGATGCGACTCCCCGGTGTTTGGAGGCTTGGCGTAGACCCGCGCAGCGGGGAACCCCGCCTCCAACGCCAGGCGCACGTCGGCGGGGTTGGCCGATAGAAACAGGTCGGCCTTCAGCGGCGAGAGGTAACCGTAAGGCGAGCGCCCGCGCAGAAACACGCCGCGCGTGATCGGAAGGCTGTGGTGCTCGGCGGACTTGAACACGCGCAGCGCGGTCACCGGATCGTTGCGCGACAGGATCACGACCTCGACCTTGTGTTCGGTGGGCGTGTTGAACGCGAGCAGCTTCTTGACCAGCTTGAACGCCGCCCCCTGTCCGGCGGGTTGGTTCAGGCGCGAGAGCTGGAGCTGCTGATAGGAGCGCGGGTCGTTCGCATCGAACACCGCGTTCTCCTCCTCGAAGTCGAACAGCGCCCGCGAGGACAGGGCCACCACGAGCTTGTCGTCCAGGTTCGCAGGCACGGCGAGCTATCTCAGCACCTGGCTGTCCCGCGCTTCGCGCACGGTCAGCTCGACGTCTTCCGGGAGCATGAGGCGCTCCTTCTCCAGCGCCCGTGCCGCTTGCTCCACCTTGCGGACGTACTCGTCGTGACTGCGATACAACTCATCGAGCGCCGGGCGCGGATCGCCGGCGGCGCGCGCTTCCTCCCTAGTGCGCGCAAGCGGTACGGTCGAGCCCAGGAGATCGCAGAGGTCGTCGCCGCCGAACTCGGGGGTGCGCGTGTTCCAGCCCGTGAGGGTGGCGACCGGCGCTTCCACAAGCGGATGGCGTACGCCGGCGCTGTCGTTGCCGATCCTGTCGACTTGCGGCACCAGAATCCGGTGCGTGCTCACGATGTCGGGAAAGAGCTTGTCGATCACTCCGGAGTTGTTCTTGACGCGCGGGCCGAAGTCGCGCTCTCCCGAGCCGTTGTAGAGCCCGGCGAACGTCACGCCCGGGATCGGCGGGAACGCAAGGCGTTCGGGCGCCACCAAAGTTCCGTTCGAGATGCGCGGGACGCGGCTGTCGGGCGGCGGCTTGCCGTCCTTGACCCACTGCTCCAATGCCACGATCAGCGCGCGCAGTATCACGCCGGTGTGGGTCGGATTCGTGAGTTGTTGGCACTGCCGGTTCGCGATGCCGTGATGCGGCGCGTCGCCCTTGAACCAACCGTGCTGAGTCCCGGACAGGAGATACCGGCGCACGTTGGCGGGATCGGCGACGTCCACGGTGCCGTTCGGGTCGGTGCCCAGCAGAGAGGCTCGGAACTGCCAGTATTCGTTCGACGTGTCGGTGTGGATGATCTTCGGGTCGGTCGTCGGCCGCGTGAGGATGCCGTCCTGACGGCCGGATACCGGGTCGCGCGTGACGCCGTAGGTGACAGGGAAATTCACGTCCGGCACGTAGCGTTCTCGATGTTGCTGCGTGAAGGGGTTGGGCTGCGCGAACCGGTAGTTGAGATACAGGCGCAGCGCGCCCGGCACATGAATGTGCACGCCGTCGCAGACCCGACGCCCTTGCTCGTCCTGGTTGAATCCGAAGTAGAGGTAGTCGCGGAAATACATCCCGCTGGAAGAAATCCCCTGGCACAGGGTGGTCTGGATCCCCGCCACCGGGTTGGGATGGCCGGAATCGTCCTTCGTGCCGTGACGCAAGAACGAGACGAAATCTCGCGACGTGACGTAGCCTAGCCCCATCACCGGAGAACCAGCGGCGCGGTAGATGAGATGGTAGTCGAGGTTATTCCGGAACCCGCCCCTGAGGCAGATGTCGGTCGGGCTCGCCACGCCCGGCCAACCTTCGGGGCAGTGCGCGAAGGCCCAGTCATCCTCCGGCACGGGTGTGCCTCGCGGAATGCCGGGGCCGCTGGGCCGAGGCGAGTCGCTCTCGACCATCCATAGCTCCGCCTGCGCAGCCGCCTTGTTCGTGGAGACTGCGGGAAAGCTCTTGAACGCTGCGCCGCCGCTGAGCGGCAATGTCGTCGGGTTGACGCCGTCGAAGTTGCGGTCGCCGAACTCGGTGAGGATGCGCTCGGTAATCGGCTGCCCGTTCTCCATCGCGATGGGAAAGTTCACCGTGAGCCGTCCGTCGCCCGGCGCGATGTCCGCGCCCCATCCGACCCAGGCCAGCACGTAGCCGCGCTTCATCAGAAACCCATTGCCGAAGTCGCGCGGTGCGATGGGCGCGTTCATGTTACCGTCGGATGCGGTGTCCTGCATGCGGCCGAACGCAATCTTGCGCCCGCGGTTGTTGACCTCGAAGAACAAGATGCCGCTGGCCCTGGTCAAATCCACCGGCTTGAGGATCGCCATGTCGGCGGAAAACTCGACCTGGCCTCGGGCATTTCGCGGCGCCTTGTCCAGGTCGAAGACAACGGCGTTGCGCGGGTCTTTGGGGTCTACTTCGAAATACGCGGTGCCGCTGAGCCGCTCGTAGGCGCCGGCTGTGCCGAAGGACGCGCCGCCGGCGACGACCTCCCGTTGGTGTATCTCGAGCCGGGTGAGGCGTGCGTCGACGGCGCCGGCGGCGCACAGCGTCACGGCCAGCGCGAGCGCGCGGATGGTTGGGTGTTTTCCTTGCATCGTGTTTCACAGAGGCGAGTGAGGCCCGCCGCGTCAGGGTAGAATAATCGGATTCCTTCTCTTTTGCCCGCAACGAATGCAATGGGTGACCCCACAGAACTGAGCGTCGCGGCACTGAAGGCCGAGCAGAGGCTGCGTACGGTGCACGTGACCTGCCCGCACGACTGCCCGGACGCCTGCTCCATGCGCGTCACTGTAGACGAGCACACCGGACGTGCCGTCAAGGTCGAAGGTGACCCGACCCACCCGATCACCAGAGGTTACCTCTGCAACAAGGTCAACAACTACCTCGACTACGTGTACAACTCGAACCGGGTGCTGTATCCGCGCCGCCGGATCGGGCCCAAGGGCCTGAACGCGCAGTTCGAGCGCATCACGTGGGACGAGGCGCTGGCCGAAATCGCACAGCGCTTCCAACGGATCATCTCGGAATTCGGTCCCGACGCCATCCAGCCGTTCTCCTATTCGGGCACGCTCGGCATCATCGGTTTTTCGGGGATGGGCGAGCGCTTCTTCAACAAGATGGGCGCCGCGCGGCTGCAACGCACGATCTGCACGGCGGCGGGCGCGGCTGCGCTCACCTACACTTTCGGGCGCGTGGGCGAAGCCAACATCGAGGACATCCCGAACATGGAGGTCGTGCTCCTGTGGGGCACGAACCTGGTCAGCACAGGCGTGCATGCCATGCCCTTCATCAACCAGGCGCGCGCCAACGGCGCGACCATCGTGGCGATCGACCCTCGCGTCACGCGCACGACCGCGTTTGCGGACTGGCACCTACAGCCGCGTCCGGGCACCGATGCGGCCCTGGCGCTCGGGATGATGAAAATCATCGTCGATCATGGCCTGCACGACGAGGCCTTCCTGCGCAGCCATACGGTCGGGTGGGAGCGGCTCGTCGCCGAGAAGCTCCCAGAGTACCCGCTCGACCGGGTTGAGCAGATCACCGGCGTCCCCGCTGCCGACGTCGAGAGGCTGGCATTGCTCTACGGGCGGACAAAGAAATCCTTCATCCGGCTGAACTGGGGCATCCAGCGCCATGCCAACGGCGGCATGATGACGCGCACGATTTCCCTGCTGCCGGCGCTCACCGGCGCGATGACGGACGGCGCCGGGGTCTGCGTCAGCACGGGCGCCGAAACGCGCGGCGTCAACATGGCCAAGCTGCAGCGCACGGACCTGTTGGCTGGGCGGACGCCACGCACGATCAACATGATCCAGCTCGGGCGCGCGCTGAACGACACGCAGCTCGACCCGCCCATCAGGGCGCTGTTCTGCTGGAACAGCGATCCCGCCAACTGCGTGCCGGACACCGTTGCCGCACGGCGCGGGCTCTCGCGCGAGGATCTTTTCGTGGCCGTGCACGACACGTTCTTCACCGATAGCTGTGGTTATGCCGACATCGTGTTGCCGGCCGACACTCAACTCGAGCATGCAGATTTCCACGGCGCTTATGGCAACTACTATGTGGGGCTGAGCCGCCCCGCCATCGCCAAGGTAGGCGAGAGCCTCGACAACAGTGAAATGTTCCGGCGCCTGGCGCGCGCGATGGGATACCGTGATCCTTGCTTCTCGGACAGCGACGAGAAGATGATCCGGGAGCTGCTCGATCCCGAGTTCAACCCGTTGTACGAAGGCATCACCTACGAGAAGCTCGAGCAGCAAGGTTGGGCGCGCGCGGCGGTGGATTCTCCTCGACGCAAGGGGATCAACAGTGGCCGCTGGCCCACGCCGAGCGGCAAGATCGAGATCTATTGCGAAACGCTGGCCAAGCTCGGGCTCGACCCGTTGCCGACCCACCTGGTCGAGCGGGAAGGCTTCGAGGACGCCGAGTTGCGGCGCGCCTTCCCGCTGCAGGTCATCAGCGCTGCGACTCACTATTTCATCGGCGCAACCTTCCAGCACGTCTCGCGCCTGCAGGAAATGACCGCGCGAGCGACCTTCGAGCTCAGTCCCGATGACGCTCGCAGCCGCGGCATCGTCGACGGCGATCTGTGCCGCCTGTACAACGCTCGCGGCGAAACCTTCGGCTACGCGCTCGTCGTGGAAGGGCTGCTGCCCGGAGTGGTCGGCGCGCCCAAGCAGCTGCAAGGCTCGAGGATGCGCAACGGCGTGAACCTGAACGCCCTGACCAGCCAGGAGATCGCGGACATGGGCGGCGGGCCGGTGTTCTACTCGACGCTGGCGCAGATCGAGAAGGTCGCCGATCCGCCGGCGATCGCTGTCGATTCCAAGGCGCGGTCGAGCACCTGCTGACGCCGGCTCGAGCGATACCGAGTGACCGCCAGACTCATCGACGGCATGGCCATCGCCAGGGAGATCCGCGCCCAATGGAGGACGCGCGCCGAGGCTCTGGCGCAGCGGGGCGTCATTCCCGGGCTGGCGGTGGTCCTCGTCGGCGACAATCCCGCGAGCCGCGTCTACGTTCGCAACAAGATCAAGGCCTCCGGCGAGAACGGCGTGCGCTCGGAACTACACGAGTTCCCGCCCGATGCGTCGGAGCAAGCGGTGCTCGCACGCATCAAGACGCTCGCGCTGGATCCGAATGTCCACGGCATCCTCGTGCAGCTCCCGCTCCCGCCGCACATCGACAACGCGAAAGTCCTCGACGCCATCCCGGTGGAGAAGGACGTGGACGGACTTCACCTCTACAACTTGGGCGGTCTCATAGCGGGGGAGAGCGTGTTTCCACCCTGCACGCCCTATGGCGTCATGTGCCTGCTGGATTACCTGAAGATCCCCATCGCGGGGCAAAACGCGGTGGTGGTCGGACGCAGCAACATCGTCGGCAAGCCGATGGCTCTGATGTTGCTGGCGCGCAGCGCGACGGTCAGCATCTGCACTTCCAAGACTCGTGACCTGTCGCAATACACATTGCTGGCCGACATCCTGGTGGTGGCGGCCGGGAAGCCGCGCCTGGTCACAGGCCCGATGGTCAAGAGCGGGGCCGCAGTGATCGACGTCGGCATCAACCGCCTCGCCGACGGCAAGCTGGTGGGTGACGTCGACTTCGACTCGGTGAAGGAACGCGCCGGCTGGATCACTCCGGTTCCAGGCGGCGTCGGGCCGATGACCGTCACGATGCTGCTGGCCAATACCATCCAGGCCGCGGAGCGCTTTGCAGAGCACTCTCACGGTCCCGCATGAACCCGTGCTTCGCGGCAAATGCGCCTTGCCTTGCTCCATCGTCTGCGTGCGATTTGGAGTGCTCCCACGGTGTTCGAAAACCGTCGCGACGCGGCCCTGAAGCTGGTCGATAGGCTGTCGCGCTACAAGGGCAAGAACCCGCTGGTGCTCGGCATCCCGCGCGGGGCGGTGCCCATGGCCCGGCTGATCGCCGAGCAACTGCGTGGCGAGGTGGACGTCGTTCTGGTGCGCAAGCTGCGTGCGCCCGGAAACCCGGAGCTGGCGATCGGCTCGGTGGACGAATCCGGGTGGACGCATGTGGCCGACTATGCCGCCTCAACCGGAGCGGACCCTCGCTACATCGAGGAAGAGAAACGGCACGAGCTCGACGTGATACGCGAGCGACGTGCTCAGTACACGGCCCACCGTGCGGTCGTAGATCCTGCCGGCCGTGTCGTCGTCGTGGTGGACGACGGGCTGGCGACCGGCTCCACCATGATCGCTGCCCTGCATGCGCTGCGCCAGCGCGGACCCGCCCGCCTGATCTGCGCCGTCCCGGTCGCGCCGCCCGATACCGTCGCCAAGGTCGCCGAGAGCTGCGACGAGCTGGTGTGCCTGGAGACGCCGGAACACTTCTACGCCGTTGGGCAATTCTACCGGCACTTTCCGCAGGTCGAAGACGACGAGGTGGTCGCCGCTCTGCGGAGTTTCCCCTTGCCGTCAGCGTAATGCACTCAAACGCACCGGGATCCGCCGCCGGCCGAACTGGCCCTTGAATGCCTCGAAGCGCCCGTTGACGTGATCGCCGCACGACAGGCAGCGGCCGTCGCCGGTGAGGTGGTACTTCAGGATCTGGTGCCAGTCGCGCACGATCAGCTCCTCGCCGCAGGCCGGGCAGAAGGTCGTGCCGCCTCGCGTGTCGTGCACGTTGCCGGTGTAGACGTACTGCAGCCCCTCGCGCAGTGCGATGTCACGTGCACGGGTCAGTGTGGAAGGCGGTGTGGCGGGCAGGTCGTCGAGCTTCCAGTCGGGATGGAACGCCGTGAAGTGGAGCGGGACATCCGTGCCCAGAGCGCTCGCGATCCACTTTGACATGGCGGTTATTTCTTCGTCCGAGTCGTTGTTGGTCGGGATCAGCAACGTGGTGATCTCGAACCACACATCGGTCTCGTGCTTGAGATAGACCAGCGTGTCGAGCACGGGCTGCAGGTGGGAGCCGGTGAGCTTGAAGTAGAACGCCTCGGTGAACGCCTTCAGGTCGACGTTGGCGGCGTCCATCTTGGCGTAGAACTCGCGCCGCGGCTGGTCGTGCATGTAACCGGCCGTGACGGCCACGGTCTGGACGCCGCGCTCATGGCAGGCGTCGGCCACGTCCATGGCGTATTCGGCGAAAATGACCGGGTCGTTGTAGGTGAAGGCGACGCTCTTGCAGCCGCTGTTGACGGCCGCTTGAGCGATCGTGTCGGGGCTGGCCTGATCCATCAGCCGGTCCATGTCGCGCGACTTGCTGATGTCCCAGTTCTGGCAGAACTTGCACGCCAGGTTACAACCCGCGGTGCCGAAGGACAGCACGGCCGAGCCGGGATAGAAGTGGTTGAGCGGTTTCTTCTCGATGGGATCGATGCAGAATCCGGACGAGCGGCCATACGTGGTGAGCATCATCTCGTCGCCGATGCGCTGGCGCACGAAGCACGCGCCGCGCTGGCCTTCGTGCAGGCGGCAGTCGCGCGGACACAGGTCGCACTGGATGCGGCCATCGCCCAGCCGATGCCAATAGCGCGCTGGATATAACGCAGTGTCCGTGGGCGCGGCGGCTTCGCTCATTGCAACAGGGACGGCAACTCTTCTTCGCGGAACTTGACTACGGTGTAGCGCAGCAGCCGCAGGTCTTCCGCCCAGAAGCCGGGTTCGAGCCCGGCCTTGTGCTTCAAATGGCGCAGGAACTCCGCGGGGTCGGAGATCTGCTCCCACACCTGAGGCAGAAAGGTCCCGCGCTTGCCGCCGTGCTCGAGGATCAACCCGTCGATCCCGGGCCGGATTCGCGCGACGGCCTCTGTTTCGCTGGCGAACTCGAGCGGCTCGCACTGCGACAGCAGGGAGACCTCGACGCGCGTGGTGGCGAACTCGGTCTGCGTAAGCGGTTCGAAGCGCGGATCCAGAAAGGCCGCCGCCTTGGCATTGGCCTTCACGTCCTCGAGCAACGCACGGTGTGCCTGCAAGCTGCCTACACAACCGCGCAACCGTCCGTGCCGGGTCAGCGTGACGAAGGTGGCCCCGGCGTCCCGCAGGAATGTGTGGCTTTCGTCAAGGGTATAAGTGAGCCCGAAAATCCCGCCGATCGCCGCACGAGCGAGTCCGATGAGCACTTCCCCGCGGGCGTCGGCCGCGACTCGCTCCTGGTCCAGACCAGCAACGCGCGCAGGCGATTCGAAGAAGCCGATAGACGTGTAGCCGACCACGCGGCTGCGGTCGCCTGCGGTGTCGCCGGAGTTGCGCAGGTCGAACAGCTCGGAGGTGAGCCCGCGGCGCAAGGCCACGGTGAGTAGGCCGTTGAGCGGGGTGGCGCCGCAGGCCTGGAAATGGTTCAGCTCCGGCCGCCGCAGCAGGATGGTGCGCACGGTGTCGCGGTCGGTGGCCTGGGCCTGGTCGTAGCTGAGATAGTGCGACAAGTCGGAGCTCACCACGATCAAGGTTTCGTCTCCGCCCCACAAGGCGTCGAGGACTTCGGCCACCTCGGCGGCGCTGGCCTGGCCCACCACCAGCGGGACGACTGCGATAGGACCCAGAACGGCCTGCAGGAACGGCAGGTGCACTTCCAACGAATGCTCCTGCGCGTGGGCGTCGCGGCTCTCGCTCACCTGGGGCAGCGAGGATATGGAGCGGACCGCTTCACGGTCGACCGGTACCACACCGAGCGGCGTTTGAAGGCCCAGCACGCCAGGCAGCGCCAACCCGTCGACCGGCACACGGTGGGCGGGGCCCAGCAGGACGACGCGCGTGATCCGCCCGCGCGCAGGCGCAAGTCTCGCGTAGGCCTGGGCTGCGGTCGGTCCCGAGTAGATGTAGCCGGCATGCGGCGCGATCAGCGCTTTTGGCACCGCGGATTCGCCCGAAACCGGCGCGGTCTCCAGCAGGGCGGCCACGTCTCGCGCGAGGACGTCCCGCGCAGCGGGATAGAAAGCTCCCGCCACTGCGGCGGGACGAATTTCGGTCATCTGACTGGCCATTGACGCTATGTTGAGATCGGATGCACCGCATTCAACGGCAACCCTCGAAGTTTCATTATAGGTGCGGGGCCAGGGCACGCGACCAGAGAGGCCGGTCCGCACTTGCGCTTGACTGACGGGCTGACGGCGAGTACATTACTGACCGGTCAGTTATTAGTGGATCGTTCGGCTATGCCCACACCCCGCTGGGAGCGGCGCAAAGAGGCCCGCCCCGCCGAGTTGCTCGCTGCAGCGCTCGAACTGTTCGGCGAACGCGGTTATGCCGCGACCCGGCTCGAGGACGTCGCGCGGCGAGCCGGCGTCAGCAAGGGCACGGTATATCTGTACTTTCCCGGCAAGGAGGAGCTGTTCAAAGCCGTGGTGCGAGAGGGCCTCGTCCCCTTGCTCGAGCGTGGCGAGGCCATGGTGGCTCAGCACCAGGGGAGCGCGGTCGAGTTGATCCGCGACCTGGTGCGCGGCTGGTGGGAGGGCATCGGCCTGACGCCTTACGCCGGCATTCCGAAGCTGATGATCTCCGAGTGCCGCAACTTCCCGGAACTCGGAAAGTTCTACGTCGACGAAGTGATCGCCCGTGGACACAAGCTGGTGCGGGCGGCCGTGTGCCGCGGCATGGACAGCGGCGAGTTTCGGCGCATCGATCCCGAGCACGTCACGCGACTGGTATTCGCGCCGCTGGTGCTGATGGTGATCTACCGTTACTCGTTTGATTTCTGCGGCGCTCGGTGTCTGGAGCCGGACGCCTATATCGAGCAGCATCTGGATATCCTGCTGCGCGGGTTGCTGGCGCCGGCTCGCGGACGCCTGCGCGCGGTTCGCTCGGCCGTGCGCGCGTGACGCGATGACCAAGCCCGGTCTTCGGTTCAGGGCTCTTCAGTCCGGCAGCAAGCCGACTGGACCCTCGCGTCGAGCGAGGTCCCGCAGGCCGGGCCCGCGCGTCGCTCTGCGCGCGGCGCTCCTGTCGGTGCCGCTGCTGGCGCTGCTCGGCGGATGCGAGAAGGCGCCGGAGCGCGTAGAGATAGTGCGGCCGGTGCAAGCCGTCGCGGTCGCGCTCAGTGCCGATCAGCAGGAGGTGACCTATACCGGCGACGTGCGGGCGCGCTGGGAAACCGCGCTGGGCTTCCGCGTGCCGGGAAAGATCGTGGCGCGGCGCGTGGAGGTCGGCCAGCAGGTCAAGAAGGGACAGATCCTGGCCAGCCTCGATCCCGGAGACCAGAGGCTCTCGGCCGAAGCCGCGAAGCAACAGTTGCTGGCGGCCCGCTCCGATTATCAGCAGGCCAAGGCCGACTTGGTGCGCTACAAAGAGTTGGTGGACAAAGGCTTCGTCAGCGCCGCCGAATTCGATCGGCGCAAGACCACCTATCAAACGACGGCCGCCAAACTGGAGGAGGCCACTGCGCAGCTCGAGCTCAACCGCAACCAGACCGCGTATACGACGCTGCGCGCCGACCACGACGGCGTGGTTACGGCGGTGCAGGCCGAGGTCGGGCAGGTGGTGTCGGCGGGCCAGGCGGTCGTGAAGACGGCGCGGCTGGACGAGATGGAAGTCGCGGTGAACGTGCCGGAGAACCGCCTTGCGGAGTTGCGCGCCGCCAGGGAAGTCGACGTCAGCCTGTGGGCGGCGCCGGGAAGGACCTACAAGGGGCGCATCCGCGAGATCTCGCCCAGCGCGGACAACGTCACCCGAACCTACACGGTGAAAGTGACGCTGCTCGACCCGGACCCGTCGGTCCAGCTCGGCATGACGGCCAACGTTTTTCTCAGGGGCGCCGCGCAGGCCCAAGTCGCGCGCCTGCCGCTCACCGCGCTGTTCCAGAAGGGCAATGAACCCGCCGTGTGGATGATCGACCGCGGCACCGGGCAGGTGACGTTGAAACCGGTGCAGGTGGGCCGCTACACGCAGGACTACGTCACCGTGGTATCGGGGCTGAACGACGGGGATCTGGTGGTGCGCGCCGGCGTGCACAAGCTGCACTCGGGCGAGAAGGTGCGGATCCTCACGGAACCCGCGCAGTGACGCGCGTGCAACGCTGATCCGGTTGCCGCGCGATGATCACCCGGTTCAACCTGTCGCAATGGGCGCTCGAGCATCAGGCCCTGATCCTCTATTTCATCGTGGCCTTGTTTGCCGCCGGCGTCTACTCCTACCTGCGGTTGGGCCAGGGCGAGGATCCCGAGTTCACCTTCAAGATCATGGTGGTCCGTACCTTCTGGCCGGGCGCTACCGCGAAGGAGGTCGAGCTGCAGGTGACCGAGCGCCTGGAGAAGAAGCTGCAGGAGACGCCCTGGTTCGACTACGCGCGCAGCTACTCGAAGCCGGGCGAATCGCTGATCTTCGTGGTGCTCAAGGACTATACCCCGCCCAAAGCGGTGCCGGACGCCTGGTACCAGGTGCGCAAGAAGATCTCCGACGTGAAGTTCACGCTTCCCTCGGGCGTGGAGGGGCCCTTCTTCAACGATGAATTCGGCGACACCTTCGGCATCATCTACGCTTTCACCTCGGACGGCTATTCCTTCTCCGAGCTGCACGACTACGTGGAGAACGTGCGGCGCAGCCTGCTGCGCGTGCCCGACGTGAGCAAGGTGGACATCCTCGGCGATCAGGACGAGAAGATCTACATCGAGATGTCGCACAAGAAGCTGGCCACGCTCGGCGTGGATCCGCTGCAGATCTTCGCCCTGCTGCAACGGCAGAACAACATGGTTCCAGCCGGCACCTTCGAGACGGGAGCCGATCGGATCTACATCCGCATCAGCGGGGATTTCAAATCGGTGGAGAGCATCCGGGAGATCGGCATCACCGCCGGCGGGCGCCTGTTCCGGCTGGGTGACATCGCCAACGTCTACCGTGGCTACGTCGACCCTCCGGTGATGAAGTTTCGTTACGAAGGCGAGGACGCGCTGGGGCTGGCGGTGTCCATGCGCAAGGGCGGCGACATCATCGCCCTGGGCCGCGCACTGCGCGCCGAAATGGCCCGCATCAAGGCCAACCTGCCGGTGGGCATCGAAGTGCACCAAGTGACCGACCAGCCCAAGGTCGTGTCGCGCTCGATCAACGAGTTCATGGAGACGCTGGGCCTGGCGGTGATCATCGTGCTGGCGGTGAGCTTCCTCAGCCTGGGCTTGCGCACCGGCGTGGTGGTCGCGCTGTGTATCCCGCTGGTGCTGGCCTCGACATTCCTGCTGATGAGGGTGTTCGGCATCGATCTGCAGCGCATTTCGCTGGGCGCGCTGATCATCGCGTTGGGGCTCCTGGTCGATGACGCCATCATCGCGGTCGAGATGATGGCCATCAAAATGGAGCAGGGCTGGGACCGCATGCGGGCAGGCAGCTACGCCTACATCTCGACGGCGCCGTCCATGCTGACTGGAACACTGGTGACCGCCGCCGGCTTCCTGCCGGTGGGCCTGGCCAGGTCGGCGGCCGGCGAGTACACCTTCTCGATCTTCGCCGTAGTGACCATCGCGCTGCTGGTGTCGTGGGTGGTGGCGGTGTTGTTCACCCCCTACCTGGGCTTCAAGTTGCTGCCCGACTACGCCACGCTCGACCGGCGCAACACGCTGACCGAGAGGCTCCTCCTGGCTCCGCTGCGGCGCCGGTTCCCGCGCTGGATTCCGCCTCCGCCGTCCGGGGCGCACGACCACGACGTGTACGCCACACCCTTCTACCGCCGCTTCCGCGCGCTGGTGACCTGGTGCGTGACCTGGCGCAAGACGGTGATCGGCATCACGATCGGCGTGTTCGCGCTGTCCGTGTTCGGCTTTGGCTTCGTGCAGCAACAGTTCTTCCCGTCCGCCAATCGCCCCGAGCTGGTGGTGGACCTGTGGTTGCCCAACGGGGCGTCGATCAACGCCACCGACGGGCAAGCAAAGCGCTTCGAGAAGTTGCTGAGCGCCGATCGCGACGTGGAGAGCTTCGTCGTCTATGTCGGAGGCGGCAGCCCGCGCTTCTATCTTCCGCTGGATCAGCAGCTCAACAACGCCAACCTGGCGGAGTTCGTGGTGACGACCAAGAGCAACGCGGTGCGCGACAAGGTGGCCAAGCGACTGCTCGACATCCTGGACAATCAGTTCACCCTGGTGCGCGGCCGCGTGAGCCCGCTGCAGAACGGCCCGCCCGTGGCTTACCCGGTGCAGTTCCGCGTGAGCGGCCCCGACTACGCGAAGATCCGTGAGATCGCCAACCAAGTGGCCGAGGTGATGCGCGCCAACCCCAACATGCTGCACGTGCATCTGGACTGGAACGAGCTGTCCAAAGTGGTCAAGCTGGACATCGACCAGAACAAGGCACGCTTGATCGGTTCGACTTCCGAAGGTCTGTCCGATGTCCTGCACTCGATCCTGTCCGGGTATTCCATCACCCGGTTCCGCGAGCGCGACAAGCTGATCGAGGTGCTGGCCCGCGCCGAGCCCAAGGAGCGGGTCAGCCTGGACGACATCCGCGACATCAATGTGCCGACCCAGAGCGGCAAGTGGGTCCCGCTCTCCCAGATCGCCACCATCACCTACTCCTTTGAGGACGGTGTCATCTGGCGGCGCAACCGCATCCCGACCATCACCGTGCAGGGCGATATCCTGGGCCACGTTCAGGCGCCGGTGGTGACCAGCCAAGTCAGCCCCGC
>DATJVW010000433.1:0-33553 GCA_035501675.1 Burkholderiales bacterium
ATGACCCGCCTGCCCGAGGCAGGCGGCCTGCGAGGTGCCGCTCCTCACGGTACGGTCGTGGTGTTCAGGGTCGCGGTGGAGGAGGATGGCAAGCCCATACAGGCGACGCTGTCGACTCGGCCTCGATGGAAGTGGCACTACCTGGTCAACGTTGGCCCGCCGCCGCGACCTCTGGACACGGGTCGCACCTTCGCCGCAGGCCAGCTCGATGCCACGTCCAGCGACGCCGGCTGGGGATTCTTGACGCTTCCGCCCGGCACGTATCACCTCGCCTTCGCCGCGTACCGAACGAAGTTTGCAATGCCGGGCGCGCAACGTGCCGCACTCGGGTTTGGCCAGTCCGGCGCCTCTCAGTTCGAGGTGCCCGCAGATGCCAATGTGCTATATGTAGGAACGTTCGCCCTTACCTGCCACAGGGTCGATCGCTGGTGGTTTTATGAAGAACACGAGTGCACGAAGCTGGAGGTGCGCGACGAGGAGGGACTCGCTGGCCAGGTAGCGTCGACCTCCCTGAGCCGCTTCGGGCCGATGCGCACCGCGCTGGCGTCGACGCGCTAGGTCGCGCCGGGTGCCTGCGCTATCGATCCGGGAAAGCTGTCGCGGTGGTGCCGTTGCTCAGACTCGAACTGAGGACCTGGCGCTTACGAAGCGTCTGCTCTACCAACTGAGCTACAACGGCACGTGGGCGCGGATTATAAGCCGCCCACCCTGCGGCGGCAACGCGAGCGCCTCAGCGATTCTTGAACGCGGGCTTGCGCTTCTCGACGAACGCCGCCATGCCTTCCTTCTGGTCCTCGATCGCAAAGCAGGAGTGGAACAAGCGGCGCTCGAAGCGAACCCCTTCGGCGAGCGTGGTCTCGAACGCGCGGTTCACCGACTCCTTGGCCAGCATGACCACCGGGAGGCTCAGCTCGCAGATCTTCTCAGCCGTCTTGATCGCCTCGTCGAGCAACCGATCGGACGGGAGCACCCGGCTCACCAGCCCACAACGCTCAGCCTCGGCTGCGTCCATCATGCGGCCGGTGAGCACCATCTCCATTGCCTTGGACTTACCGACGAAGCGCGGAAGCCGCTGCGTGCCGCCCGCGCCGGGCAGGACCCCAAGATTGATCTCCGGCTGGCCGAACTTGGCGCTGTCCGCCGCCAGAATGAAGTCGCACATCATGGCGAGCTCGCAGCCGCCGCCCAGCGCGTAGCCGGCCACCGCGGCGATCACCGGCTTGCGGACGCGGTTGATCGTCTCCCACTCGGCGGTGATGTAGTCGGCTTTGTATACGTCCATGTAACCCCAGTCCTTCATCGCCTTGATGTCGGCGCCCGCGGCGAACGCCTTTTCGCTGCCCGTGATGACGATCGCACCGACGCTGTCGCCGGAATCGAAGCCCGCGAGCGCCGCGCCCAGCTCGCGCATCAGTTCCGGCGACAGGGCGTTTAGCGCTTTCGGCCGGTTCAGGGTGATGAGTCCCACCCGGCCGCGGGTTTCGACGAGGATGTTCTCATAGGTCATGGACGAGGTTCCTTGTTTGCTGATGGTAGGCTGACACGCGCTTGCAACGCGGTGCACTCCCCGCGCATCATGCGGACACGGACAGCACAGGAGCCGGACCATGCCCTACGACACCATTCTATTTGATATCCACGAGGCGGTGGCTTGCATCACCCTGAATCGCCCGGAAAAGCTGAACGCGTTCACCGCCCGCATGCACGAGGAACTGCACGAAGCGTTGCAGCAGGTGCGTGCCGCCGACGCGGTGCGTGCGCTTCTCATCACGGGCAGCGGCCGTGGCTTCTGTGCTGGACAGGACCTCAATGAACGCGTCATGTCCGGGAGCACCGACAAGGTCGACGTAGGCAGCGCTCTGGAGAAGAGCTACAACCCGATGGTGCGCGGGCTGCGCGAGCTGAGCGTGCCGGTGATTTGCGCGGTGAACGGCGTCGCCGCCGGTGCCGGGTGCAACTTCGCGCTGGCCGCCGATATCGTCATCGCCGCTCGCTCGGCCAGCTTCATCGAGGTGTTCAGCCGCATCGGGTTGATCCCGGATGCAGGCGGCACCTACGTTCTGCCGCGCCTGATCGGCGCGGCTCGCGCCATGGCCTTGTCGCTGCTGGCCGAGCCGGTCAGCGCCGAGCAAGCCGCCGGCTGGGGGCTGATCTGGAGATGCGTGGACGACGACAAGCTGATGGGTGAGGCGCGCGAACTCGCTCGTCGCCTGGCCGCTGGGCCTACCCGCGCGTACGGCCTGATCAAGCAGGCGCTCAACGCATCACCCGCCAACACGCTGGAGCAGCAGCTCGCATTGGAGGCGAAGCTGCAGCGCGAGGCGGGACAAACGGTGGACTTCCAGGAAGGAGTAAAGGCATTTTTGGACAAGCGCGCCCCGCGTTACGAGGGTCATTGAGCCCTCACCGCGCGCCCGCGGACGGCGGAGCAGGTTCGATCGACCTTGGTCCATGCGACTCGGGAGCGGAATGCGGTGCGCAAGATTTCCGCGTGCTGATGCGCGGAGGGAGATGGAGCTTACGTCTGCCGGTCAGGATTCTTCCCGGCGCACGCGGATGATGATGTCCATGCCTTCGGTCACCATTCCCCGAGGCAGCCGCGGCAAGCCTTCGATGCGCACTTCGGCGCCGTCAATGTCCGTGAGTCTGCCCGTCTCGACATCGTAGATGTGATAGTGCGCCGAGGTGTTCGGGTCGTAGAACACGCGGCTCGGATCCACGATGACTTCGCGGATCAGCTTCTTTTCGACGAACAAATTGAGCGTGTTGTAGACGGTTGCCCGTGAGGTCTCCGGGTGACGCTGGTTCACGATCGCCAGCACTTGGTCCGCGGAGAGATGCTCCTGCCGCGAGTAGAGGGCGTGGGCGATCTCGATCCGCTGGTGGGTGGGATTGATGCCGTGCGCCCGCAACACCTCGGCCAGGTTGTCCCGCGAGTGGTACCGATAATCCATGCGCAAGATTATAAGCGCCTGATTGGACTGTGTCTAATTCGCGGCCGGACGCCGATCGGGCGGTCTAGAGCTCCCGGCCGCGATCTTCCCTGACGTCCAGCGGCCAGCGCCTGCCGAGGTCGAGCTCGCTCAAACCCAAACCGCAGCATCGAGCGCGAAGCGTCGGCCGTGAGGCTGCACGCACTCGACTGACCCGTTTATACCGCCGCGCAGCACGGCTGCAGGTCGGACGGTTTCGCGATGCGGCCACGTTCCGGTCGTCCGAGCCGGCCCCGGTTTGCTTACTGGCACCTGTCTTGCAACCTGATGACGGCGAAAGGTATCGGGCCACTTTGACAATTCAATGACTTGTACCGCTGGTGGCGCGAAATCGACCGTTCGCGGCCGCTGGTTCCCTTACGGTGGCCTTTCATCGGCGGTTTTTGCGGCACGCCGGGTTGACTGAATAGACTTCGCACTGCCCATGGGCAAGGAGTAACGAAATGAAACGGGTTCGTGGATTCACTTTGATCGAGTTGCTGGTGACGGTCGCCATCGTGGCGATCCTCGCCTCCGTCGCGTTGCCCGCATACCGCGACTATGTGACGCGCGGCAGGCTGGCCGAGGCCTACGCTACCCTCGCATCGCAGCGCGTGAAGATGGAGCAGTTCTACCAGGACCAGCGCACCTACAACGGCGCCTGCGCCGCCAATACCGTAGCGCCGCAGCCGCCCAACACAACCAACTTCAACTACGCCTGCAATCTCAACGATCAGCTCTACACGATCACAGCGACGGGTCAGGCGAGCGGGGGTTTGAGCGACTTCGTCTTCACCATCGACCAGAGCAACACGCGCCAGACCACGGGTGTGCCGACCGGCTGGACCTCGAACAACACCTGCTGGGTTAGAAGGAAGGACGGATCATGCTGACGCGCCGGCTCCTCCGCGGGGTCACCCTGATCGAGATGCTGATCGGGCTGGCCGTGCTCGGCATGCTGGTGAGTCTCGCGGTGCCCTCGTTCATGGTCTGGATGCAAAACACCCAGATCCGCAACGCGGCCGACGCCGTGCTCAACGGCATGCAGCTCGCTCGCTCGGAAGCGCTCCGCCGCAACAAGCTGGTGCAGTTCGCCCTCACCTCCCAGAGCGGCTGGAAGGTCCAGATCGTCAAGCCCAGCGCGGGCGAAAAGAAGACGGTGCAGCAGCGCGACGCAGCCGAGGGATCGGCCAATGTCAACGTCACGCCCACTCCGGGCGGCGCGTACGCGGTGACCTTCGACACGATGGGCGGGCCTACCGGCAACCTCGATGGGTCGCTGCCGCTCAGCTCGCTGCAGTTCACCTCCCAGGTTTCCAATGCGGCCATACGCCCGCTGAACATCGTCGTCAGCCAGTCCGGAACGATTCGGATGTGCGATCCCAACGTGCCGGCCGGCGATTCGCGCGGCTGCTGAACATCCTCGACAGGACTTTAAAGCTATGAAACCAATCATTCGCAGCCCTGGAAAGCAAACGGGCGTCATGCTGCTGGAGGCGCTCATCGCGATCCTGATCTTCTCGGTGGGCATCCTGGCCATCGTCGGGATGCAGGCCACGGCGATGCAGGACCAGGGCGAGGCCAAGTACCGCACCGAGGCCGCGTTTCTGGCCAACCGCGTGATCGCGCAAATGTGGGGCTTCATCGGCACGGACCCGAATCAGATCCAGGCGAAGCTCACCCCGTTCGCATACGGGGGCGGCGGAGGGCCGCCGGCTACGATCGCCGACTGGGTCAACACGGTTCAGAACACCCTGCCCGGCGCGACCAGCTTTCCCCCGATCATCACGGTCAACGCCGACAACAGCGTGGTCGTGACGGTGCGCTGGCGCGCGGCACGGGACAAGTCGAGCAACGCCACGCCGCACCAGTACCGGACCATCGCCTATCTCAGTCTCTAAAGTTGGGAGCGCAACGCACATGAAACTCAGGAATCTGCGCGAGTCAGTCCACGGCATGAGCATCATCGAGCTCATGGTGGCGATGGCGCTCGCGCTCATCGGCACCGTCGTGATCTTCCAGGTCTACGCGGTGAATGAGGAAGTCCGCCGCAGCAGCACGGCCGGCAGCGACGAGCAGACCAACGGCCTGCAGGCCCTGATGCTGATCGAGCGCCAGCTGCGCCACGCCGGCTTCGGGCTCAACGACTCCGACCTATACGGCTGCAGGATGGTGACCTACGACAACCAGCGCGTACCCACCAACCCGACGCCCTATCCGCTCGCGGCAGTGCAGATCTTCTCCAACACCGGCTCGACGCCGGATGTGATCAACGTGATGTACGCGGGCACGACCAACACCGCCGTCGCGCAAAACCTGATGGGGCCGATGTTCAACGCGCAGGATTATCCGCAGGTGGGCAACCCCTACGGCTATGTCGCGGGCGACATGGTCATCATGGGCAAAAACGGGGCGGACTGCACTATCGCCGAAGTCACTCTGAACCCGGCGAACAACCCGACCAGCGTCAACGAGCTGCGCACCATCAACGGCAACTACACGCAGGACCCCAGCCTATATATGGGGACCACGGTGGCGTCGCGCTGGAACAACCCGGCGGGAGTCCCATGCGGCAACCCGTGCAGCTACGATGAACTCGCCAAGGTCATCAACCTCGGTTGGCTGCTGGACCCGACGCGGGCGCCGCGCTACAACCAGATCACCGTGACCACCGGGCTGGCCGCGTCCCAGAACAACAAGCTGGTCATCCAAAACCTGTGGGACCAGCTGCCCAGTCTCATCCCGGTCGCCGAGCAGATCGTGCACCTCAAGGCCGAATACGGCATGGACGACGGGCAAGACAACAACACGGTCAAAGGGTCTCCGTTCATGAAGAACGACGGCATCATCGACCGCTACATCCCGGACCCGATCGTCGCGGGCGGAGCGAAGTATCCGACCACGCCCTCGTCCGATTGGAAGTTCGTGAAGACGGTCCGGGTTGCCGTGGTCGCGCGCAGCGCGGCCCCACTCAAACCCACCACGCCGGGCAGCGCGGTATGCGATGCCACGCCCGCGTTCGACCCCAGCCTGGCCAACAACACCTACCCGGTGCGCTGGGCGTTCGGGCCGGACGCGCCGTTGGGCCGCCCGATCGACGTGCGCAACAGCCCCGATTGGCAGTGCTACAAGTACCAGGTCTTCGAGACCACGGTCCCCCTGCGCAACGTGTTGTGGAGTCCCTCATGATCACGACCCTCATCAGCTCACGCACCGCCGCGCGGCCGGCCCGCCGGCCTCCGCTGCACCAGCGGGGTGTCGTCCTATTCATCGCGCTGATCGTGCTGGTGGCCATGACCATGGCCGGCATCGCCATCATGCGCTCGGTGGACACCGGCAACCTCATCTCCGGCAACGTCGCCTTCAAGCAGGGCACGCTGCAGGCCGGCGACAACGGCATCATCTCGGCGGTCAACTACCTCCTCGCCCAGGAGTTCACCGGACAGCTGGACAACAACAATCCGGCGGCCGGCTATATGGCGGTGGGCTACAACCAGCCGGGCACGCCCTCGAACGAGCCCGACTGGAGCGACGATGCGACGTGGGCCAACTCGGTCGTGGTCGGGACGGACGCCAACGGCAACAAGGTGGAATACCTCATCAACCGCCTCTGCCAGCTGCCCGGCTCGGTCAACGCAAACAACTGCGCCAAGCTGCAGTCCACGGGCGGCAAGGCCGGTAACGGCACGGGCTACTACGACGGGCAGCCCCTCCCGGCGCCGTCGGTGTTCTTTCGCATCACCACGCGGGTCACCGGACCGCGCAGCGCCACCAGCATCATCCAGTTCGACGTGGCCCTGCAGCAATGACACGCGAAGCCAACGGCGAACCCAAACCTGCAACGCATGACCTCGGACAGCGAAATTTTTCACATCGCCACTCAGCAACCCAGGAGAAAGCCATGAACCGCCACATCCGCATCCACATCGGGCGACTCGCCCTCCCGGCGCTCGTCGGGGCGCTGTCGGGCCCGTGTGCTCCGCCGGCCGTGGCGGCACTCACCGACATCTTCAATGCGCCGCTCGCGAGCAGCTCGAACCAGACCGCCAAGCCCAATCTGCTGTTCATTCTCGACGACTCGGGCAGCATGACGTTCGACGCGCTGCCGGACAACGCCGAGACGCAGCAGGGCGGCTCCGAGCGCAAGTACTGGGACACGTCGTTCAACTGCAAGTGGCGCACCGACACGACCGGCTTTCGCGGCAATCACTGCGACCGCGTCGACCCGCCTTTCGGGGCGTCGGATTTCAACGGGCTGTACTACAACCCTCTGGTGACTTACAGCCCGGCGCTGAACTACGACGGGACCGGCATGACCAACTACGACAACAGCACCACCGTGACAGGACCGCATGGAACGTGGAGTGCGGTGCCGTGCGACGGGTTCCCTTCTGCGTGGAAATGCGACGACTTCTACAAGATAGGCACTTTCCACGACTACTACCAGAACGGTTCCACCGACGTCGACCCGAGTAACGGCAACGGTTACCTGATCGGGCCTGGTCACGGGCCCGAGACGTGGACCAATGCGAACACCAAGCAGTGGTATTGGGACGGCGTCAGTGGCAGCGGGATCGGCAACAGCACGTTTCCCGTGCAGACCCGGTTTCCAGAGGTCGTCTACTGCCAATTGAATAGCATGAGCTCCTGCCGCCGCAACGGGCTGTCGGACGCGACCGACCCCACTCAAACCGGCAACCCGTTCCGCTACACCAGCGCGGTCGGCCCGAGTCTGCAGACGCCGGCCAACGTGACCGGGCATAACGGCTACCCGGAGGCGCCGCCGGTGAGCGAGTTCTGGCGGCTCTCCGGCAACTCCACGATCACGGTCACCACCCCGGGGCCGCACAAGATTGCGGCAATCACCCCGGGCGGCAGCTATCCCAACTTCGCTGCGCCGTTCAAGATCATCCCCCGCACCAACACCGGCACCGGAACCACTGGGCTCGATTACATCAGCGCCAAGGGGACGTGCAACACCGATACGACTTGCACGATCACGCCCACCACGTCGAATCAGTTCACTTATTCCAACGCCCAGACCGGAAAGCAGCTCGCGGCGTCGAGCCTGTACTCCACGGCGAGCCCCGGATTCGGCTCGTATGACTTGGTGGTCCCATTGCAGACCGACAGCGCGAATCCGACGGGAAGCGGCACGTCAACCTCGACAACCGTGTACGTGACGGCCCCCAACCACGGACTGATCGCGAACGACAAGATCAACATGTTCCTGATCACCAGCAACACGAACATCCTTTGCACCAACCCTACCCAGGTCACGGTCCTCGCCACGCCGGCGCCCACGGCGAACACATTCGCATTCACGACTACGGGCTGCAGCACGATCAAGAAAAACATCGCGGCGACCGGCTATTTTCAGAGGATCGCGGGGTACATGTACAGCGTTCCCAAGCTCCAGCTAGGCACCCCTTTCTACTACACGCTCAAGCCGGTGGAATACTGCAGCGACGAATACTACCGCAACTGTGTCGCAGCGACGACGGCGGTCAGCCCGTACGTTTACGCGGCGACCGTGCGCTTCTGCCTGACCGAGTTCGACGCCAACCGCTTGGACACGCCCACCGGCATGGAGCGGACCGGCACGCTGTTCCGCTGCCAGAGGAAGTACAACCCGACTCCCCCAGCGGGAGGCACCTACCTGGGCTACGTCTACCCGCGCTACGGCATGTTCCAGAGGGGTGAGGGGCCCAGCGCGCCCAACATCACCCCAGGCACTGCCGCCAGTTACGGGGGCCGATTGACGCGCAAGGACTGCGCGGGAAATCTCGGAGCCTCGCCGACCGGCAAGTGCACCGGCAACGAGGAGATGACCAACTTCGCGAACTGGTTCGCCTACTACCGCACCCGCATGCCGATGATGAAGTCCTCGGCCGGCCAGGCATTCTCCCCCTACAAGTCGGAAGTCCGCGTGGGCTTCCTCACCATCAACGCGGCGATCCCGCCGGGGTCCAACGACTTTCTGGGGATCGACTTCTTCACCCCCGGCGCAGGAGGACAGAAGCAGAAGTGGTACAACATCCTCTACGCGCAGGTGCCTAGCGGGAGCACGCCGCTGCCGCTGGCGCTGTCGCGCGGCGGGCGCTACTTCGGCGGCAAGAACGACGGCATCAACAAGGGCATGATTCCCGCGCAGGCGAACGACCCGGTGCAGTATTCCTGCCAGCAGAACTTCGCGCTGCTGACCACCGACGGCTACTGGAATCAGCGCGCCGGCAAGTCGCTCACCGACACCAGCACGAGCACCAGCAGCGAAACCATAGGCAATCGGGACAACGTCTTCAACTGCGTGTCGACCGACCCGCACACCGTGTGCAGCGGGGTGTGGGACGGCTACACCACCGCCAACACCTTCACGGACGCCAGCGGCAACACGCTGAGCACCTCCGGCACGCTGGCCGACGTGGCGCAGTACTACTACAACACCGACTTGCGAGGGACCGGCGCCACAGGGGCCCTGGGCCAGGACGTGGGCACCGACAACGTGCCCAACAGCCAGACGGATCCAGCCACCTGGCAGCACATGAACACGTTCGGCCTGGGCATGTCGGAAGGCTACATGAACTGGCGCAAGGACTACGCGACCGCGACCTCCGGCGACTACTTCAACGTCATGAACGGCGGGAGCGGGTGCAGTTGGGATCCGAGTTGCCGTTGGCCGACCCCCGGCGCAGGGAGCCCGGCGGCGTTGGACGACCTGTGGCATGCCGCCGTCAACGGGCGCGGCGCCTTCTTCTACGCGCATGACACGGCCGCGGTGCAGGACGGCCTGTTCACCGCCTTGAACAACCTGAACCAGCGCACCGCCTCGGCTTCGGCGGCAGCGACCAGCAGCCCGAACATCACGCCGACGGACAGGCTCCTGTTCAAGTCCTCCTACACCACGGTTCAGTGGAACGGCGAGATCCAGGCTTACCAGATCGACCCGGTCACCGGCATCGTGCAATCCGGCGTCTTGTGGTCGGCCAAGGCCCAGCTCCAGGGGCAGGTAGGCCCGAGCACGGACACGCGCACCATCTACACCTTCTCGCCGACGGCAGCGAACAAGCTGAAAGACTTCAAGTACGGCACCGCCAACGGCCTGAGCGCCACCGCGACCGTTGCGACCAGCCCGAACGGCGGGACGGTGACCCTGTCTCCCGAGACGCCCTGGTTCGACAACAAGTGCGTTCCCATCACCAATATGTCGCAGTGCGTGCTCCTCGACCCGGTCGTGCAACTGCCCGCATCCAACCTCGGCTCCAACATGGTCAACTTCCTGCGCGGGCAGACGCAGTTCGAGGGTTCGGTTTACCGCGATCGCGCATTCTCGCTGGGTGACACCGTGAACGCCGCGCCCTGGTTCGTGGGCAAGCCCAGGATGAACTTCCTGGACAACGTTCCGACCAGCGCCATGAGCTACCAGCAGTGGGCCGCCTCCCAGGCCGGCCGTCAGCAAGCCCTGTACGTCGGGGCCAACGACGGCATGCTGCACGCGTTCAACGCCAACTCGGGCGTCGAGCTGTGGGCCTACGCCCCGCGCATGGTGCTGCCCAACATGTGGCAGCTGGCCGATTCGCAGTACGCGGCCAAGCACGCTTACTTCGTGGACGGCACGCCCACCTCGATGGACATCTTCGACGGGGCCAACTGGCGCACCATCCTGGTGGGCGGGTTGAACAGCGGTGGCCGCGGCTACTACGCGCTGGACATCACCAACCCGCTGTTGCCCCAAGGCCTGTGGGAGTTCTGCAACGACAGCACGATGTGCGTGTCCTCGGACCCGCAAGTCGGTCTGAGCTACGGCAACCCCATCATCACCAAGAACGCCATCGGCCAGTGGGTCGTGCTGCTCACCTCGGGCTACAACAACGTCAACACCCCGAACCAAATGGGCGACGGCGGCGGCTACCTGTACGTCCTGGACGTGCTGAGCGGCAAGATTCTCCAGAAGGTCGCCACCGGCGCGGGCAGCGCGACGTCGCCCAGCGGCCTGGCCAAGATCAACGTCTGGGTGGACACGTTCGTGACCGACGACACGGCCAGCGCAGTCTATGGCGGCGACCTGCAGGGCAACCTCTGGGAGTTCGACATGACCAGCTGGCCGATCTCCGCCCCGAAGAAGATCGGCCAGACCCTCGACGCAACCGGCCGGCCGCAGCCGATCACGACCAAGCCCTCGCTGGGCCTGATCGACGACACCTATTCCGTCCTGTTCGTCGGCACGGGGCGGTACCTCGGCACCACCGACCTCACCGACCCGGCGACCCAGACGCCGTCGCGCACCGACGCCTGGCAGCAATCGCTCTATGCCATCAAGATCTCGCCTCACAACAGCAGCGATACGATCTACGGCAACCTGCGCAGCGGCGCCAACGGCCTGGTCAAGCAGACCATCACCGTGCTCTCCAGCCAGACCCGCGGCACGTCGACCAACAACGTGAGCTGGGCCACCGGCAACGGGTGGTACGTGGATTTCAACCCGAGCGGTGACTCGCCCGGGGAGCTGGTAAACGTGGACCCGCAGCTGGTGCTGGGAGACCTGATCGTGGCCACCAACGTGCCGGGCGGCGGCGCCTGCTCCGTGGGCGGCGACAGCTTCTTCTACCAGTTCGACTACAAGACGGGGGAATACACCAACACCTCGCCGGGCGGCGTCGTGGGGATGAAAATACAAGGCGCCGAGACCGTGGGGATCTCCATATACCAGACGACGAGTCGCGGGCTGGGGATCGCAGTTGTGGACTCGAGCTCGGGCCTGAGGCAGCCTCCTGCCCACCCGCCGTCGCCCGCCAACACGGCCAAGCGGTCCGGCTGGCGTGAGGTCACCCCGCACTGACCGGCAGTCTCCGCTTCGCTCGAGGCCCCGTCTGCGGACGGGGCCTTTTTCTTCCCGCGCAAATGCGCGGCCTGCGAATCCCATACGGCGAGGTCGCCGCCGTCGCGACAGCACCGACTCGCCCAACCACACGACGATCTATGATCCCGTGGACCAATAGGCGTGCCGCTGGTCGGCAACCTCAGCTCGGGTCGACGGTCAGGGTCGGACAAGGTTGGTAAATGAGCAGCGGCTTCACTCGGGACGCATCTTTGGGGTAACCTCGCAGCCGGTTGAACCTCACCCCGATTGGTCCCAGCGAGACGCATGAGCTTAATTGGCGAACTCTTATCGCCCAGCGACATCCTGCTCGGCGTGGACGCCCCGAGCAAAGAGCGCGTGTTCGAGGCGGTGGCACGCCTGCTGCAGGGACGTTGCGGCTTTGCACAATCGCAGCTGGTCGATAGCCTGGTTGCACGCGAAGATTGCGGCTCGACCGGCATCGGTCATGGCGTGGCGATCCCGCATGCCCGCATCAAGGGCCTGGCGCGGCCTTTTGGCGTTTACGTGCGGACCCGCGTCCCGATTCCGTTCGATGCTCCAGACGGCAAACCGGTCTCCGATCTGATCGTGCTTTTCGTCCCCGAGCAAGCCGCCCAGCAGCATCTGCGATTGCTCGCCGAAGTCGCGGAGATTTTCAGCGACGGGCGCCTCCGCCAGCAGCTTCATGCGGCGGTTGATCCGGGGCAGGTATATCAACTGCTGTCCGAGTGGCACCGGGCCTGATGGCGCGGCCTGCCCGAAGCGCAGCTCTGTAATCGCTCTGTCACGAGCAAGCCTGGGCTGCCGTCACCGCCACCGACGGGCCGGATCGAGTTCGCGCGCCCATGCCTGCGATTCTTTGAACATCGTCCATGGCTCCTCGCCCCTACCCCGACACCACCGCGCAGCAGGTAGAGCGCGGCTGGCGCTTTGGCTGGATCGATGTGGCCGTGGCACTGGCCATGCTCGGCCTGCTCTACGCGATTGTCTCGCTCGGCGGCGACATGCGCGTGCGCTTCGACGAGCTCAGCCCGCCGCGGCTCTCGCTCGACGTCAAGTACATCCCGTACTACACCGCCCGCACGGTATTGCGCATGTTCATCGCCTTCGCCGCTGCGCTGCTGTTCACCTTCGTCTGGGGATATGTCGCAGCCAAGAGCACGCGCGCCCGGAAGATCATGTTGCCGATACTGGACATCCTGCAGTCGGTGCCGGTGCTCGGCTTCTTGTCGATCACCGTCACCGGCTTCCTGGCCCTGTTTCCCGGCAGCCTGCTGGGCGTGGAATGCGCAGCAATCTTCGCGATCTTCACCGCACAGGCGTGGAACATGACATTCGGCTTCTATCACTCGCTGGTGACGATTCCCTCCGAGCTGCTAGAGGCTGCGCGCGTCTACCGCCTCAGCTGGTGGCAGCGATTCGGCAAGGTCGAGCTGCCCGCCTCGGCCATCGGGCTGATGTGGAACTCTATGATGAGCTTCGGCGGCGGCTGGTTCTTCGTCGCCCAGAGCGAAGCGATCACGGTGTTGAACAAGAACATCAAGCTGCCGGGGCTGGGTTCGTATATGGCCACCGCGGTCGAGGCGGGTGACACGCGCGCAGCCATTTGCGCGATCGTCGCGATGATCGCGACGATCGTCCTCATCGACCAGCTCGTGTGGCGTCCGTTGGTTGCCTGGGCCGAGAAATTCAAGCTGGAGCAGACCGAGGCGAAGGACACGCCCACCTCGTGGGTGCTGAACCTGCTTCGACGCTCGTACCTGCTCGGCTGGCTTTCCGATCATGTTGGCATCGTACTGCGCCATTTCGCTTCGCGCGCTTCCACAGTCGCATCGGACATGGCGACAACGGTGGCTGCGCGCGCCCCCCGCGCGCTGAGGTTGGTGCTGCGCGCGCTGATCTGGGTGGCGGTTGCCGCGACGCTCGCGTGGCTGGTCTGGGACGCGATCAGGGTCGCGCGGGAGATCAAGACCGACATGACCGGCTCGGAGATGCTGCACGTCGTCTGGGTTGGGGTGCTGACCCTGCTGCGCGTTGCTGCCATGACTGTCCTGGCCACCCTGATGTGGACGCCGATCGGCGTCTGGATCGGATTGCGCCCGCGAGTGGCGCGCATCGCCCAGCCTGTCGCGCAGATCGCGGCCTCGTTCCCGGTCAACATGACGTTCCCGTTCATCGTCGGCTTTTTCATCGCCGCGCACATCCCGATCGACCTCGGCAGCGTGCTGCTGATGGCACTGGGCACCCAGTGGTATATCCTGTTCAACGTGATCGCCGGCGCGATGGCCATTCCCACCGATCTGCAGGAAGCGGCCGGCCTGTTCGGCCTGCGCCAATGGCGTCTGTGGAAGACCTTGATCATCCCGGCCATCTTCCCGTTCTGGGTTACCGGCGCGGTGACCGCCGCCGGCGGGGCCTGGAACGCAAGCATCGTTGCGGAGGTGGCGACATGGGGCAAGGACAAGCTCGTCGCGGACGGTCTTGGCGCCTATATCGCACAGGTGACGGAGAAGGGCGACAAGCCGGCCATCTATTTCAGCATCGCTGTCATGGCGCTGTTCGTGGTGGTCATCAACCGCGCCGTGTGGCGCCGTCTTTACGCACTCGCGGAGAGAAGATTCAAGCTCGACTAGGCTCGCGGCCGGAAGATGAAACCCCCATCTTGTGACCCCACGCAGAGCTGACCGATGCCGCCCTTGCCTGCTCCCGTTTCGTCCGACGCCGCCGCGGCCATCGCCTCCGCGAACGCGCCGCTGATCGAGCTGCGTCACGTCTCCAAGAACTACGCCACGGCGGGCGGGCCGCCGGTGACGATACTCGACGACATCAGTCTCGACGTACGAGCCGGCGAGATGCTCGGGTTGCTCGGCCAGTCCGGCAGCGGCAAGTCCACCATCCTGCGGCTGATGGCCGGGCTGACGGAGCCCAGCGGCGGTGCCGTGCTCAGTCACGGCTCACCGCTGACTGGAATCAACCGCGATCTCGCCATCGTGTTTCAGAGCTTCGCGTTGTACCCGTGGCTCACGGTCCAGCAGAACGTGCAAGTGGGCCTGATCCAGCGCCGCCTCGGGGCGGAAGCAGAGCGGGACGAAATCGAGAAGGCGCTCGACCTGATCGGCCTGTCCGGCTACGAGAACGCTTACCCGAAGCAGTTATCCGGAGGCATGCGCCAGCGCGTGGGTTTTGCGCGTGCCATCGTGGCCCGGCCCGAGGTGCTGGCGATGGACGAAGCGTTCAGCGCGCTCGACGTGTTGACCGCCGAGAACCTGCGCACGGAGGTGATCCAGCTGTGGCGCAACGCCCCCGACACCGGCTTCAAGAGCATCTTCTTCGTCACACACAACATCGCCGAAGCCGCGTACATGGCGTCGCGCATCGTCATCATTTCTCCGAATCCCGGCCGCCTCAAGCGCATCATCGCGAATCCCATGCCCTATCCGCGCGACGTCAACTCCAAGGAATTCGCGGTGCTGGTGGAACAGATCCACGACGCGATCACCGCGGTCGCGCTGCCCGATGAGCCCGCCGAGGTCGTCGTTTCAGTGCCGGCACTGCCCGCGCAGCAGCCGGGCGCCGAGGCGGTTCCCCAGGCGGCGCCGGGCACTGCCCCCATCGAACCCATTCCCAACGTGGCCGTTGGAAGCGTCTTGGGATTGCTCGGGATACTCGAAGACAACGACGAGAGGATCAACTTATTCGAGTTGAGCACCCTGATTGGTCAGGAGTTCGGCGAGACCATTGCGATCGTGAAGGCGGCGGAGATGCTGGACCTGGTCGACACGCCCAAGAACGAAGTGGTGATGACCCAGCTCGGCTGGTACTTCCTGGCCGCACCGATCCCGGCGCAAAAGACGCTGTTCAAGCGTCAGATTCTCAAGCTGCGCCTGTTCCAGATGCTGACGTCTCGCCTGCAGGAAGCGCCGGATGGCCACATCAGCGCTGACGCAGTGATGGAGGAGCTCGCCAAGCTGCTGCCGTACGATCAACCGGCGAAGCTGCTCGAAGTGCTCGTGGCGTGGGGCCGGTACGCTGAAATTCTCGACTACGACGAGAAAACCCGGACGGTATCACTGAAGCTGGAAGAGCCCGCCGAAGCCGAGGAGAGCGAGTCCGAGAGCCGGGAGTGAGCCGCCCCACGATCCAAGGCCTCTACGCGACGGCGGTCTCTCTCGCTCAGTTCAGCTCAACCCAAACCGTTTGATGAGCCAGGTCTTCACGAACTGCGTGAGAAGCAGGTAGGCAGCCAAGATGGCAACAAGTGTCAACAGGTAGTCACGCGGCAAGGGGACCAGGTTCAATGCTGGCGCGAAATGCGACACGGGGAGCCACAATCCGAGCAGGCAGATGGCAGTCGTGGTTCCCATCAAGGCGGCGCTCGCCTGGCTCTGCAGGAACGGTATTTTGCCAGTGCGAATAACGTGGACGATCAGCGTCTGCGACAGCAGCGACTCGACGAACCATCCGCTCTGGAAGAAGGCCGGATTGTCCCAGCCGCCGAAGAAGTACAGCAGCGTGAAAAAAGTCACGTAGTCGAACACGGAGCTGATCGGACCGATGAACAGCATGAAGCGCCCAATGTTGGCGACATCCCATTTTCTGGGCTTCTCGACATATTCCTTGTCGACGTTATCGGTGGCGACCGCGGTCTGCGAAAAATCGTACAGCAGGTTGTTGAACAAAATCTGCACCGGAGCCATGGGCAAGAACGGCAGGAAAGCGCTCGCGCCGAGCACGCTGAACATGTTCCCGAAGTTCGAGCTGGCACCCATCTTGATGTATTTGATGATGTTGCCGAACACCTTGCGGCCTTCGATGACGCCTTCCTCCAATACCAGCAGGTTCTTCTCCAACAAAATGATGTCAGCGGATTCCTTGGCGATGTCCACCGCCGTATCGACCGAAACTCCGACGTCGGCGGCCTTGAGCGCCGGGCCGTCGTTGATGCCGTCGCCCAGGAAGCCGACCACGTGCCCTTTCAGGTGCAGCGCTTTGATGACCCGCGCCTTCTGCTGCGGAGACAGCTTTGCGAACACGCTGGTGGTCTCCGCGGCGCCGGCGAGCGCTTCATCCGAGAGGCCCTCGAGTTCTGTGCCCAGCACCACATGCCCGACGTCCAGGCCGACGTCACGGCATACCTTGCGCGTGACGATCTCGTTGTCCCCGGTCAGGATCTTCACGGCGACACCGTGCTCGCGCAGGACTTTCAGCGCGGCAGCGGCCGTGTCCTTTGGCGGATCCAGGAAGGCGATGTAACCGACCAGGATCAGGTCCGACTCGTCCTTGATCGAGTAGACGGTCTGCCCCGAATGGACCTCTTTATAGGCCACCGCGATGACGCGGAAGCCGTCCTCGTTGAGCTCGCGTATGACGCCGCGCAGCTCCTCGGAATGCTCGTCGCCGAGCGCAACGATTGCGCCGCCGTGCCCCTCCGCTCTGCTGCAGACACTGAAGATCTCCTCGACGGCGCCTTTGCAGATGAGGACGTGTGTCGCGTGGTCCTTCTCCACCACCACCGACATGCGCCGGCGCTGGAAATCGAACGGCACTTCGTCCACCTTGACGTAGCGCGTGCCGGCCTGCAGCTGGGTGCGCAATTCCACGTGCTCCAGCACCGCGACGTCCAGCAGGTTCTTCAGGCCCGACTGGTAGTAGCTGTTCAGATAGGCGAACTCCAAGACACGCTCGTTCTCCTCGCCGAAGATGTCTACGTGGCGCTCCAGGATGACCTTGTCCTGGGTCAGAGTGCCGGTCTTGTCCGTGCACAGCACATCCATGGCGCCGAAGTTCTGGATCGAGTTCAGGCGCTTGACGATGACCTTCTTGCGCGACATCGCGATGGCGCCTTTAGCCAGATTGATGGTGACGATCATCGGCAGCATCTCGGGAGTCAAGCCTACAGCGACGGCCACGGCGAACAGGAAAGCCTCCGCCCAGTCGTGCTTCAGGAAGCCGTTGATGAGGAATACCAGCGGGACCATGACCAGGATGAAGCGGATCATCAGCCAGATGAAACGCTGGACGCCGCGGTCGAAGCTGGTAAGCTGGCGCTGTTGGGAGATGGTTGAGGCGATCGAGCCAAAGTAGGTGCGCGCGCCCGTGGCAACGACGAGCGCGGAAGCCGTCCCGCTCACGACGTTGGTGCCCATGAAGCAGATATTGGGGAGCTCTACGACCGCCTTTGGCGGCTCACCGCTCAGCGCAGGAAACTTCTCGACCGGCATGGCTTCACCGGTGAGCGCGGCCTCGTTGATGAACAAGTCTTTCGCACTCAGGAGGCGCACGTCGGCGGGCACCATATCCCCAGCGGATAACAAGATCACGTCTCCGGGAACGAGGCGGTCGATGGACACCTCTTCTCGCGCCGGCCCCTGGGGATGGAGCTTCACTTCGAAATAGCGGTTCACCTCCTCGGGCACGCCCTTGCGCGGGTCCATTCTCAGCACGGTCGCCGTGGTGCTGACCATCGCCCGCAGCCGCTCGGCCGCCTTGCTGGACCGGTACTCCTGGATGAATGACAGGAGCGTCGCGAGCACCACCATGATGGCGATCACCACCGCGCCTTTGATCTCGCCCGTGAGGAAGGAGACCGTGGCCAACACGAGCAACAAGATGGACAGCGGGGTGAAGAACAGTTCCAGCAACTGGCGCGGGGCGCTTTTGCGCGCTTCGTGAGCGACGGTGTTAGGCCCGTAGGTCAACAACCGGTCGATAGCCTCTCGAGAGAGCAAGCCCTCGTTTGAACTGCGCAGCTTGTCGAGCGCCTGCTCGGGCGTCAGGCACGCGCAATCCTTCAGCTCCGCCGCCGACTGCGCCGCGGAGGAAGCAGGCTGCGCGGGAATGAGGGCAGCCAGCGGAGCCAGGATGCTGCGCGTGAGGCTGGTCAGTTGCATGGCTTTCTCCTCATCTTGGCGAGCAAGCGCGAGCGTGGTTCGTGTCGAGCTGGAGCCTCAGCACGCCGCGCTGTTGCCGATGCAAGGAAGGAGCGTTGGACCGCGGGCGCGAAGGCATCCGCGGGGGCTGCCCCGACCTTCCCTGGGTCTCTGGCTAGCGGGAAGGCCAACGGGCAGTCTGAAAGGACTGCGTTACGGGAAGGCTATCCGGCTAGGCCGAGACGGTACGACTACAACAGTGGCTGTCCAAGTACTGCCTCCGGTAACCGAAGTTTGGCGACGATACTCCGCGGAACGCATGCCCGTCAACGGCCAATGAGATCGCGTAAGCGCGCGGCAAGCCAAATGGCGGAAGGGCGCTAACGCCCGCTCTTCGCCTGCTTGACGCGGGAGCGCCGAAAGCTGTCCCAGATCAGCAGCCCTGCGCCGCAGGTGATGGCGCTGTCGGCCAGATTGAACGCGGGCCAATAGTACTCGCCGAGGTGAAAATGCAGAAAGTCCACCACGGCCCCGAGCTGTACGCGGTCGATGACATTGCCGATCGCGCCGCCCAGGATCAGGCCGAGGGCGAAGCAGAACACGCGTTCGGCGCCGTGTTTGCGCATCAAGTAGACGATCAAGACGCTGGCCGCCAGCGCGATGGCGATGAACAACTCCCGCTGCCAGCCGGCGGCGGAGCTCAGAAAGCTGAAGGCCGCTCCCGGATTGAGCACCAGCACCAGATCGAAGAAGGGCGTCACGCGCATCGACCCGCCGGGGCCGAGCAGCTGCCCCATCAGGTGTTTCGACAATTGATCCAGCAGGACGACTCCGGCGCTGACCGCGAGCCAGGCCAGCCAGCGCCGCGCTGGTGGCCGGGACATCGAGTCCTCAAGCATGCACGCGCGCCTCGCCCGGCCCGTACAGGTTGGACACGCAGCGGCCACACAACTGCGGATGGGCGGGGTGCGATCCGATATCGGCGCGGTAGTGCCAGCAGCGCGGGCATTTGGCATGCGCGGAGGCAGTGGCCTCGACCCTGACCGTCTCGAGACCGTCGGACAGGCTTGGATCCTGGTGCAAATCGGCCCGCGAGGTGATCAAGACGTAGCGCAGATCGCTTGCCAGCGGCTGCAGCCGCTTGAAGCTGCTCGCTCCCACGTAGACATCGACCTCGGCGGCCAGGGAGGACCCGATCTGTCCCGCCACGCGAAGCTCCTCCAAGCGCTTCTGCACAATCTTTTTGAGGACTTCGAGGTCGCGCCAACGCGCAACAAGCTGGGCTCTGTCCTCGACCTCCGGCAGCGCCTGCGTCGCGTGCAAGAAGACGCTGTCTTGGGGGTCGCGAGTGAAGTGGCTCCAAGCTTCGTCGGCCGTGAAGCTCAGCACCGGGGAGAACACGCGCAACAGGCTGTTCGCGACGTGCCACAGGGCGCTTTGCGCGGAGCGGCGCGCGAGGCTCGTGGCAGAACACGTGTACAGGCGGTCCTTTAGAATGTCGAGGTAGAAGGCGCCCAGAAACTCGGAGCAAAAGTTGTGCAGCTTCTGCACGACGAGGTGGAATTCGTAGCGGCCGTAGTCGTGCATCACGGCGTCCTGCAACTCCTGCGCGGCGGCCAGCGCGTAGCGGTCGATCTCGACCCAGCGCTGCACCGCGACCGCGTCACGCGCGGGATCGAAGTCGGACACGTTGGCCAGCAGGAAGCGCAGTGTGTTGCGGATGCGGCGGTACATCTCCACCACCCGCTTGAGGATTTCCTGCGAGAGGGACAGTTCGCCCGAGTAGTCGGTACTGGCGACCCACAGCCGCAGGATCTCGGCCCCCAGTTGTTCCGACACCTCCTGCGGGGCGATGACGTTGCCCATGGACTTGCTCATCTTGCGCCCTTCGCCGTCGATCGCGAAACCGTGGGTCAACAGCTGTCGATACGGCGCGCGTCCGTCGATGGCGCAGCCGGTGAGCAGGGCGGCCTGGAACCAGCCCCGATGCTGGTCCGTCCCTTCGAGGTATAGATCGGCCGGCTTCGCGAGGTCCGCGCGACGCTGCAGGACGCTGAAGTGAGTCGTCCCGGAGTCGAACCAGACGTCCATCGTGTCGGGCACTTTCCTGTAGCGCTGGGCCTCCTCGCCCAGCAATTCCTCGGCCGGAAGGCTGAACCAGCCCTCGATGCCCTGCCGCTCGACGCGCTGCGCGACCTGCTCGATCAACTGGGCCGTACGCGGATGCAGCTCTCCGGTCTCGCGATGGACGAACAGCGCCAGCGGCGTACCCCAGCTGCGCTGGCGCGAGATGCACCAGTCGGGACGGTTGAGGATCATCGCCTCGAGGCGCGCCCGCCCCCAGCCGGGAAAGAACTCGGTCTGCTGCACGGCTTTCTCGGCCACCTCGCGCAGCAGCGGCCCGCCACCGGGATGGTGGTTCGAGTCCATGGCGATGAACCACTGGCGTGTGGCGCGGTAAATGACCGGCGTCTTGTGACGCCAACAGTGCGGATAGCTGTGCTCGATGCTTTCGCTGTGGAGCAGCCGCCCCTCCTTGGCCAGGGTATCGACGACGACCCTGTTCGCCTCCCACACCGACAACCCGCCCACCAAGCCCACGGTGTCGAAGAACCGGCCATCGTCGCCCACCGGGTTGTCGGAGGGCAGGTTGTACTTCTGCCCGATCTGATAATCCTCCAGCCCATGAGCCGGCGCAGTATGGACCAGCCCTGTGCCCGCCTCCAGCGTGACGTGTTCGCCAAGCACGACCGGCACCTTGCGCTCGTAGAAGGGATGCGCCAATTCGAGCCCCTCCAGCGCATGACCGGCGGCGGTGGCCACCACTTCCCCCGTGATCCCAAAGCGCGCCAGCGCCGCTTCGCGCAGGTCTTCAGCCAACACCAGCAGTCCTTTGGACGTGCGCACCAGGTTGTAGTGGAACTGGGGATGGACCGCCACGGCCTGGTTCGCGGGGAGCGTCCACGGCGTTGTGGTCCAGATCACCGCAAACGCGGGCTCGTAGAGGTGCGTGAACCCGAACGGCCGCGCCAGGGCGTTCAGATCGATGAAGGCGAAGGCAACGTCGATCGCCGGCGATACGCGGTTCTCGTACTCCACTTCGGCCTCTGCCAGCGCCGAGCGGCAGTCGATGCACCAGAGGACGGGCTTGGCCCCCTGATACAGGAGCCCGCCTAAGTGGATGCGCCCCAGAGCGCGGATCGTGTCCGCCTCCGTGCCAAACTCCATGGTGAGATACGGGTGGTCCCAGTCGCCCAGCACGCCGAGCCGGATGAAGTCGCGCCGCTGGCGCTCGACCTGCTCCCGGGCGTACTCCCGGCACAGCCTGCGAAACTCGGCGGCGGGAAGGTTTCTGCCGTGTAGCTTCTCCACCTGGTGCTCGATCGGCAAGCCGTGGCAGTCCCAGCCCGGGACGTAAGGCGAGTCGAACCCCGCGAGCGTCTTGCTCTTGACCACCATGTCCTTGAGCACTTTGTTGATGACGTGCCCGATGTGGATGTCGCCATTGGCGTAAGGCGGGCCGTCGTGCAGGATGAACTTGGGTCGTCCGGCGAACGCCTGGCGCACGCGCTCATAGAGCTTGCCGTCCTGCCAGCGCCGGACCCACTCGGGCTCGCGTCGGGCGAGGTCGCCCTTCATGGGGAACCCGGTGTCGGGCAAATTCAGAGTGCTCTTGTAGTCAGCCATTACACGATGTTCTCGCGCTGATCTCCGCGTCCTGCGCGGCGGAAAAACCGCCTTGCGTCCTCGACGTCCTTTGCGATCTGGCGCTGGAGAATGTCGAGGCCCGCGAACTTCTCTTCCTCGCGCAGCTTATGGAGGAAACGCACCTGCAGGTGTTGACCGTAGATATCGCGGGCGAAGTCCAGCAGGTGCACCTCGAGGACCGGAGCGCCGCCGTCCTTGACGGTCGGGCGCACGCCCAGGCTTGCGACACCCTCCAATGGTCGCTGACCCAGCCCCAGAACCTCCACCACGAAGATCCCGGCGAGCGGCGGCCGGTTGTGTCTCATCTGCAGGTTAGCGGTCGGGAAGCCGAGTCGCTTGCCGAGGCGCTCACCCGCGACCACTCGCCCGCTGATGCTGTAGGGTCGTCCCAGCAGCTGGGCCGCGCCGTGCAGGTCGCCGCACGCGAGCCGCTCGCGCACGGCAGTGCTGGAGACACGGGTGCCGCCGAGCAGGACGGTTTGCATCTGCGCCACTTCGACGGCCCTGCGCGCTAACGCGTCGCGCAGCATCGCGGCGTCACCCTGGCGGCGGGCGCCGAAGCGGAAGTCGTCGCCGACGAGCACCCAGCGCACGCCCAGGCCTTCCACCAGAACCTCTTCGATGAACGTCTCGGCCGCGATCCGCGCGAAGTCGTAATCGAAGCGGCGCACGTGCACCTGGTCCACGCCCAGCTGCGCCAGGAGCTCCAGCTTCTCGCGCAGCGAGGTGAGCCTGGTGGGCGCCCGATCCGGTGCGAAAAACTCGCGCGGGTGCGGCTCGAAGGTCATCACACACGAAGCGAGCTGCCTGCGCCTGGCCGCGTCGATCAACAACCCGACCATCGCGCGGTGGCCCAGATGCACGCCGTCGAAGTTGCCGATGGTGAGTGCGACCGGGGCGGCCGGGCGCGCGGGGAGATGACGCAGGATACGCATGGCCTGCCTGGTTTGCGCTGTCGGGAGCGATCGGAGGAGCGGCCCGCGCACGGCCGGTGACGGGGCAGGACTGCGGTCCCGCGAGCCCGCCGACCGTTCGCGTGGGTGCCTATTGTAACGGGCGGCGGCGGACGCGGTCCACGCATGGCGGAGACGAAGCGCGCGGCCGGGTCGGCACCGCCGCGCGCATCAACCGGCGCGCTTGACGAACTGCGCCGGGCGCAGCCCGACCAGCCAAAGGGCGGCGAAATACGCGGCCGCGCCGACCACGACCATCACGCCGAGGCGCGCCGCCCGCGACCAAGCGGAGCCGGTAAGCCAGCTCTCCTGGCTGCCAGAGGCGAACCACAGCGCGAAGCCCATCGCCACGAGCCCCAGCACCAGCTGACCGGCGAACCTCCCCCAGCCGGGCTGCGGGCTGAATACCCGGTGCTGCCGCAGCTTGAAGTAAAGCAGCCCGGCGTTGACGCAGGCGCCCAGGCCAATGGCGAGCGCCAGGCCCGCGTGGCGCAGCGGGTAGATGAACGCCAAGTTCATGAGCTGGGTCGCGACCAGCGTGAAGATGCCGATCTTCACCGGCGTGCGGATGTTCTGTCGGGCGTAAAACCCGGGCGCCAGCACTTTGACCATGATCAACCCCACCAGTCCGGCGCTATACGCCACCAGCGCCTGTCCGGTCATCGCCACGTCGTGGCGGTCGAAGGCGCCGTGGTGGAACAAGGTCGAAATGAGCGGAACGGCCAGAATCGCCAGCGCCAGCGCCGAAGGCAGCGCCAGCAGCAGCGTCAGTCGCAGGCCCCAGTCGAGCAATCGAGAGTACTCCTCGGCTGTGTCCTCGGCGTAGCTCTTGGACAGACTGGGTAACAGGATCGTCCCGAGCGCCACCCCCAGGACCCCTGTAGGAAACTCCATCAGGCGGTCTGCGTAGTACAGCCAGGACACGCTGCCGGTGACCAAGAAGGAAGCGAAGATGGTGTTGATCAAAAGGCTGATCTGCCCGATAGAGACGCCGAATATCGCCGGGCCCATCATCCGGAGGATGCGCCAGACCCCGGGGTCCCTGAAGTTCAGGCGCGGGCGCGGCAGCAGGCCGAGGCGGACCAGGTATGGAACCTGAAAGACGAGTTGCAGCAGGCCGCCCACCACTACCGCCCATGCCAGCGCCAGCACCGGCGGATGGAACCACGGCGCCGCCCACACGGCGAACGCGATGAAGGAGAGATTGAGCAGCGTGGGCGTGAAGGCTGGGATGGCAAAGCGGCCGTAGGTGTTGAGAATCCCGCCGGCCAGGGAGGTGAGTGAAATAAACAAGATATAGGGGAAGGTGATGCGCAGCAGCTCGACCGTGAGGTCGAACTTCGCTGGCGTCGCGGCGAAGCCGGGCGCGCTGACGTAGATGATGAAGGGGGCGCAGACGATCCCGAGCGCCGTGACCAGCAACAGGGCCACCGCCAGCAGCGACGTGACGTGATCCACCAGATCGCGCGATTCGATCTCCCCGCGCCGCGTTTTGTACTCGGCCAGGATCGGGACGAAGGCTTGGGAAAATGCGCCCTCCGCGAATATCCTGCGTAGCAGGTTGGGCAGACGGAAGGCGACGAAGAAGGCGTCCGTATAGACTCCCGCCCCGAACACCCGGGCGATCACCGCGTCGCGCACGAACCCGAACACGCGCGAAACCAGCGTCATCCCGCTCACGGTGACGAGCGCCCTGAGAAGATTCATGACAGCGACCGATGCATGCGATGTTGGGGTGGGTATGGGAACGGGCCGATTTGCCGTCGCCATACTAGTCAGACGCGGCCGCGCATACAAGGAAAAGGAAGGCGACACAATTGCTTAGCGCGGCTTGCAATCGGCCGAGCCAGACAGTATCCTTACGCACTTTTTTGCAAGCCTTTCAACGCCTCGAGGAGCTTTCATGGCGAACACCGCCCAGGCCCGCAAGCGGGCCCGCCAGTCCGTACTGCGCAATGCGCACAACGCGGCCCAGCGCTCGGAGATGCGCAACGCGCTGAAAAAAGTGCGCAAAGCGATCGCTTCCGGCAACAAGGCGGCGGCCGAAGCCCAATTGCGAGCGTCGCAGAGTATCATCGACGCCATCGCAGACAAGAAGATCTTTCACAAGAACACGGCAGCGCGCTACAAGAGCCGATTGGCTGCCGCGATCAGAGCCATGCACTGAGCCCCTGTCCGCGTTCGGTCCCGCTTACGCTATCCGGCGTTTCCCCAGCCTGCGTGGTACCCCCTGTTTCGGCTTGCGGCCTGCACAGCGCCGTGGCCTCGGTCCAAAACCCCACACGTTCCGTTCCTCCACCGATCGAGTCGCCGACGTCGGCGACTGCCAGCGCACCGATGAGCCGGGCGTCGCGTGTACTGTGCTGCGCAGCAACATCCGACCTCGGGTTGACGCATGCGTGAGCCGGTAAGCCGCATCCTGGTCATCAACGACGAACAGCTGGTCCTGAAGGAGTTCGTCAAGGGCTTGAACGCCGCCGCCAAGAGCCTCGACAACCCGCTGGGAATCACCTTCACCGGCATCACTACGGCGCGCGACGCGCTGAAGGCCATCGAGGAGGACGGCGACATTCAGGCCGTGATCGTCGACGATACTCTGTATACCCTGAAAGGCGACGGCGGCAACTCGCGCGTGCTGCAGATGTCGGCCCTGGAGCTGGTCCAGAAGATCACCCGCTTCCGCCCCGAGCTCGATGTTTACATCCTGATCGCACAGGAACAGGAGGACGAGGTGGTCGACGCGCTGTTCTCCGAGGCCGTGGACGGCTATTTCTACCGCGAGGAGCGCGACTACCGCGGGATCTACCGGATCCTCAACGCGCAGATGCAGGAGAAAGCCGACACGCCCTTCTACGACGCGCTCAAGAGCTACGTCCTGATGGCCAAGGACGCCTGGCACACGCCGGGGCATTCATCGGGGGACAGCCTGCGCGACAGTCCCTGGGTCAGCGATTTCTACGAGTTCATGGGCGACCACGTGTTCGATGCCGACTTGTCGGTGTCGGTTCCGCCGCTGGATTCGCTGATGGAACCGACCGGCGTGATCCTCGAGGCGCAGAAGCTCGCCGCCAAGGCTTTCGGCGCTCGCCGCACCTTTTTCGCGACCAACGGGACGTCGACCGGCAACAAGGTGATTTTCCAGACCCTCATCGCGCCGGGTGAAAAACTGCTCCTCGACCGCAACTGCCACAAGTCGGTGCACCACGGCGTAGTGCTCTCCGGCGCGCATCCCGTCTATCTCGATTCCTCGGTCAACAAGAAATACGGCATCTTCGGTCCGATCCCCAAGAAGACCATCATGCGCGCCATCGAGGAGCATTCCGATGCGGAAGCCCTGGTGCTGACCTCCTGCACCTACGACGGGCTGCGCTACGACCTGGCGCCCATCATCGAGGCGGCACACGCACACGGAATCAAGGTGGTGGTGGACGAAGCGTGGTACGGCTTCGCGCGCTTCCACCCGGCGTTCCGACCGACCGCGCTGGAGTCCGGCGCCGATTACGCCACCCAGAGCACGCACAAAGTGCTTTCGGCCTTCTCCCAGGCCAGCATGATCCATGTCAACGACCCCGGCTTCAACGAGCACATTTTCCGGGAGAACTTCAACATGCACACGTCCACCAGCCCGCAGTACAGCATGATCGCGAGCCTGGACGTGGCGCGCAAGCAGGCCGTGATGGAGGGCTACAAGCTGCTGGTTCGCACGCTTTCGCTGTCCACCGAGCTGCGTCATCAGATCGACTCCACGGGCGTGTTCCGGGCGCTCGAGCTGGAGGACCTGCTGCCCGACGAAGTGCGCAACGACAACGTCCAGCTCGACCCCACGAAAGTCACAGTGGACATCTCCGAGTGCGGATACACGGTGGACGAGCTGCAGCACGAGCTGTTCGAGCGCTACAACATCCAGGTGGAGAAGTCGACCTTCAACACGCTGTCGCTGCTGCTCACCATCGGCACCACGCGGAGCAAGGTCTCGCGCCTGTACGACGCGCTCATGCGCATCGCGCGCGAGGGGCGATCGGCGCGGCGTTTGTACCGCACACCGGACATCCCCGGCTTCACGCAGCTCAAATATCTGCCGCGCGACGCGTTCTATTGCGGCGGCCAGGCCCTGGCTATCCTGGACGAAAACGACCGCATCAACGCCGCGCTGAATGGCAAGGTGGCAGCCGACCAGGTCACGCCCTACCCCCCGGGCATCCCGGTCCTGGTACCGGGGCAAGTCATCACCACCGACATCATCCATTACCTGGCCGGGCTTCTGCGCAGCCACAAGCGGGTAGAGTTGCACGGCATCGTCTATGACGGCTACATCCCGTGCGTGAGGGTACTGACGCCGAGCGACGAGAAGGGGCTCAAAAAGCTGAAGAGCTAGCCCGGGTCGCGCAGCGGATACCGCCGGCGCGCCCTGTCACTGGACAAGGCCCTCGTGCGGTACGGGTGTCGCATTGGGCTAGGCGCGCTGGCGGGCTTGCACAGCCGCGCCGATTCGGATAAAAGTGATTTCCGCTAACATGCAGCAAGCACCCACGGCGGCTTAGGCCGCCGTGGTTTTTTGGGGGCCCTTGGCCCGGGTCATTGGTGCTTTCTTTGGCCGGGAAGCTGTCGGGTCCGAAATCCTGACTTTGATGAATGTCTTTTTGCCGGGACGATGTCTATGACGCCACCTATCACGCCGCATTTGATGAACACCTACGGGCGGTTGCCGGTCGCTTTCCAGCGCGGGGAAGGCGTGTGGCTGTGGGACACCGAGGGCAAGCGCTATCTGGACGGCTTCTCCGGCATCGCCGTGACCGGTCTCGGCCACGCCCACCCGCGTCTGGTCCAGGCCATTGCCGAGCAAGCCGGGCGGATCATCCACGCCTCCAACTGGTATCGCATTCCGGAACAGGAACGCCTGGCCGACCTGTTGTGCGACCTGTCCGGCATGGACAACGTGTTCTTCTGTAATTCCGGCTGCGAGGCCAACGAGGCCGCGATCAAACTGGCGCGCCTCTACGGCCACCAGAAAGGCCTGGAGCAACCTACCATCGTGGTGATGGAAAAGGCCTTTCATGGCCGCACCATGGCCACGCTTTCCGCTACCGGCAGCCGCAAGGTCCAGGCGGGTTTCGAGCCGCTGCTGACCGGCTTCGCCCGGGTACCCTACAACGATCTGCAGGCGCTGGAACAGGTGGCGGTCAACAACAAGAACATCGTCGCGGTGCTGGTTGAGCCGATCCAAGGAGAAGGCGGGATCAACGTGCCCGACGACGGTTATTTGCCACACCTGCGCAGGGTGTGCGACCGCCAGGGCTGGCTTCTCATGCTGGACGAGGTGCAGAGCGGCGTGGGCCGCACGGGCCGCTGGTTCGCCCATCAGCTGCTCGGCATCAGGCCCGACGTGATGACCTTGGCCAAGGGCCTGGCCAACGGCGTACCAATCGGCGCCTGCCTGGCGGCAGGCGCGGCCGCCCGGGTGTTCCACGCCGGCAACCACGGCTCCACGTTCGGCGGCAACCCGCTCGCCTCGGTCGCGGCCTACACCACGTTGCGGATCATCGCCGACGAAAACCTGCTGGAAAACGCGGCTCAAATCGGCGCGCGGATCCGCGCCCAGCTCAGCGAAAGTCTGCGGGGGCTGGCCGGTGTGAAGGAAATCCGCGGCAAAGGGTTGATGGTGGGCATCGACCTCGAGCGCCCGTGCGGTGAGCTCGTCACGTCCGCGCTTGTCCGGGGGCTGCTGATCAACGTCACGATGGACAGCGTGGTACGGCTGCTACCCCCTCTGATCATGCGGGCGGATGAAGCCCACCAGCTCGTCGAGGGCGTGTCAAACCTGGTCCGGGAGTTCTTGACCGAGCCGGTGAGCGTCGCGGCCCAGGGCTAGCAAATCGTCGGTTCCGGTCATGGCGGGAATCAAGCATTTCCTGCAGCTCAGGGATTTCAGCCGCGCTGAGTTCGACTACCTCATGGCCCGGACGCGGGTCCTCAAGTCGCGCCAGCGCGGCGGCACCCTGTATCAGCCGCTCAAGGGCCACACCCTGGCGATGATCTTCGAGAAGAACTCTACCCGCACCCGGGTGTCTTTCGAGGCGGGTATGACCCAGCTGGGCGGTGCGGCCCTGTTTCTGTCCGCCCGCGACACCCAGCTCGGCCGTGGCGAGCCGATCGAGGACGTGGCCGAGGTCATCTCTCGCATGGTCGATGCGGTCATGATCCGCACGTTCGAGCACGACATCGTGGAACGCTTCGCCAGCCATTCGCGGGTGCCGGTGATCAACGGCCTCACCGATCGGTACCACCCCTGTCAAGTCATGGCCGACATCTTCACGTTCGTCGAGCAGCGCGGGACGATACGAGGCAAGACCGTGGCCTGGGTGGGCGACTCCAACAATGTGTGCAACACCTGGCTGCAGGCGGCCGCGACCTTCGACTTCTGCCTCAACGTGGCCTCGCCCCCCGGCTACGAGCTCGAGGCCGAGCGCGGTGAAAGCTGTCAAGGCGCGCACCTGAAGCTCTTTGATGATCCGCTCCAAGCCGTGCGCGGTGCGGACCTGGTGACCACGGACGTATGGACCAGCATGGGCTACGAGGACGAGGCCGAGGAGCGCAAGAGAGAGTTCGCCGCCTATCAGGTGAGCCAGAAGATGATGCGGCTGGCCCAACCCGACGCCCTGTTCATGCATTGCCTGCCTGCGCACCGAGGCGAGGAGGTTGAGGCCGCCGTAATCGACGGCCCGCAGAGCGTCGTCTGGGAAGAAGCTGAAAATCGCATGCACACTCAAAAGGCGCTACTGGAGTACCTGCTCCTCGGGAAAGTGGAGTCGTGAGTGGCCGCAATGAAAAGGCTTCGGCGCAGGCTAACTTGGCGGGGACGCGGCCCCGCCAAGTATAAGCGTAAGCGGCCGGAGCCAAAACCGGCTCCACACGCAGTAGGCTCTGATCGAGTTCTTGCTGCTGGGAAAAGTCGAGGCGTGAGGCCGAGCAACCTGGAGCCGATTTCGGCGCAGGCTAACTTGATCGACAAGTTAAGCCCGCTCGCTCGCCGAGCGGGCGGCCGGAGCCAAACCTGCATGCGCGCTCAGAAGGCGCTACTGAAGTACCTTCCTCGGCGAGGGGGGCACGACTCGCCGGTTTGCGTCGACGCGGCCTGGGACAGGAGGGTGGGCCGCGCAGAACGACGGGGACCGTTTGGATCTATCTAAGAGGGCTTCCTACATGAACAGCATTCGCCATTTCGCGTTCGCCACGCTCCTGACGCTCGGCACGATCGCGTGCGGCCTCGCCTTGGCAGTCGGGCCGACCGATGAAGTGTCCTGGATCGCCGACAGTCACGGTTGCAAAGTCGCCAACACTTTTCCCCGCCCCGGCGAAACCATCACCTGGAACGGCGGGTGCAAGGACGGGTTCGCCGACGGCGAGGGCGTGCTGCAGTGGTTTCTAGACGGCAAGCAGGACGACCGTTTTGAGGGCCAGCTCGTGATGGGCTGGGCGGAGGGCCGCGGCACGCTGGCGAAGGCCGACGGCAGCAAGTACGCCGGCACGTGGAAGCACAGCATGCAGGACGGGGACGGCCGCTTCGACGCACCCGACGGCAGTTGGTACGAGGGCCAGTGGAAGAATGGCATGCCGAACGGCCAGGGCCAGTATCGTCGCGCCGACGGCAAGACATTCGTCGGCGAATGGGTGGACGGTATATATCAGTCGGGCGAGCCCGAGGAGCAGGAGCAGGACGAAGCGCCTGATCCCAACAAGACCTGAACGGCGCTGGAGCAGAGCAAGGCGGAGCGATGAGCGCGATCGACAAAGTGGTGCTCGCCTATTCCGGCGGACTCGATACCTCGGTGATCCTGAAATGGCTGCAGGACACCTACCGCTGCGAGGTGGTGACGTTCACCGCCGACATCGGACAAGGCGAGGAGCTCGAGCCGGCGCGCGCGAAGGCCCGCAAGCTCGGAGTGAAGGAGATCTTCATCGACGACTTGCGCGAGGAGTTCGTGCGGGATTTCGTATACCCGATGTTCCGCGCCAACGCCATTTACGAGGGCGAGTATTTGCTTGGCACCAGCATCGCCCGCCCGTTGATCGCGAAGCGCCAGATCGAGATCGCGCGCGCGACCGGCGCCGGAGCCGTGGCCCACGGGGCCACGGGAAAAGGCAACGACCAGGTTCGCTTCGAGCTGGCCTACTACGCTCTGCAGCCCGACATCCGGGTCATCGCACCTTGGCGGGAATGGGACCTGAGCTCGCGTGAAAAGCTGCTCGCGTATGCCGAGAAGCACGGCATCCCGATCGAGATGCTGCACAAGGAGGGTGGCAGTCCCTACAGCATGGACGCCAATCTCCTGCACATCTCCTACGAGGGCCGCGCGCTGGAGAACCCGGCCGAACCGCCCGAGGAGGACATGTGGCGCTGGACGGTGTCCCCGGAGAAGGCCCCCGACACAGCACAACATCTCGACCTGGAGTACAGCGCCGGCGACATCGTTGCGGTGAACGGCCAGAAGATGACGCCCGCGAAAGTCCTGACCCGACTGAACGAGTTCGGGTGCAAACACGGCATCGGCCGGCTGGACCTGGTGGAGAACCGCTATGTCGGGATGAAATCGCGCGGTTGCTACGAAACGCCGGGCGGCACCATCATGCTCAAGGCCCATCGGGCGATCGAGTCCATCACGCTCGACCGCGAGGTCGCCCACCTCAAGGACGAGCTGATGCCGCGCTACGCCTCTCTCATCTACACCGGGTACTGGTGGAGTCCGGAACGACGCATGCTCCAGCACATGATCGACATCTCCCAGTCCAGCGTCAACGGTTGGGTGAGGGTCAAGCTCTACAAAGGCAACGTGACGGTGATCGGGCGCGATTCGAGGACCGATTCGCTGTTCGACCCGTCCATCGCCACCTTCGAGGACGACGCCGGGGCGTACAATCAGAAGGACGCCGAGGGATTCATTCGCCTCAACGCCCTGCGCATGCGCATCGCCGCCAAGCTGCGACAAAAGTGACCACCGTAACGGTCGTAAAGAAGGACGGCGTGGCCGCCATCGCCGCTGACACCCTGATCAAGTGGGGTAGCGCGAAGGAGAGCGCGACATACATTGCAAACCACGAGAAGATCCTGCGCGTGGGCGAGAGCTTTGTCGGCGTGACCGGGACCGCCACCTTTACGGCCATCCTGCGCGACTACTTCGAGCACACCGTCGAGGACATCCGGCTAGACAGTCCCACCAACATCTTTCGCACGTGGAACCGGCTGCACGGTGTCCTGAAGGAGCGCTACTTTCTGATGCCCGAGGAGGACAAGGAGGACGCTTTGGAGTCCTCTCGCATGGACTGTCTGATCGCCAACCCGCACGGCATCTTCGGCGTGGCAGCACACCGCACGGTGCAAGAGTTCTCCAGGTTCTACGCCTACGGCAGCGGAAGCGACTACGCGTTGGGCGCCATGTATTCGGCCTACGGGGATCCTCGTCTCAGCGCCGACCAGATCGCCCGCCAGGGCATCGAGGCGGCGGCCGAATTCGACGACGGGACCGGGCTGCCGGCCACGTGCTTCACCCTTCAACTGATCAACCCGTAGGAGGCGTCGGGTGCCGAGCTTCGACATCGTCTCCCAGGTCAACGAGGTGGAGCTGCGCAACGCGGTCGATCAGGCCAACAAGGAGATCAGTAACCGCTTCGACTTCAAGGGCTCCGACGCACGGGTCGAGCAAACCGAGCATCTCCTGACGCTGTACGCCGACGACGACTTCAAGCTGGGTCAGGTCTATGACGTGCTTATCGCGAGGCTGGCGAAACGCGGCGTGGACGTCCGCGCACTGGAGAGGGGAAAGAGCGAAAAGATCAGCGGGGACAAGCTCAGGCAACCGCTTACCGTGCGCACCGGGGTGGATCAGGAACTGGCCAAAAAGCTCGTCAGGCACATCAAGGACAGCAAGCTGAAAGTGCAGGCGAGCGTCCAGGGTGACGCGGTGCGGGTGTCCGGCGCCAAGAAAGACACCCTGCAGGAGGCCATCCAGCTGGTGCGAAAGCTGGTGACCGACTTCCCGCTGCAGTTCGTCAACTTTCGGGACTGATCTCGCTAGCCCGGATATTTCATGAGGGACTCGGGGTCGGGCTGCGACACGTTACCGCTTGCGGCCGTTTGCGGGAGCAGCCCGCCGCCGCCCGTCCCCGCCCCAAAAGATACCCCCTCGCCGTGGGCCGGGC
>DATJVW010000434.1:0-2239 GCA_035501675.1 Burkholderiales bacterium
AGGATTACCTGAATGTCGGTGGCTACGGCGCGCTGGGGCGCGTGCTCTCCAGTATGAGTCCCGAGCAGATCGTGGACGCAGTAACGCTTTCTGGCTTGCGGGGGCGCGGGGGCGCCGGTTTCCCCACCGGCGTCAAGTGGAAAGTGTGCCGAGAAAATCCCGCGCCCCGCTATCTCATCTGCAACGGCGACGAGGGCGATCCCGGCGCTTTCATGGATCGCAGTTTGCTCGAGGGCAATCCTCACAGTGTCGTGGAAGGCATGATCATCGGCGCGTTCGCGCTGGGAGTGGAAGAAGCTTACGTGTACGTGCGGGCCGAGTATCCGCTGGCTTGCGAGCATCTGCGTACAGCACTCAATCAGGCGGAGGAGTATGGGCTGTTGGGCGACGACGTCCTGGGCACGGGAATGAAACTAGATATTCACGTGGTCAAGGGCGCGGGGGCGTTCGTGTGTGGTGAAGAGACGGCACTCATCGCCTCCATCGAGGGCCGGGTGGGCGAACCCACCCCCCGGCCTCCGTATCCCGCCGAAAAGGGCTTGTGGGGCCGGCCCACGGTCATTAACAACGTGAAAACCTGGGCCAGTGTGCCGGTCATCATCAATCGCGGCGCGGAGTGGTATGCGGGCATCGGCACCGAGAAGAGCAAAGGCACTATGGTCTTCTCGCTGGTGGGAAAGATCAACAACACCGGCCTGGTGGAAGTGCCCATGGGGATCACGCTGCGGGAGATGATCTACGACATTGGCGGCGGCATCCCCGACGGCAAGAAGCTGAAGGCGATTCAGATCGGCGGGCCCTCAGGAGGCTGCATCCCGGCCAATCTCATCGATCTCCCCATCGACTACGAGCGCTTGACTGAAGCCGGCTCCATGATGGGCTCGGGCGGCATGGTGGTGATGGATGAAAACACCTGCATGGTCGACGTCGCCCGCTACTTCATGGAGTTTCTCGAAGACGAATCCTGCGGGCAGTGCTTTCCCTGCCGCAAGGGAACGCAACGCATGCGCCAGATTCTCACGCGCATCTGCGCCGGCAACGGCGTCGAAGAAGATATGCCGTTGCTCGAAGACCTGGGCTGGCTGATGAAGCAGGCGTCGCTATGCGCTCTCGGCCAGACGGCCGCGAACCCGGTGCTGACCACGCTGCGCTACTTCCGCGACGAGTACCTTGCGCACATCCGCGAGCGGCGCTGCCCGGCGAAAGTCTGCCGCGAGCTGATCTTCTACGAGATCGAACCCACGCTCTGTGACGGCTGCCACGCCTGCGTACACGTTTGCGCGGGGCAGGGAATCCTGGGCGAAAAAGGCAAAGTCCACACCATCGACCGTGCCAAGTGCACGCGCTGCGGCGCATGCCTTGAGGTCTGCCAGCCCAAGGCCGTGCGGGTTGAGACAGGAGCACTCGTGTGCCAAAACTAACGATCAACGGCATTGAAGTCCTGGTCGAGAAAGGGACGACCGTGCTGGAGGCGGCGCGCTTTCTCGGCCTTCCTATCCCTACGCTGTGCCACGACGATGGCTTGGCGCCGGCGAGCGCTTGCCGGCTGTGCGTGGTCGAAGCACGCCGCGGGACGGAGGGACGCAGCAAGCTGCTCGCCGCTTGCAGCCTGCCGGCCGAAGACGGAATGGTGGTGCACACCAACTCGGCGCGGGTGCAGCGCGCGCGCCAGTTGCTGATCGAGCTGTATGTTGCTACCTGCCCTTCTTCGAAGCGCATTCAGGACCTGGCTTCTGCCTACGGCGTGCACGATTGCCGCTATGAAGCCGAGCATGAAACCTGCATCCAGTGCGGGTTATGCGTGCGCATGTGCGAGCAGCAGATGATGGCCGGCGCCATCGGCTTTGCCGGTCGTGGCAAGGATCGCCACGTCTCTCGGCCCTTCGACATGACCAGCGAGCGCTGCCGTCAGTGCGGCGCGTGCCTGTACATCTGCCCGGTCTGCGAGCTGCGCTGCGCCGGCCCGGCGGCTGAATCCACGCTGTGCAACGGCTGCCTGAATTTTGCTCCCGTGTGTTTCCAGAGTTACGACGATGCCATGTGTTTCCTGGACCCGTGCCATGCGTGTGAACTGTCGGGTCCGTTACGGCCTGATGTCAAGATCAAGACCCGCGCTCGCGCGACGGTCCTTCTAGGAGAAAACCAATGAGCTACACGCGCCTGAACTCCTCAGCAGCAACGCTGACCAAGAACCGCACCGAAGATGCCGTGGTTCCCATCAGCGGCATGTGCGCCACCT
>DATJVW010000435.1:0-19250 GCA_035501675.1 Burkholderiales bacterium
GGCGCAAATGGCCGGAAAGCGCCCGCCAGCGCCCGAGTAGCCCGCTGGTACAAAGCATACCCGGCTCGGATCGGCTGCATCGCTTACGCATCAGCGCATGCGTCATGTCCGGGGGCGTCTTCATGAAATATCCGGGCTAGAGCATCAGACCATCAACCGCCACCTCAGCGTCGGGCTGAGCTGCAAGCCCCATGCATTAATCGATGTCAGCGGCCCGGAGCAATGCTGAGCTTCTATCATCCGGCGGTCGTATGACCATCGGCATGGATTTTGGATACGCGGTCCGCACTCCCGCGCGTAGGACAGAGAGCGGAGACCAGAGTTCGGTGCCGTCGGCGCAGAACGCACCGCTGCGGCTCATTCCCGTTCCGGTAAGATGAACTCTGTTGCGCTAACGACTTCAACGTACCGGAGTTGCGTCTGGGTACGTCATAAGGATATCCGCATGCAACACAATAGGAGACGCTTTCTGCGCTCGAGCGGCGGGCTGAGCCTGCTGCCCCTGATGGCCGCAGCGGGCTTGCTGCCCGCCGCCGCCACGGCCGAAGAGTGGAACAGGGCCGCGTTCGCCAGCAGGAACATGGACGATTTCCTTAAGCTTATGGGCGGCAACGCTCCGCAGCAGAGCGATCAGGTCACGTTGAACGGACCTGAGATCGCCGAGAACGGCGCCGTGGTGTCACTCGAAATTTCGAGCAACCTTCCCAACACCGAGTCGATCTTTATCCTGATCGAGAAGAATCCCGATGTGCTGGCGGGAACATTCACCATTCCAAGCGGCACGCTGCCCGACATCCAGACCCATGTGAAAATGGCCCAGACCTGCAACGTCTACGCTCTCGTCAAGTCCAAGGGCATGTTCTACTACTCCGCCAAGGAAATCAAAGTGACGGTGGGCGGCTGCGGCGGCTGAACGCACACATCACAAACCGCGACGCAGGACATGCCAAATCCCATAAAGGTCCGGACCACGCTCGACGGTGACGTCGCGTTGATCCGCATCCTGATCAGTCACCCAATGGAGACTGGGCTGCGCAAGGATGCGGACGGCAACCTCGTGCCGGCCCACTTCATCCAACTGCTCACCGTCACCTACGGCGACCGAACCGTGTTGTCCGCGCAATGGGGTCGTGCCATCTCGCGCAACCCGTATCTCGCTTTCAAGTTCAACGGCGCGACCAGAGGCGGCAAGCTCAAAATAACCTGGACAGACAACAGGGGAGACACCCAGACGGGCGAGGCCATCATTTGAGCGACGCCGGTGCGCAATCACCCACTTTGCTCCCGGATCGCAGCAAACCCTACCCGGTGCGTGTCACTGTGGTTGCGGCAGATTCAGCGGCCAACGCGTGTCTTCAGATATCGAGCGGTTAGCGACATCACGTCGAATGGCGGAAGGAACTGTCCCCAGACGATCCCCTCTGGGTCGACCAGCGATAGCGTCCCGGGATAGTCGCGGGCGCTCGCACCGGGGTCGCCGGACGACTTCGGCAAAGCGTCGGCGACGCCCAGATCGTCCGCTAGCCGCATTACTGTCTGCGGAGGTCCCGTAGCACCAATGAAGCGCTCGTCGAAAGGCGCAAGATATTGACGCAGCGTCTCGGGGGTATCCTCTGCCAGCGAGATGAACACGACCTGGGTGGTCTTCACCTTTTGAGTCTGTGCGATGCGCTGGTACATCCCAGTCAGCGCGGAGAGCACTGCGGTGCAGGACTGATCACAGTGCGTATCGCCGAACAGCACGAGTGTCCAGCGACCAAGGAGCTGCTCTCGCGTGAAGGGTCTGCTGTGTTGGTCGAGCAGGGTGAATTCCTCGAGGGGCCAGTCGCCGTTAACATGGGTCACGCGCTGGGGTCCGGGCGGATCGGGAGACGCAGCCGAGGCGAGACCAAAGCCCAGGACAGTGAACATGACCGCCAAGGCGGCGCGCATCTCTCAGATCGTGACGACGGTGCCAGCAGCGTCGACCGTCTCATCCACCGCAGCGCGTTCGGCACCCGCACGGTGTGAGCGTAAGGAACGGGTCGCGACCAGCAGGCTCGATCCTGCCATGAGAGCCGCGGCAACGACAGGCTGCAGCAAGCCGGCCGCCGCCAGTGTCAGGGTGATCGAGTTGTACCCGAGCGCCCAGGCGATATTGGCCAGGACGGACCTGCGCACCCCGGTTGCCAGGCGCAGCACCCATGGCACGCTCTCCAGCGCGCGTTCCGGCAGCACGATGTCGGCACTCTCCCTGGCCAGATCGCCAGCCGCGCCCACAGCTATGCCCACGGAGGCGGCAGCCAGCACCGGGCCGTCGTTCAGCCCGTCGCCTACCATGGCGATCGGGCCGCAGCGCTTCGTCCACTCCCGCAGGGCGTCGACTTTCCCCTGTGGCAGGAGCTCCGAGCGCCAGGCCGCGATGCCCAGCGCCCTCGCGGCGCTAGCGACGACGGCTTCCCTGTCGCCGCTCAAGAGAAGCATCTTGATGCTGCGCGCCCGCAGCGCGCCCACGGTTCTGGCTGCGTCGGGGAGCAATGTGTCTGCAAGGGCGATGCGCGCGTGGACCCTGCCAGCCCAGCCGACATAGACCAGGGTGCTGCCTCCTAGGTCTGTTCCGCTCTTCCATGCCGGCGGCATCGCCCAATTCAGGGTGGCCATGAAGGCACTGGACCCCAGGGCGGCGTACTCGCCGTCCACCTCTCCGGCTATGCCGGCACCCGGATGTGCCTGAGCGCGCATTGCGAGCATGGCGCCAACGCCTCGGTCTCGCCCCAGCTCCGCGATGGCTGCCGCCAACGGATGCTCGGAGGCCAGGGCCAGCGCGGCCGCGTGGCGGATCACCTCGCGCTCCGTTGCACCAGCGATCGAGAGATCCACCACTCGTGGCCGTCCCTGCGTAAGTGTCCCGGTCTTGTCGAAGGCGATCGTCTTGACCCGGGCCAGTCTTTCCAGAGTCGCGCCGCCTCGAACAAGAATGCCCCTGCGAGCGGCCAGGGCGATCCCCAGCGTCGTCGCCAGCGAGGCTGCGAGGCCAAGGGAACAAGGGCAGGCCACCACCAACACGGCGAGCCCGGTCATCAGCGCCTGATTGAAGGGCACCCTACCGCTCCACAGCGCAACGGTCCCCGCCGCCAGCAGCAAGACGAATGGAAGGAAGACCGCCGCCAAGCGGTCCACGGTGTCTCCCAGCAGGGACTTGCGTGCCAGCGCCTCCCGCACGAGACGACCGATCTGCGCCCAGCGCGTGGCGGGCCCCGCCGCGGTGACGCGCACCAGCAACTGCCCCCGGCCGTTGAGGCTGCCCGCGTGGACCACTGCGCCAGGGACCTTAGCCTGGCGTTCAGACTGGCCGGTGAGGATGGCTTCGTCGCACTCGGAGCGTCCCTCCAGGACGACGCCGTCCACCGGGATCCGCTCGCCGGGGAGGATGCGCACCACGGCGCCCGCTTGAACCGTGTTGACAGGCTGCATGCTGTCGCTGCCGTCGGCAAAGAGCCTGGCTTCCGCGCGGTCGGCGGCGAGCATGGGTGTGAGACTGCGGGCAGCCTGCACTCGGGCCCGTGCCTCCAAGTAGCGTCCCACAATGAACAGGACCAGCACCATGGTGGCGGTGTCGAAGTACACGGCACCGGAGCCGGACCACACTTGGTATGCGGAGTAGCCGTAAGCGGCCAGTACGGCAACGCTGACCAGGGTATCGGTGCTGACCCGCCGTTGCAGCGTCGCCTGCCACGCTCCTTGCAGGAAGGGACCTCCCAGCACAATGACCAGCGGGGTGGCTAGGACCCACAGCAACCAATGAACGAGCTTCAACATCCAGCCATCCCCCGGGCCGAAGGTGCCGGAGTAGAGCAGCAGGCTGAACAGCATGATGTTCATGGCCAGGAATCCGCCGACGCCCAAACGGATCAACAGGGCGGCCGCTTCCGGCTCATCTTTCTCCCCATGGTGCACCTGGTAAGCAAGGCAGCAGCCGTAGCAGCAGAAGTAATGGGGCTCCCCGTTCACCTCTCGCCGCTGGGCGAGCCGGCCCAGCGGCAGCAAGCAGTGGCTGCACCCGAGGGCCGGGCTCATAGTCCGTGCAGGTGGGCGCTCATGGGCACCACACCGCGCGCGAAGGTGATGAGGCCGAGCAACACGATGAGTCCACCAGCCAAACGCAGGATCTGGCGACGCCGGTCGGCCCCCACCAGCACACCACGATAGCGGCGAGAATCCGCCTGCATGACTCCGGCGCTACGGGAGCGCAGCCACAGGCCTGCACCACCCATCAGCAACATCGCGGGGAAGGTACCCAGGCTGAATGCCGCCATGGTCAGGAAGCCGGGCAGCGGGCCGCCGCTTCCTGCGGCTTGCGCGGCAAAGGCGTACACCAGCGGACAGGGCAGGAACCCATTGAGCACGCCGAAGGCCAGCGGCGCGCCGGTGCCGGGAGCCTTCAACAGGCGACCCAATGCATCGGTCAGGAACGCTCCGCCCGAGCCGGGTAGCCCCCACCCGCGGCCGAGCGAGAAACCGAAGAACTGCAATCCGACAAAGACGATTAACGCGCCGGAGACGAGCGCCAGGAGCCGCTGCGCGACGCTCGCCGCGGCCGCCTCCCCTTGGTGGCCGCAGAGCAGAAGGCCGAAGAATCCGATCGTCACGCCGAGGAAGCAGTAGGTCGTCGCGCGGCCGAGGTTATAGATCAGGTGACGGCGCAAGGTCGCCGCGGCACTGCGCGGGTCTCTCCCCAACGCGCAGGTAAAGCCGCCGCACATACCGAGGCAATGCACGCTCCCAGCCAGTCCGGCGAGAAAGACCAGCAGGTACTGGAGCATCGATCATCGCTCCGGTGCGCTCGGCTACTTCTTGAACGCCAGATAGCCGACCCAGACAAAGAACGCCACCGTCATTGTGATGAAGATCCAGAACGCGATGCTTTCCGACGTGGTCATAGCTCCCCCAAACCGGCAATCGAGAGCCCGCCTGAAGGCGGACCTACAGCAGCCCCACGCCGAGAACGTTCAGCGTGAGCTCGGTGAAGAGGAAGATCAGATTCAGGACCGCCACCGCCAACAACAGCTTTGCCACCATGTTTGCCCTCCTTTCGTCCGCCTAGTAATCGAGGCCGGGTCCGAGTCCACCCCAATACGTGATGCCATAGTAGAGGGCCCAGAGGAACATGATCGTATAAACGATCAGGAGCCACTTATTGACGCGTCCATGGCGGGCCTGAACATGGCCGCCGCCGTAGCCTTCGAGGTCGTCGTGATGGGAATCCTGGACCGCTCCGCTGGTTTGGCCCGGCTCGTCACTCATCGTCGTTCACCTCCGCGCGATAGGCCTTGTACTTGATCGCTTCCACATCGTTGAACATGCCGGAGAGCACGCCCCATACGAACAGGCACACACCGCCCAGGCTCATCAGCGCAGCCACCAGGAATTGAACGAAAGTCAGCTCGGCCATAATGGGTTCTCTATTCGAGTCTGGAACTGGTCCTCAATGTCCCTCGAGCTCTGTGTCAGGCGCCGCCGCACGTGCCTCGGAGAAATCGAAACCGTGCTTCCTGGCCCACGCCTCGCCCGCGTAGAAGGTCGGCTTGTCGCCCGCCTTCGACTTGTAGGCGTAGCGCGATTCGGAAGCCGTGAGCGCAGGATCGTCGAGCGCAGCGCGGTCGGCCTCCGTGATCTTCATCTTCTCGCCGGTAAGCGGGTCGGTGAAAGCCGAGAGCGACAACACGTAATATGACAGCGCCCAGCGGTCCTCCTCGGAGAGCGTCTGGCTGAAGGACGGCATGGGCGTGCCGGAAAGCCCCGTCGACATGGTGCGGAAGATGTCCTGGGCGCCGGGTCCGGATTTGAACTGACCGGTGGTCAGATTGGCCGGCGGAATCGGGAAACCGAAATCGTCCTTCAAGCCCGGCGCCTTCTCGCCGTCACCCTTGCCGCTTTGACCATGGCATTCCCAGCACTTGGCCTGCTTCCAGACCTCTGCGCCGTGCGCGACGATCTCTGCAGACGGCGCCGGCGGTTTCCCGATGTAGATGGGCGGCTTGGGCGGCTCCTCGACGAAATAGAGGTACGGCTTGGAGGGGTCGCTGCGGTCGGCGGCCAGCTCGTACTTGATGTACTGGATCACCGCTAGGCGATCCTTCTCCGGCAGCTCGTGCCAGGTCGGCATGGCGGTACCGCGCACGCCGTCCGTGATGGTGCGGAGCAGATCGCCATCGTCTGGCAGCGAGCCCGAGGGGGTCAAACGGAACTTGAACACACCCAGCGTGAAGTTGCGCGGCCGGTCTCTCTGTATGAAGGCCGCTGCGGGACCGTTGCCATCGCCCTTCACGCCGTGGCATCCCACGCAGCGGCGCTCGTAGACCTCCTTGCCGTAGGCGATCCATTCTTCCGAGCGGGGAAACGTGACCTGCGACGCCTCCATCCGTTGCGGCTCGAAGCGATCGCGCCATTTGCCGCGGTTGGTCCCCAGCTTCTGAAGATAGGCGATCAACCCCTTTAAGTCGTCGGTTTCCGCAACCAGGCTTACTACATCACCGTTGTACTCCTTGTTCGGGGTGAAGATCACGGGATACTTCCCAAGCTCCGGCACGTACAGCAGGCCGTCGGCATTGGGCGTGAGCAGGATCTGCTTGTCGCTGGTGAAGTCGAACAGCTTTTCGGTGGCCGGCGTCTTTTCCAAGGTGCGGACGCCGTTGGCATCGGTCACGATTTTCGCTTTATAGGGACCGTCGAACAGCGCACTGAAGCGCGGCATGATCGAATCACGCGTGAGCATGCGCGGGTTCCAGAAGTGCGCGAGATGCCAGGCATTGCTGTACTTGAGTCCGACCCGTGACAGATCCGGCCCGATGCGACGGGTGGAGAACAGGTGCGGCAGGTCGAAGGCATACTCGCCCGCTTGGGTGACCGGCCCCCAGCGCCGCGTCTCGCCCGTCACCGGCCGCACGTACTGCGAGTGGCAGTACCAGCAGCCTTCGCGGATATATACGTTGCGCCCGCGCAGCTCCAAGGGTGTGTAGTCGGTCGCGTGGCCCTCCATCCACTTCAGTTCGCCCAGGTCGGTGCGCACGACCTCGGTGACCTTCGACGTTCGCGACTGCGGCTCCAGCATCGGCAGCACCCCCTGCACGAAGGCGGCCAGGGTGATGCACCCGAACCCACCCACCAGGGCGTAGAAGCGCAGACCATAGCGGTTCTGGCTCATGATCCCGCTCCCTGCGGCACGGTGCCACCGGGTGCGGCACGCGGTGAGGAGGCAGCAGCGGGCGCCGCGGAAAGCACTGTGCGCATCAGGTTGATCACGAGCAGCGACATGCCGATGTCCATGCTGGCGCCCGCCGCGGTTCGCACCAGCCAGTAGGGCCGAATGGCCACCAGCGAATCCACCCACTCGGCGCCGGCCATCAGCATGTACCCCTGTTGCAGCCCCGCCATGGTCAGGTCCAGCCCCATCAGCGAAATGCCGAAGGTGATGAGCCAGAACGACCAGTTGCCCATCTTGAAGGACCACAGCGGCTTGCCGACCAGCTTGGGCACGACGTAGACGGTGCCGGCGATGGCCCAGACGACGAAGGTGCCGAACACCGTGAGGTGCGAGTGCGAGATGACGAAGTCGCTGAAGTGGGTCGGCTGCTGAATTGAGCGCAAGGCCTCGGTGGAGCCCTGGAAACAGCCCACCAGGTACATGAGCGAGCCCATGATCAGGAACTTCGCGGGCAGGTTGGCCCCGAAGTTACTCCAGCGGCCGATCATGGTGCCGAAGAAGTTCTGCAGCACCGTCCACACCGGCACGATGAGCAGCATGGAGGTGATGATGGACAGCGTTTCGGCCCAGTCGGCGATGGGGCTGTACAAGTAGTGGTGGATGCCTACGAAGGGATAGAACAGCGCTAACGACCAGAAGCCGACCAGCGAGAGCTTGTGACTGTAAATCGGGTTCTTCACGCTGGCGGGCAGGAAATAGTAGATCAGCACGTAGCCCGCTGGGGTGATCCACAGGCCGACAATGTAGTGAATGAACAGCCCATGGAAGGCCGCGCTGTTGATGCCAGTGATCCAATAGGGAAGGATGAAACTGCCCAGAATGAGATTGATCACCGTCCACACGAACGCGCCGATCAGGTACCAGAGCGCCACGTAGAGCTGGGGCTCGCGGCGCTTGGCGATCGTGACCAGGAACTGGACCGTGAGGATGGTCACCGCCACGAAGATGACGATGTCGATGAGCAGCGGAAACTCACCCGCCTCCAGACCCTGGTTGTAGCCCAGGAACAGAGACACCATGCCCGCGACCAGTCCCAAGTTCCAGACCCATACCAGCCAGTGGCCCCACTGCTGCTTCCACACGCGCACGCCACATAGCCTCGGCACGAGGTAGTAGCACAGCCCGATGAACAGCGTGGAGAAGGCGCCAAAGATCACGCCGTTCACGTGCATCGGGCGCAGCCGCCCGAACGTCAGATACTTCGAGGTGCCGAGGTAATCGGGATAGTTGAACAAGCTGGAGATGGTCACGCCGATGCTGGGCGTGAACATCAGCCAGAACAACCCCCAATAGAGCCACTTGAGAATCAGCTCCCGGTCGATCAGCGAATCGAGCTCGGGAAATCTTTCCTGGGCCGTATCGGCACGCGCCATCGCCATGTCGTCTCCCCGTACTTGAGCAGCGGCCGCCGCTGCTATCGTTCAGAATTTGACTGCACGCAATAGGAGCGGCGCGCCCGTGCGCCGCTCAGGGGCGAACGGCGGACACCGTTCGGCGCTGCAGACGATCAGAACCGGCCCGGGTCGAGCTTGGAGTTGCGGTTCGACCAGTAGATGTAGGCCTCCAGCGCCTTCATCGGCTGGCCGTTGGGATCGATTTTCTCCCCTTCGTTCGGTTTCTCGATGCACCAGTTGATCATGTCGCGCAGCGTCGCGAACTCGTTCATCTGCGCCTGGAACTTGGGAAACTCGTGTGGGTGCGTGTCCGCGGTGAAGGGGTGGCACATGGCACAGGCCATCCCGGTGTTGGACAGCTTCACCCCGAGCTGCTGTTGCGTGGCCGGGTCGCCGTGAAACAGCAGATCGCCAATCTTGACCTGCTCGATGAAGGCGTCCTCGAAGGCCTGTAGCTGCTCCCGGGTCATTTTCTCTTTGTGGGCGTAAGCCCGGTCCGCGTCGGTTCCGAGGACAAGCACGGCCACCGCTGCCAGCGCGAGCAGCGGGTAACGAAGTGTGTTGCGGGTCATAGCTCTTCCCTCCTCCTTTTTTAGGGTGTCCGGTCCCGCGAGGCTTTAGGGGCGGTCGGCGATGCGCGGGCTGAGCACCTGGTTGTCGTTGTCGCCCGTACCCGAGTCCCAGGGTGTATCGCTGAACACCTCCTTGCGCCACATCATGTACTGGGCGTCGATCCTTCCCGAGAAGGCGATCTTGCCCCAGCCGACGCCGTCGAACGGATCACCGGGATCGACGCGGATCATCGGCTTCGTGAGCGGCGGCACGCCCTCGGGTGCATACGGCCAGGGCCACGAGGTGGCGAGCATCCCGATCGAGCGCATCTTGCCGATCTCGTTGTAGAGCGGCTGGTGGACGTGGCCGTGGATATTGGTCACGTTGCTGAACGGCTTCAGCACTTCGTGCGCTTCGCGCCAGTCGCGTACCCAGAAGTTCCAGGGGGCGTAGCACTCCCAAAGTGGGTTGTGGGTGAATACGACCACCGGCTTGTCCTTGGGCCAGCTCGCGAGCGTGCTGTTGAGCCACTTCAACTGTTCGGCTCCTACCGCCGCCCAGGCGCCGCCGAGCGTGCCGTCGAGAGTGGCCATGTTCCCCATGCGCTCCTTGGCCGACATCTTCCGAGCGGTCCAGAAGTCTTCCGCATGGCTGATCGTGTCGAGCCCGATGACGCGCACGCCCTTGTGGTCGAAGCTCCAGGGTGCGGCGCCGAACATCTTGTTCCACGTCGCGCCCATGTCCAGGTACCAATCGTGCTCGCCGGGGATGAAGACTTTCTTCACCTTGATGTCCTTCAGGAGGTCCGCGCCCAGCCGCAGCTCGACCGGGTCGCCGAGTTGGGCGAGGTCGCCGCCGAAGATCAAGAAGTCGGGCGCCGGATCCATCGCCGCCACCTCCTTGATCGCGCGTTGCGCCTTTTCGACGAAGCGCGTATTCAGCTCCTTTGGATAAAGGTGCGTGTCCGAGATCCACGCGAAGGTGAAGCCCGCCCCTTGGGCGAAGGCGAGCTCGAGCGTGCTCAACGTGGGGAATAGGCCGCAGGCCGCCGCACCCGCCCCGTACACCAGTGACTTGTGCAGGAACGTGCGCCGCGTGATCGAGGTAGCGGGGTCTGGCCGATCCCCGGGTGCGCGCAAGGCTCGATCTATTTCACGCCGTATGCGTTCGCGTTCGCTCATCTCCTTGTCCTCCTCTTAAGAAGCGATTAGCATCGGGCTGGTCGACGCCGGGTTATTTCTTCTTGAGCTCGATGGGTAGCTTGACGGTCTCCCCGCCCTTCACCTCGACCGCCATCTCCTGATCCCCCAGGTACCACTGCGACGCCACCAGCGTGTATTGACCCGGGGGAACGTCGGTGATGCTGAAGCTGCCGTCCTTTCCCGTCAGCGCATAGTAGGGGCTGTCGGCGACGTAGATATGGGCCAGCATCCAGCCATGGGCATCGCAATCCACGCGCACCAGACCCGCCCTCGGCAAGTCTCCCGAAATCTCGACGCCTTTGTTGGGCAGCGCCATGTTGAAGGCGGTGCGCCTCCCATAGTACGCATGCGTGTTGTGCAGGACGGGATCGGAGTTATGGACGTTGACGGTGCCGGGACGAATGACTTGAAGTTTGGGCTCGAAGTCGCAGTGCTTGTTGTCCAGCACCGGGATCTTGTCGGCCTTGCCCCAGGCCTTTCCCTTGGCCACCTCCTTGAGATATACCACGCCGTCCTGCACGCCCTTATCCGCGCCGACGAGGACCTCCGCTTCGTCTCGCGCCCCGCCGCAGACCTCTACATCCTTGTTCGGAATGATCTTGCGCATCGGGACGGGACCCTGGTAGGTCACCCGGCCCTCGATCTTGCCGCCGCCGGAAACGGGCACTGCGTCGTAGCAGTAAGCGGGGTAACTCAGGAGCGTCAGCGGAATGGCTTGCAGGAGAATTGCAATTGCGTGCGTGGTCTTCATCCCTAAATCTTTCCCTATCTTTCTTCTCGTTGTTCCGGCCTAGAGCCGCCTCGCGCATGCCCTCTGAAGCGCATGGCACGCTTTCGCGTGGCACTTCCTCAATCTGCTTTACTAGAGCAACATTCTGGTCGGGACGCAAATTCAATGATTCAATATCGGTTATCGAAGATTCGCTCGCAGCGAAATAGATATTGGTTATCGATGCCGTCAACACTGTTTCGGCCTTGAGCGCAGAGGTAATAGAGTTTTGAGCGTCCCGATCACTGGCGGGTTCCGAGCACCGGATGTCAAGAGCTTGAACCCAGAACGATTTTGAAGGGAGGAGCCATGACTCTGAAGGAGTTGCAGTACCTCGTTGCGCTCGCCGATCAGCGACGCTTCGTTCGAGCTGCCGAGGCCTGTCATATCGGTCAGCCCACGTTGAGCACTCAGCTCAAGAAGCTGGAGGACTACCTCGGGGTCACGCTGTTCGAGCGCAACAAGCACTTTCTGATACCGACCCCGGTCGGGGAGCAGATCATCGAGCGGGCGCGGAACGCGCTAGAAGTGGTGCATCAGATCCGGCAGCTCGCCCGCCAGAGCAACGACCCCATGGGCGGGTCTCTGCGCATCGGCGTGATCCCGACCCTGGGCCCATATCTGGTGCCTCACCTGCTGCCTGCGATCCGTCACACCTGTCCGAAGTTGCACCTGTTCCTGCGGGAGGACCTGACGGCCAATCTGCTGGAACGACTCAGACAAGGACGCCTCGATCTGCTCCTGCTGGCGCTGCCGGTGCCGGGCGACGACATCGAAGTCATGCCGCTGTTTCGCGAGCCGTTCACCGTGGCCCTGCCCGCCGAACATGAATTGTGGGATAGGGAGGAGATCAAGGAGAAGGAGTTGGCCGGTCAGAACGTGTTACTGCTGGAAGAGGGGCATTGCATGCGTGATCAGGCGCTGGCCATCTGCGGCTACACCGCTTCCGACGAACGGGAAGAACTCAAGGCCACGAGCCTCGAGACGTTACGCCAGATGGTAGCGGCGGGCGTGGGCTGTACGTTGCTGCCGGCCCTGGCGACGTTGCCGGACGTGAGCTCGGTGCGCGACGGGCTGGTCGGGATCCGTCCCTTTGCGGCCCCAGTGCCGACACGCCTAATCGGCATGGCCTGGCGGCATCGTTACCCGCGCAACCAAACGGTCAAGCGTCTAGCGCAGGTCATCCTGTCGAACCTTCCGGCGGCCGTGCAGGCCATAACGACCGAGGAGCCGCGCAAGCACGTCGCGGTTCGGACGAGGGCGTGAGCAGCGCAGTGACGGAAGAAAGCGGTCAACAAGGGAACCCCCGTACCTTCCCGCTCCTTCTCTCGGGCGCAGGGGCTTGGCGGAGGGTATCAGGAGGGTGCCGCTGAGGAAGCCCCCGCCGGTGCAGGCGCCGCGATGGCTGCGCGCTCCTCCTGTCGCGCGAGCCGGTAGCGGCGATCGGTGACGGCGATCACGCCGCCCAGCGCCATGAGGAAGGCTCCGCCCCAGATCCAATCGACGAACGGTTTGTGATACACGCGCACCACCCACGCGCCGTCTGGCATCGGCTCGCCCAGAGAGACGTACAGGTCGCGCGTGAGACCGGTGTCGATGGCCGCTTCGGTCAGCGGCATCTGCTGGACGGAGTAGAACCGTTTTTCCGGATACAGCGCAGTCACGGGTCGCTCGTTCTTGGTCACGCTGACGATCCCGCGCGTGGCCGAGTAATTGGGGCCCTTGACTTCCTTTAACCCCTCCAGGCGGAACTGGTAACCTCCGGCCGTCACGGTATCGCCCATGTTCATGCGCACGACCTTCTCGACCTCGTAGCCGCGCACCAGTGTCACACCGATAACGAAAACACCCACACCCAAGTGCGCCAGCAACATGCCAAGATATCCGCGGGGCAGTTGGCGCAGCGTTGCCCCCGCCCCGGTCCCGGTTGATGTACGCAGTCGCGCCACACGCTGCTTGAGATTCACGAAGCCGGCACCGATCACCCAGATGGCGAGCAGGATTCCGAGCGCCAGCAGCGACGACAAACGCCCCAGGGTGAAAGGCAGCAAGATGGCCGTGGCCACCGCCACGGCGAAGGCCCACTTGAGGCGGAGCGCCAGCTGGGGCAGCTCGTCGTGTTTCCAGCGCATGAGCGGGCCGACACCCATCAGGAACACCGCGGGCGTCATGAGCGGTACGAACACCGACTCGAAGTACGGCGGGCCGACCGAGATCTTGCCCAGCCCCAACGCGTCGAGGAACAGGGGATAAAGCGTGCCCAGCACCACGGCTGCTGCCGCCACCACCAGCAGCACGTTGTTCACGAGCAATGCCGACTCCCGCGACACGAGTTCGAAAGAACCGCCCAGCCCGACCTTGGGCGCTCGCCAGGCGAATAGTGTCAGCGAGGCGCCGATGACGATGGCCAGGAACGCCAGGATGAAGATACCCCGCCTGGGGTCGGTGGCAAAGGCGTGCACCGACGTCAGCACGCCGGAGCGCACGAGAAAGGTGCCGAGCAGGCTCAGTGAGAAGGCGATAATGGCAAGCAATACGGTCCAGGTTTTGAAGCCCCCGCGCTTCTCAGTGACCGCGAGCGAGTGCATCAGCGCCGTGCCCACCAGCCAGGGCATGAAGGAGGCGTTCTCCACCGGGTCCCAGAACCACCACCCGCCCCAGCCGAGCACGTAGTAGGCCCATCCGCTGCCCATCGCAATGCCCACGCTGAGGAAGGCCCAGGCCATGGTGGTCCAGGGACGCGACCAGCGGGCCCAGGTGGCATCGAGCCGACCGCCGATCAGCGCGGCGATGGCGAAGGCAAACGCCACCGAGAAGCCCACGTATCCCATGTAGAGCATGGGCGGATGGATCACCATGCCGGGATCCTGCAACAGCGGGTTGAGGTCGCGTCCGTCCGCGGGCGGTGGCAGCAGCCGCTCGAAGGGGTTGGAGGTGAACAGCAGGAACAGCAAGAAGCCGATGCTGATCACGGCCATCACCGAGAGGATGCGCGCCACCATCTCGGCGGGCAGATGGCGGCTGAACACGCTCACCGCGGTCATCCACAGGTTGAGCATCAGCACCCACAGCAAAAGCGAGCCTTCGTGGCTGCCCCACGTGGCGGCAAAGCGGTAGCGCAGCGGCAGGCTGGTGTTGGAGTTGGCGGCAACGTTGAGAACCGAGAAGTCGTTGCCTACGAAGGACCACGCCAGGCAGGCGAAGGCGATGGCGACAAACACGAACTGGCCTTGCGCAGCGGGCCGCGCCAACGCCATCCAGGCGGCATCGCCGCGCTGCGCGCCGATGAGCGGCAATACCGCCTGAACGCAGGCGATGCACAGGGCCACGATCAATGCGAAGTGTCCGAGCTCGGGGATCATCAGTTCTTCACATTCGGCTCGCCAGCGTTTGCGACATCATCTCCGCTGGCTCCAAGGGCGCTCTTGCCCCCACCGGCGCTTGCCTCAGCGTCCAGAATCATACACCGCACCGGGTTGGCGGTATGACGGACACGGGACGGCTGGGGTGAGGGGTTGCTGCACCGACCCCAGCGCTCTCTAGAGGCATGACCGCGTTGCAACCACTCAGCTCGCGCTGCGCACCGTCTCGCGCCAAAGCCTCAGGCTCTGCACCGACCATCCCCGCATCGCCGATCGGCGGTCCCTGCGCTGTCTGCTGGCGGGGTAAACTTGCGCGGGGGCCGGGGGACTCCGGCACGCCGCCGCCAGTTGCTCATCCATCCTGCAAAGGACAGGGGGACTCAACGATGATCCCGAAAAGCCTCTTGGATCTCATCGGCAACACGCCGATGCTCGAGATCACCCGCCTGGATCGCGGCCCCTGCCGACTGTTCGTGAAGCTCGAGAACCAGAACCCGGCCGGCTCGATCAAGGACCGCATCGGGCTGTCCATGATCGAGGCAGCCGAGCGCGGCGGCCGCATCAAGCCCGGCGGGACGATCATCGAAGCCACCGCCGGCAACACGGGCCTGGGCCTCGCGCTGGTCGCTGCAAGCAAGGGCTACAAGCTGATCCTGGTCGTGCCGGACAAGATGGCGCGCGAGAAGATCTTCAATCTGCGCGCGCTCGGTGCAGAGGTCATGCTGACGCGCTCGGACGTGGGCAAGGGTCATCCCGAGTACTACCAGGACATCGCAGAGCGCATCGCGCGGGAGACCGGCGCGCTGTTCGTGAACCAGTTTGCCAATCCGGCCAATCCCGAGGCGCACGAGAGGACGACCGGCCCCGAAATCTGGGAGCAAATGGAGCATCAGGTCGACGCGGTGGTGTGCGGAGTGGGCTCCGGCGGCACGCTGGCAGGGCTGTCGCGCTTCTTCGGGCGGGTGTCGCCTCAGACCGAGATGGTGCTGGCCGACCCGGTGGGCTCGGTGCTGTGCGATTACGTCAGGACCGGCAAGTACGGCCAGGCGGGGAGCTGGGTGGTAGAAGGCATCGGCGAGGACTTCATTCCCCCGATCGCCGATCTGTCGCGCGTGAAGGCGGCCTACTCGATCAGCGATGCGGAGAGCTTGAACACCGCCCGCGAGCTGCTCAAACAGGAGGGCATCCTGGGTGGCTCTTCGTCCGGAACGCTGGTCGCCGCGGCGCTACGCTATTGCCGGGAGCAGAAAGAACCCAAGCGCGTGGTCACTTTCGTCTGCGACACCGGCAACAAGTATCTGTCCAAGATGTTCAACGACTACTGGATGGCGGACCAAGGGTTTTTGCAGCGCGACAGCTTCGGCGACCTGCGCGACATCATCGGCCGCCGTGCCGACGAGCGCGCGGTGGTGACCATCGGGCCGGAGGACAAGCTCATGACCGCTTACGCGCGCATGAAGCTGTACGACATTTCGCAGCTCCCGGTGGTGGAAAACGATCAGGTCATCGGCCTGATCGACGAATGGGACCTGCTTTCGGCGGTGCAGGACGACCCCGCAAAGTTCCGCCGGCCCGTGCGCAGCGCGATGACCCAGCGGTTGGAAACCGTCGGGCTGAAGACGCCGCTAGCATCGCTGATGGACATCTTCAACAAGGGCTTTGTCGCCATCGTGCTCGATCAAGGCACGTTCTGGGGCCTGATCACGCGCATCGACGTGCTCAACTACCTGCGGCATAAAGCACCATGACAGACAAATCACCCTCCCAACCCTCTCCCGTGAAGGGACAGGGGGCTTCGCTCGGGTTTGCAACCCGTGCCATCCACGCGGGGCAGACGCCCGATCCGACGACGGGTGCGGTCATGCAGCCGATCTACGCCACCTCCACCTTCAAACAATCGTCGCCCGGCGTGCACACCGGCTACGAGTACGCGCGCACGCAGAATCCCACGCGCATGGCCTTCGAGCGCTGCATCGCCGATCTGGAGAGCGGCGTGCACGGGTTCGCTTTCGCCTCCGGGCTAGGCGCCATGGCCACCGTGCTGGAGCTGCTGGACGCGGGCAGCCACATCGTTGCCGTGGACGATATGTACGGCGGGAGCTGGCGGCTGTTCGAGCGCGTCCGAAAGCGCACGGCCGGGCTGCGTGTGACCTATGTGAACCCCGACCGCCCGGACACCATCGAGCCAGCGCTTCAGCCCGACAGCCGCATGATCTGGGTGGAATCGCCCAGCAACCCGGCGCTCAAGGTGACCGATCTGGCGGCCGTCGCGCAGCTCGCCAAACCCCGTGGCATTCTCACCGTGTGCGACAACACCTTCGCCTCGCCGGCGCTGCAGAGGCCGCTCGAGCTCGGCTTCGACGTCGTCGTGCACTCGATCACCAAGTACATCAACGGCCATTCCGACGCCGTCGGCGGCATTGTCGTCATCGGCGACAACGCCGACCTGAAGGAGAAGCTGGAGTTCATGCAGAACGCGATCGGCTCCATCATGGATCCGTTCACCGCATTCCTCGCGTTGCGCGGCGTCAAGACGCTGCCGCTGCGCATGCATCAGCACTGCTACAACGCCCTCACCATCGCGCACTGGCTCGACGCCCATCCGAAGACGGAGCGGGTGATCTACCCTGGTCTGCCGAAGCACCCGCAGCACGCGCTCGCCGCCAGGCAGATGCAGGGCTTCGGCGGGATGATCGCGGCCTACCTGAAAACGGACCTCGCGGGCACCAGACGCTTCCTGGAGCACTGCCATCTGTTCACGCTGGCCGAGAGCCTGGGCGGCGTGGAGAGTTTGATAGGCCATCCGGTGCTGATGAGCCACGCGTCGCTCCCGGCGCAACGGCGCGCCGAGCTCAAGCTGACTGACAATCTCGTGCGCCTGTCGGTGGGAATCGAAGATGCCGAGGACCTGATCGCCGATCTCGAGCGCGCACTGGCCGCGGTTTGATCTCAACGCCGTGATCTTTCGCTTGACGCCCCGACGGATATATGTGGCCGTGTTCCTGGCCTGCGCGGGACTGATGGGCTACGCCCTCTACCTGCAACACGTAGTCCATTTGGAGCCGTGTCCGCTGTGCATCTTCCAGCGCTACGCATTCGTCGTCACCGGCCTGATCGCGCTGACCGCTGCAATCCACAGGTCCGGCAGAGTCAGTACTTGGATTTACAGCGCGCTCCTGATGCTTTCTGCGGGGAGCGGAGCGATCATCGCCGGGCGGCAGTCCTGGCTGCAGCACCACCCACCCAACACCCTCGACTGCGGACCGGACCTCGCCTACATGCTCGATTCGTTTCCGCTCGCGCAGGTTCTGCCCAAAGTATTCAAGGGCGAGGGGGATTGCGCCAAGGCGGTCTGGAAGTTTCTCGGCTTGTCCATCCCGGAGTGGGCGCTGGTGTGGTTCGTCCTGTTCATCATCGCGGCTGCGCTGGCCATCGCGCTGCGCTCTAGAAGGCGGTCCCAGCGTCTGGTCTAGCCTAGCGGTTTCGGGCAGTGGCGATGCTCTGGGGGCCACTCAGTCCGAGGACGGCCTAACGAGGACCCGCTCTCCAGCGCTGGTTGGAACCGGTACAGGTGGGAGGCAACGTCCACTCGACCTGATCCGCTCCGGCAGGCATGCCCGCGTAGTCGGGATTGAGCATGGCCTGCGAAACGCGCAGGCCGAGGGGCCAGCGTGCCTTGATGAAGGCGAGGGTCGCAAGGATGTCTTGGTCGCTCAGACGACCTTCGAATGTGGGCATGGACGATGTACCCTGCGTGGCCAAGGGGAAGCGCCCATATTTCGTCATCGCAAACAGTTCCTCGTCGGAGTGCCGCCACGTGTGACCGGTTTCGTCATGTGCTGGCGCGCGCCTGCCGGCGTACTCATCGGCGAGTTGCCAGAGGGGCTGACCCTGCAAACGACGTCCATGACATGACGCACACCAATGCATATAAAGCGGTTTGCCGGCTTCCACCAACGCAAGATCATCAGCGTCGGCGAAATGATCCGTCGTGGATTGCGAAGCACGTGCTACGGCCCATCCCAAAACCACGAGCAAGGCTGTTGAGGCACAGACTAACGAGCGCCTTGCATTCGATGTGACCGACCAGCTCGCCATGAAGCTCGATTTTTTCTTGTCGGTCTATTGCAACAGGCTTCTCAGCTCGTTCGTCAGTTTGTGACCGGAGCTATCCCCGTTGAGCAGCTTGACGACTCGACCCTGCGGGTCCACCACGTGAATGAATGCGCTGTGATCTACCACGTAGTCACCGTTGCCCAAGTTCCGCGGCCGGTAGTACACGTGATATGCCTTCGCGACAGCCTGAAGCTGCGCAGGTGCTCCACGCAGGCCAACGATGCGCCGGTCGAAGGACGCCAAGTACTCGGTCAGCACTGCAGCCGTGTCGCGCGCAGGGTCGACGGTGATGAAAAGCGGCTGGACGTTGCTCGCCAGCGCGCCCAATCCGTCGAGCGCGCTGCCGATCTGGCTCAAGACTGTCGGACAGACGTCCGGACAGAAGGTGTAGCCGAAAAACACCAGCAGCCACTTTCCGCGGTAGGTCGAGTCCGTAACCACAGCGCCGTCCAAGGTCGTCAGCATAAAATGCCCCGTGAGCTGCGGTGGAGGCGACTCCGAAGGAGCCCGTGCCGCAGCGCCCATCGCAGGCGTGGTCGCCACAGCCGCGACCAGTGCCAGAGACACCAGGTGGACCGAAGCGGAAGGCATTTTTCTCATCGTCGGGAGACG
>DATJVW010000436.1:0-19484 GCA_035501675.1 Burkholderiales bacterium
GGATTTCGCTCGCCGTCGCGCGCTTTCCGCCGGGGATGGCCCATTCGCCCACCCCGACGCACGACGTCTGCGCGTGCACGGCTGCGGCGACGAAGAGCAATGCCGCGCCGAGTGCCGCGATGCGGCGCGCGGCGCGGTCGATCGGTGAAGCATATTCACGCACACGGCGATTGTACCGGACGCGCCGATCGGCATTGCTGTCCGCGCGGCAGCGCGGGGACGACGTCGGCGGTCAGGGCCTGCGCTCGCGGGCGTTCCAGTAGCGCTCGAGATTGCGCACGAGCTGTTCGCTCAGGTGGCAGAAAGCCTGTTCGTACGCATAGGTGGCCATGTAGGCCCGGAACGTGTCGAGCGGCTCGGTCTGTACGCGGATCGCCTTGCGGTTGCCGCCCGCGCTCACCATGCCCGACCCGAGCGCGTTCGCGACGCAGGCTTCGACCGCGCCGTCCATGTTTCCGCTCGCGACCACCTGGTTCACCAGCGTGCGCGCCTCGGGCGTGTCGGCCTGGAAGGTCTTGTCGAACATGATCGCCTCGCGCGCAGCGCGCTCGCCCATGAATCGGGGCAGGCGCAGGTTCGCGCAGCCGGGGATGATGCCTTCCTTGCGCGCCGGAAGATTGAAGTAACTGCCTGACTCGGCGATGACGTAGTCCATCACCAGGAGGAGCTGGCAGCCGCCGCCGATCGCGAACGCGTCGACCGCTGCGAGCCAGGGCTTCTCCAGCGTCTGCTCGGGCTCGTCGGCGCGGATCTCGGCGGGCGCGTTCACGAGCGCGAGGCCGCGGAAGAGCTTGTTCACGAATCCCATGTCGCGCACGAGGTAGAACAGGTAGCTCTGCTTGCCGCGGTAGATGCGCGTCAGGTTGATGCCCGCGGAGAAGATGCGCCGGGCCTTGTACTTGGGATGATCGACCGGATCGCCGCGTACCACGCCCATGCGCAGATCGGGGTGAAGCAGGATGAGGTCGCAGGCGAGCTCGGCCGGACCGATGGTGTCGTCGTCCTCGGCGTTGAGATAGCGCGGATGGTGGAGATACAGATAGCCTGTTTCACCCTTCGCCTCCACGCGCGCCGCGCCGAGGTCGAGCCTGCCCGCGCGGCGGAATTCCTCCAGCCGCTCGAGCGCATCTTCGGTCGGGCGCAGCATCGCGGTGCAGAGATGCAGTCCGATCTCGCGCTCGCTCAGCAACTGGGCGAAGAACAGGCCCTGGTGAATTTCCAGGCCGTCCTTGTCCGCCTGCATGTGCTCGGATTCGTGCGCCAGCTCGGCGGGTGTCGGCAGGATTCCCGGCAGCAGCTCCGCCGCCTTCCAGGCGAGGGTCTCGACGCGCAGGAAGCGCGTGCGGTCCTGGGTCAGCGTGTCGTAGATCGGCGCGCCATACGCGCGGAAGAAGCGCCACGCCGCGTCGGCGAGCAGATGCACCAGCGCGTGCCCCGCCGCCTTCTGGTTCCGGTCGCGCCGCGATTTCAGCGGCAGGAGCGCAAGCAGCTCCCGGCCTTGCCGGCACGCGCGCGCGAGCCGCAGCGCGTCCTCGCGCAGCGATGCGCCGAGCTCGAAGCCGAGCGAGTCCAGCGCGCGCAGAAAATCGGCGGCCGAAGACGCGGGCAAGGCTGAAAGCCTGCCGCTGCGTTCGGAGCGAGGAATGGATTCGATCATGATGACCCCGAATGATAACGGCGGGCCGGGGCCCGCCGCTCATGCCGCAGCGCGCGGCCGAATCACGAACGCGTCGCGTCAGGCCGCGACGCGGCTCTTTTGCTTCTGTGCCGCGGCCTTCGCGTGCAGTTGCGCGTACGCGCCGTGCGCCGCCGCTTCCGCATCGCCGACGTGCACCGGGAGTCCCATGTCGGAGAGCACCGAGCCGAGTGCCGAGAGGCACAGCATGACGTTGTCCGGGCGGCAGGAGTAGCCCATGATGCCGATGCGCCAGATCTTCCCGGCGAGGGGCCCGAGACCCGCACCGATCTCCAGGCCGAATTCGCTCAGCAGGGTCTTGCGCACTTCCGCTTCGCGCGCGCCGATCGCTTCCGGCACGTGCACCGCATTCATCTGCGGCAGCTGGTACTTCTCCTTCACCAGGAACTTGAGTCCCATCGCTTCCAGCCCGGCCTTGAGCGCGATGTGATGGCGCGTATGACGCGCCCAGCAGTTGTCCAGTCCTTCCTCGCGGATGAGCAGCAGCGCTTCGTGCAGGCCGAACAGCGAGTTCGTCGGTGCGGTGTGATGGTAGGTGCGCGTGGTCGCGCCCCAGTAGCCGAGCAGCAGGTTCATGTCCATGAACCAGCTGTGGATCTTGTCCTTGCGTGCTTTGACGTAGTCCACCACGCGGTCGCTGAACGAAACGGGCGACAGTCCTGGCGTGCACGACAGGCACTTCTGGCTGGCCGAGTAGATGGCGTCGATGTTCCATTCGTCGGCCAGAACGGGCGTCCCGGCCAGCGAGGTGACGGCGTCCACGATGGCGAGCGCGTCGTGCTGGTGCGCGATCTGCACCAGCGTCTTGGCGTCGGATTGCACGCCGGTGGAAGTCTCCGCGTGTACGAAGGCGGCCAACCGCACGTCCGGGTTCTTCTTCAACGCGTCGTCGAGCTTGTTCGGATCCACCGGCTCGCCCCAGGCGTCTTCGACCACAACCGGGACAGCACCGCAGCGCTCGACGTTCTCGATCATGCGGCCGCCGAATACGCCATTGCGACAGACGATGACTCTGTCACCCGGAGCGACCAGGTTCACGAAACAGTACTCCATGCCCACCGAACCGGGGCCGGAGACCGGGAAGGTCAGCGCGTTCTTGGTCTGGAGCGCATAGCGTAGAAGCCCCTTCAACTCCTCCATCATCTCGACGAACACCGGGTCGAGGTAGCCGATGGCCGGCAGGCTCATCGCCGCCATCACGCGCGGGTTGATCTCCGACGGGCCGGGGCCCATCAGGGTCCGTTGTGGCGGATGAAAGGGATGGATTCTCTTGGCCGGGGCGTACGGGTTCATGGTGTCGTTTCCTGCGAGCGAGGGTCCGAAAAGGCTGTCTTCTTCGCCGCGCGATTTCAGGCGGATCGGCTTGCGCGCGTTGGCTTCGTTCAATACCTCCACCGCGGAGATCGCGCCGTCGGTGAGGCGTTCGACCTCCATGGCCCAGCGCGACGGCACGTAACCCGACTTGACCCAATTGTTGACGACCGCGCGATCGACCCGAAAACGGCGCGAGACCTCCGCCTGGCTTCCGAAGAGCGCAACGAGGCGATCAGCGCAGTTCATGGACGATCCGCGCAGTTATCGATAGAAGTGCGATGGGTATCTTCATGGCCCGCAAGTCTGCCCTATCAAACTGAATTTGACAACTCAGATTTGATGAAAGGGCAAGGCTGGGAGCCGACTTAGGGGACCGCTCGCAGCCCGACCAAAATCACATGATCAGGCTTCGAGAGCAGCGTGTGGGAGCGCTTACACCGTCTAGCTTCGCCGGGGACCGACTGACGGCCCGGCCGGAACCGGTACAGCAGCATCCCGCCGATCATGGCCAACACCAGGCCGGACACGAATGCAACGAGGTTGCCGCTCAAGCCAGATGCCCCAGGACAAAAACGGTCAGCATCCCGCTCACCATGAAGCAGCACCGCCCCCAGGCCGGCGACCAGCAGCCTGGCCAGAAAGGCAACGCGCCAAGCACTGTCGCCGCCGGGCTGCGTCACGACGCTGCCCAAAATGGTGCTCACCCGGCGATTCGTCCCAGCGTCCACCACAGCAGCGCCGCCGCGAGCCCGATGAGCGCGCCGCCGATCAGTGCGGATACCGGTGTGAAGTTCACGATGCTCACGCTTCCCGCCCTTCAGGCCGCGTCCGCTCGGCGCAGGGGGAGTGCCGCCTCGGAGATCGGCGCCGCGTCGAGTGCGAGGTCGCCCTCCGGCGAGGGCTGATCCAGGGAGCGCGCCCCGGCAAAGTCGAAGAGGCTTCGATCCAGCAGGTGTGAAGGCTGCACGTGCGCAAGGCTGTTGAACATCGTCTCGATGCGTCCTGGGAACTTCAGCTCCCATTCGCGCAGCATGGACTTGACCTGCTGGCGCTGAAGGTTGTCCTGGGAGCCGCACAGATCGCAGGGGATGATGGGGAAGCGCTGCATCGCGGCGTACCGGGCCAGGTCCGCTTCCGCGACATACGCCAGCGGGCGAATGACGATGTGCTCGCCGTCGTCGCTCACCAGCTTGGGCGGCATAGCCTTGAGCTTGCCGCCGAAGAATAGGTTGAGGAAGAACGTCTCGAGGATATCGTCGCGATGGTGGCCCAACGCGATACGGCTCGCCCCCAGCTCCTTGGCGACGCGGTAGATCACCCCGCGCCGGAGGCGGGAGCACAGACCGCACATCGTCTTGCCGTCAGGGATGACGCGCTTGACCACACCGTAGGTGTCCTGCCGCTCGATGCGGAACGCAACGCCCAGCGCTTCGAGATACGCGGGCAGCAGGTGCGCGGGGTAGCCGGGGTGATTCTGGTCCAGACTGAACGCGATGATCTCGAAGTCCACTGGCGCGTGCTGCCGCAGGCTCAACAGGATCTCCAACAGGCCGTAACTGTCCTTTCCTCCAGAGACGCACACCATCACGCGGTCGCCGGGGCGGATCATGTCGAAGTCGGCGATGGCCTGGCCGACCAAACGGCGCAACCGCTTCTCCAATTTGTTCGCTTCGTAGATGCGTTTCTGGGGGCCCATGGCTGGTTCACAGATGTATGCTGCGGCCGCCGTCCACCGCGATGACCTGGCCGGTGATGTAGGGGGCCTCCTCGATCAAAAAGCGCACGGTACGAGCGACATCTTCGGGTTCACCCATGCGCTTCAGCAAGGTGGTATGGATGATGCGCTGGCGCGCCAGGTCGTCGGACCAGCGCTCGTCCTCGGGCCAGAGTATGGCCCCAGGGGACACGCCATTTACCCTCACCTCCGGTCCCAGCTCGGAGGCGAGGGCCCGCGTCAACGCGAGCAGGCCGCCCTTGGCTGCGCTGTACACCGAGTAGCTGCGCATCGGGCGGTCGGCATGGATGTCGACGATGTTGACGATGCAACCGTGGCTGCGCTTGAGATGCGGCGCCGCCGCCTGCGAAAGGAACAACGGGGTCTTGAGGTTGGTCCCCACCAGGTCATCCCAGGATTGCTCGGTGGTCTCGCCGATGGGCGTCGGATGGAAGCTCGAAGCGTTGTTGATCAGGACGTCCAGCCGGCCGAAGCGATTGACCGTCTCGCTGACCATGCTGGGGAGCAGCGCGATATTGAGCAGGTCGGCCTGCACCAGCGCCACGCTGTCGGCGCGCATGGCGTTCAGTTCGGCCTGCAGCGCCCGCGCCTCTTCCGCCGAAGAGCGATAGTGCAGCATGACGCTGGCGCCACAGGCGTGCAACATGCGGCAGGTGGCCGCACCCACGCGGCGCGCGCCTCCGGTGATCAGCACGACCCTCTCGGCCATCTTGGTGCCCGTTGCCAGTCCAGTAGAATTCTAGCCGAATTACCGGCCCCGCCCGCTTATCCCTCATCGTGACCAACGCCAGCCTCGCTGACCTGGCAGACGACCCCGACGCCGTCGCGCACAGCCGCAAGCTAGTCAGGCGAATCGCCGCCGACATCGCGCGCTGCGGCGGCTGGATAGGCTTCGACCGCTACATGCAACTCGCGTTGTACGCGCCCGGGCTCGGTTACTATGCCGGCGGCGCGACCAAGTTCGGCGGTGCGGGCGATTTCATCACCGCTCCTGAGCTCTCGTCGCTGTTCAGCCAGACCCTCGCGGTGCAGGTCGCAGAAGTCCTTGCAGATACTGCAGGTGACGTGCTCGAGCTGGGGGCCGGGTCGGGGCGCATGGCGACTGACATGTTGCAGGCGCTCGATGCGAACGGAGCGCTTCCGCGCCGCTACGTCATCCTCGAAGTGAGCGGGGCATTATCTGCGCGGCAGAAGCAGCGGGTGCGGGATCTTCCGCTGCGATTGGCCTCCCGGGTCGAGTGGATCGACCGCACGCCCTGGGCCTTCCGCGGCGTGGTGGTGTGCAACGAGGTGCTGGATGCGTTGCCGACGCACCTGATCGTATGGGGCGAGGACGGGATTTACGAACGCGGCATCGCCTGGAACGGCGAGGCGTTCGTGTGGGAAGACCGCCCGTTGACCGACCCGCGCCTCTCCGCGCAGGCCAAGCGCCTGGGCCTGCAGGCGTCGTACGTGAGCGAGGTCAGCCAAGCCGTGCCGGCGCTCGTGCGAACGCTTGCCGGCGTCCTCGAGACTGGTGTTCTGCTGATCGTCGACTACGGTTTCGGCGAGCGGGAGTACTATCATCCGCAGCGCAATCGGGGCACGCTGATGTGCCATTTCCGGCACCGTACCCACGGCGATCCGTTCTTCGCCCCGGGCCTGCAAGATATCACCAGCCACGTCGATTTCACCGGGGTAGCACAGGCGGCCACCGAGGCGGGGTTGGGGCTGCTTGGATACGTCACGCAAGCGCAGTTCCTGATCAATCTCGGCATCACCGACCTCATAGCGCGCACGCCTGCCGCGGACGCCGCGACGTACCTGCCGCTGGCCGCTCAGGCACACAAGCTCCTCAGTCCGGCCGAGATGGGCGAGCTCTTCAAGGTCATCGCGCTGGGGCGCGGACTGGACCGCGCGCTGACCGGGTTTCGCAGCGGGGATTTGAGCCGGCTCCTGTAGAATGCCGCCTCGCTGCCTTAGCGTCTCAGCGCTTCACTCGATTTCGCATGCATATACACATCCTAGGGATCTGCGGCACCTTCATGGGCGGCATCGCGGTGATCGCGCAGCAGGCGGGCCACGACGTGACCGGCTGCGACGCCAACGTCTATCCCCCGATGAGCACTCAACTGGCATCGCTCGGCATCGGCTTGACCGAAGGCTGGGACCCGAAGCAGGTGGACCTCAAGCCGGACCTGTTCGTGATCGGCAACGTGGTGTCGCGCGGCAATCCGCTGGTAGAGGAGATCCTCGACCGCAACCTGGCCTACGTATCCGGCCCGCAGTGGCTGTACGAGCAGGTGCTGCGGGAAAAATGGGTGCTCGCGGTGGCCGGAACCCATGGCAAGACGACCACGAGCTCCATGCTGGCGTGGATCCTGGAAGACGCGGGCCTGAGCCCCGGGTTCCTGATCGGTGGCGTGCCGGAAAACTTCGGCATCTCGGCCCGGTTGACCGACTCCGCCTTCTTCGTCATCGAGGGCGACGAGTATGACACCGCCTTCTTCGACAAGCGCTCGAAGTTCGTCCACTACCGTCCGCGTACCGCGGTGCTGAGCAACCTCGAATACGACCACGCCGACATCTTTCCGGATCTGGCTGCCATCGAAACGCAGTTCCATCACCTCGTGCGCACCATTCCGCGCAGCGGGCTGATCGTCGCCAACGGGTGGGAGCAGAGCGTGAAGCGGGTGCTCGAGCGCGGCTGCTGGACAGCGGTCGAGCTGGTTGGAGTCGATGACGGCTGGTGCTCCGGTGAGCCCGCTTCCGACGGCGGTTTCGACGTGCGCTTCAGGGGAAGATCCGCAGGCAGCCTGCGTTGGGAGCTGCTGGGCGAGCACAATCGCCACAACGCGCTCGCCGCCTTGGCGGCGGCGCGCCACGCCGGCGTGCCGGTCGCGCAGGGGCTTGCCGCCCTGGGTCGGTTCAAGAACGTCAAACGTCGCATGGAGGTGAGCGGCGTCGTGAACGGCGTGACGGTATACGACGATTTCGCACACCATCCGACTGCGGTGCAGCTCACCATCGCCGGCCTGCGGGCCAAGGTGGGAGAGGCCAGGATCGTCGCGGTGCTGGAGCCGCGTTCCGCCACCATGAGGCTGGGGGTGATGAAAGATCGCCTGGCGCCGAGCCTGTCTGACGCGCAGCGGGTGTTCTGCTACACCGGCGGCATCGGCTGGGACGCGCAGGGCGCGCTAGCGCCGCTAGGCGCGAAGGCGACCTGCTACGACGATCTCGTGCAACTGGTTCAAGCCATCGCGGCCGCGGTGCAGCCCGGGGACCACGTGCTGATCATGAGCAACGGCGGATTCGGCGGCATCCACGCCAAGCTGCTGGACGCGCTCGCCGCGAGGTGAGGTGGACATGCCAGAGCGGATCTCCCCAGCGGTCCCTGCGCCGGTCGAGCCGCCAGTAGCGCGCGTGGAAGGCGCCGCGCAGCGGTGGGGACAGCTGGCGCTGGGCATGGTTTGCATGATGTCGATTTCGAGCCCGCAGTACGTCTGGGCGCTGTTCACCAAACCGATGGCGGTCGAGCTGGGCGTGACTCTGGCAAGACTCCAAGTCACCTTCTCGATCCTCATCGTGCTACAGACTTTTCTCGCCCCCGTGCAGGGGTTCCTCGTCGAGAGATTCGGTCCCAGGCGGTTGCTCTCGCTCGGGGCCATTTTCACCGGCGCCAGCTGGGTGCTCGCCGCGCGCGCCCATGACGTCGTTGCGCTCTACTTGACCTACGGGCTGTTGGGGGGTGTGGGGACCGGGATCATCTACATCGGAGTGATCGGTCTCATGGTGAAGTGGTTTCCCGACAAGCGCGGCCTCGCGACCGGTCTGGTGGCGGCCGGCTATGGAATGGGAGCCGTCTTCAGCACTTTTCCGATCTCGATCGCCATCGCCGGATCCGGCTACCGGCACACGCTGGTCGTCTATGGACTGGTGTTCGGCGCCGTCGGACTGGCCGCGGCGCTGGCGTTGAAGAGCCCGCCGAAGCGTTATGCTCCCAGGCTCGACGGCCCGCTGCCCTCTTCTGCACATGCTCGCGACGCGACTCCGACCCAGATGCTGAGGACGCCGATCTTCTGGCTTCTGTTCCTGATGATGACCATGATGTCGACCTCGGGGCTGATGGTGATCTCTCAGATGGGCGCCTTCGCCCGCGACTTCGGCGTGGCCGAGGTGGCCGTCCTAGGATTTGCCGCGCTGCCGCTCGCGCTCACGCTGGACCGCATCACGAATGGATTGACGAGGCCCTTCTTCGGATGGATGTCGGACCGGGTCGGGCGCGAGAACACGATGTTCGTCGCCTTCGCGCTCGAGGGGTGCGCGATGACCGCGTGGCTGCTGACGCGGGACAACGCCGTGCTGTTCGTCCTGCTGTCGGGTGTGGTCTTCTTCGGGTGGGGAGAGATCTTCTCGCTCTTTCCCTCCACCCTGACCGACACGTTCGGCCCGCGCCACGCCACGACAAACTACGGCCTGCTGTACATGGCTCAGGGCGTGGGCTCGATTCTCGGCGGACCGCTGGCGGCGCTCTTGTATCAGGCCAGCGCCACGTGGACGAGCGTGTTTGCCGTCGTGATCGCGATGAATTTCGCCACCGCCCTTGTGGCGTTGACCGTGCTCAAGCCGGCGCGCAGGCGCTACCTCGCGCTTCAAGGGACGCCGGCCGCCTCATGCTGATCTACGTTCACGGCTTCAACAGCTCGCCCGCGTCGCATAAGTCGCAACGCCTCCGGCAGAAGCTTGAGGAGATGGGCAGAAGCGCGGAGTTTTGCTGCCCGGCACTGCCCGATCGCCCGGCACGCGCCGTCGCGCTGCTCGAGGGGCAGCTTCGCCAGGCCAGCCCGCAGCAGGTGACGCTCGTAGGCAGCTCGCTCGGCGGCTACTACGCCACTTATCTCGCGGAGCAGTTCGACGTGCGCGCGGTGCTCGTCAATCCCGCCGTCAAGCCATACGATGGGCTGCGCGCTTACCTGGGTGCACAGCGCAACCTCTATTCGGGCGAGGTCTACGAATTGACCCAGCAGCACCTCGATGAGCTGCGTGCGCTGGAGGTCGAGCGGCTTACCCACAGCGATCGCTATTACCTGATGGTCACCACCGGCGACGAGGTGCTCGATTACCGCGTCGCGGTGCGCAAGTATGCGGGGGCCAAACAGCTCGTCGTGCAGGGCGGCGACCACGGCTTCAGCAACTTCGCCGACTACCTCGACAGCGTGCTGCGCTTCGCCGGGATCTGCTGAGCGGAGCAGCCCGCGGGCGATGGCGTCAACAGAGCACCCCACTTCGCTATAATGCCGCGCTCACTTCGGCCGGCACGTTCATGCTCCCCTTCAGCGCTTCCCGGTTTGTGCGATGTCGAGCCGCGAGTGGCTCAGCGTCTCGCGGCAGCGCGCACGCGCGTTACGCATGAACGTCTTTTACGAGGAGGAAGGTAGTTTCAGGATCGGCACCATCCTTGCCGACAATGACGCTTCGTTGCAGGTCGAGGCGCCGCATGGCAAGCGCACCAAGATAAAGACCTCCAGCGTCCTGTTTCGGTTCAACGAGCCGCTGTCCGCCTTCATGGAGGGCGCGCAGAAAACGGCCAACGACATCGACCTGGATTTCCTGTGGGAGTGCTGCGGGCAGGAGGAGTTCTCCTACGACACGCTGGCGCGTGACTACTTCGGGCACCTGCCCGACCCCCGGGAATCGGCCGCGGTGCTGCTTCGCCTGCACGGTGCTCCCATGTACTTCTACAAGAAGGGCAGGGGGCGCTACCGGCCGGCTCCGCCGGAGGCCCTCAAGGCCGCGCTTGCGAGCGTCGAGCGCAAGCGTCAGCAGGCGCTGCTGCAGGCTCAGTACGCGGAGCAGCTACGGCGTTTCGAGTTGCCCGACGCGTTCCGCCCGCGGATGGCGGAACTGCTCTACAAGCCGGACCGCAGCACGGTGGAGGTGAAGGCGCTCGAGGAAACGGCCGCTCAGTTGAGGCTCTCGACCTTGCGCCTGCTGGAAAAGTGCGGAGCGATCCCGTCCACCCGGGACTATCACTTCGATCGCTTCCTGTTCGAGTACTTCCCGCGCGGCATAGGCTTCGCCGATTCCGGCGAGGCAGCGCCGCTCGTCGAGCTGCCCCACGCGGATGTCGCCGCCTTCAGCATCGACGACAGCACCACCACCGAGATCGACGATGCCTTCTCGGTGACCCCGGAGCCCGGCGGTGGCTGGCGCATCGGTATCCATATCGCCGCACCGGCGCTCGGGATAGTGCGGGGCTCACCGGTGGATCAGGAGGCGGCGACGCGGCTTTCCACGGTATACACGCCGGGCGCCAAGATCACCATGCTGCCCGACTGGGCCATCGCGCGCTACTCTCTGACCGAGGGCCGCACGTGCCCGGCATTGTCGCTGTACCTGGAGGTCTCCTCGGACCTCGCCGTGCGCGGCAATCGCACCGCGCTCGAGCAGATCCGCATGGCGGCCAACCTGCGGCACGCGGAACTGGAGGCGCAGTTCAACGAGGAGAGCGTGACCGCCGCGCTGCCCGACTTCCCCTTCATGCGCGAGTTGAAGCTGCTGTGGGAACTCGCCACCGTGCTGGAAGCCGGACGCGGCCGCCCGGAGCCTGTCAGGGCGGTCCACATGGACTACAACTTCTATCTCGAAAACGGGCGCGTGCGCATCGTGGAGCGCCGGCGCGGCTCGCCGGTGGATAAGCTCGTCTCGGAGCTGATGATCCTGGTCAACTCGGAGTGGGGTCGCACCCTGGCGGAAGCCGGAATAGCCGGCATCTATCGCGTGCAGAGCAACGGCAAAGTGCGCATGTCCACAGTGCCCTCGGGTCACCACGGCCTGGGTGTTTCTCAATATATCTGGGCCAGCTCGCCGATCAGACGCTATGTGGACCTGATCAACCAGCGCCAGCTTCTGGCCTGGCACCGAGGCGAGCCGGCGCCGTATACGGCCGGCAGCGAGCAGATGCTCTCGGCCATACGCGACTTCGAGATCGCCTCCGATGTCTATGCGCAGTTCCAGCACACCATGGAGCGTTACTGGTGCCTGCGCTGGCTGATCCAGGAGGGCGTGCTGACAACGCCTGCCGAGGTGATCCGGGAGAACCTCGTCAAGATAGACCGCATCCCGCTGATCGCTCGGGTGATGTCGCTGCCGCTGCTGGACCCCGGGGTAAAGGTTGAACTCAAAATCTCCGATATCGATCTGTTGGAGCTGACCTTCCACGCGGAATACAGCGGTGCCGCCTAGAGCGAGCCAGCGAGCGCCGTGCTGTGACAGGCTCTGCCATCTCACCTAAAATAGCGAATCTTGACAGTCGCCTCGCCAGCATTGCCGGTTCCTCGCGCGGCCGCCAATCGGGCCGATCGGTCCGACCCGGTCGCCGATCCGCTCCTTCTGCCTTCCAACAGTGGTCCGCTCAGCGTCGCGCTCGCCCTATCCGTGGTGTTCCACTCGGTTCTGCTGCTGATCACGTTCCAGTTCCCCGATGCGCTGAACTCCAAAACCGCCGCTGCCCCTATCGAGGTATTCCTGGTAAACAGCAAGTCCGCGTCGCGCCCGTTGCGCGCCGACGCTCTGGCCCAGGCGCACCTAGACGGCGGCGGCAACACCGAGGCCAACCGGCGTGCCAAGAGCAATCTGCCAGCGCTGCCCGATATGCCCACCGATGCCGAGTTGTCGCTGGCCGCGAAGCGCGTGCAGCAGTTGGAGCTGGAAGCGCACCGCCTGCTGACGCGCTTGGAGCGTGACAGCAACGCCACAGACGCCAACACACGACCCGTCGAGCAAGTCTTGCCGAGCCATGCGCCGCAGCTGGCCGATCTGCCCCATCAGCAACTGACGATCGCCCGGCTGGAGGCCCAGATCGCGCGGGAATGGGAGGCCTACCAGAAGCTGCCCAAGCGCAAGTTCCTGGGCGCGCGCACGCAAAGCGCACTGGAGGCCGAGTATCTGGACTCCTGGCGCCAGCGCATCGAGCGAGTCGGGACGGCCAACTTCCCGGGCGAGGCTAAGCGGCGCGGCGTGTTCGGCACGGTGATGGTGACGGTGGGGATCAGGGCCGACGGCACGGTGGAGAGAGTGGAGATCGATCGCTCCTCCGGCTCGCCGATCCTGGACATTGCGGTGGAGAGGATCGTTCAGCTCGCTGGTCCGTTCCGGCCGTTTCCGGCCGAACTGAGAAAGGAGGCTGACATCCTCCACATCACGCGCAACTGGGCCTTCACCCGCAGCGACCTCCTACTGACCAGCGATAACTGACCCGCCCCGTGACCGATCGCTACGCTGTCATCGGCAACCCGGTGGCGCACAGCCAGTCACCCTTCATCCACGCGGAGTTTGCCCGGCAGACCGGGCAGGACCTGGTGTACGAGCGCATCCTGGCGCCGCTCGACAGATTTTCCGCGACGGTTCAGGACTTCCGCGCCGAGGGCGGCCACGGGCTCAACGTGACGCTGCCGTTCAAGCTGGAGGCGTTCAGGCTCGCCAACGAGCTCGGGGTGCGCGCCCAGGAGGCGGAAGCGGTCAACACACTGAAGTTCGAGGGCGCCACTGTCTATGGCGACAACACCGATGGCACCGGGCTGGTGCGCGACATTCAGGACAATCTGGGCTTTCGGATCGAGGGACGCGACGTGCTGGTGATGGGTGCAGGGGGCGCGGCGCAAGGCGTGGCGAGCGTGCTCTTGGAGGCGAAACCGGGGCGGCTGGTCATCGCCAATCGTACGGTGGAGAAGGCCGAGCGCCTCGCAGGGCGCTTGCGCACCGCCCGGAGCATCAGCCCCGCGACGCTGAGCGCGAGCAGCTACCCCGAGCTCGCCGGTCGGCAGTTCGATTTGATCATCAACGCGACGGCCGCCAGCCTGAACGACACCGCGCCCGACGTGCCCGAAGGCACCTTCGGACCCGACAGTCTCGCCTACGACATGATGTACGGCAAGGGCATGACGCCGTTCCTGGAACTGGCGCTGAGCCAGGGCGCGGCACGGCTGGCCGACGGGATCGGCATGCTGGTTGAGCAGGCTGCCGAATCCTTCCTCATCTGGCGCGGCGTGCGCCCGCAGACTCGTCCCGTCATCGAAGCGCTCAAGGCGCGATGAAGAGGAAGCCGTGGCGCTGGCTCGGGCGGGCGCTCGTGCTCGGCGCCGGGCTCGCGCTTGCGTACGAGCTGTGGATCTTCGGTCACGTGTTGTGGTGGAACTGGTTCAACCCCTCCACCAGCGCGTTCATGCAGCAGCGCCTCGAACTGCTGCAAGAGCGAAGCCGCGAAGCGAGACTGCGCCACCAGTGGGTCGCTTACGACAAGATCTCGTTGAACCTCAAACGCGCATTGATCGCGGCAGAGGATGCCAATTTCATGGAGCACGAGGGGTTCGATTGGGACGCCATCCAGAAAGCCTATGAAAAGAACCTGAAGAAGGGCAAGATCGTCGCCGGCGGGTCCACCATCAGCCAGCAATTGGCCAAGAACCTGTTCCTGTCCGGACGCCGCTCGCCGCTGCGTAAGGTGCAGGAGGCCATCATCACGGTCATGATCGAGACGGTGATGAGCAAACAGCGCATCTTCGAGATCTATCTCAACAGCATCGAGTGGGGCAACGCGGTGTTTGGCGCGGAAGCCGCTGCGCGCTACTACTTCAACCACGGCGCCGCAAACCTGGACGCATGGGAGGCCGCGCGCTTGGCGGCCATGGTGCCCAAGCCGCGCTACTACGACCGCAACCGCGACACGCCCTGGCTCGACACCAAGACCAACCTCATCCTCGAACGCATGCCTTCCGCGCAGGTGCCCTGAGCGATCGCGTCATGCCTGAGCTCCCTGACATCGTGGTCTACGTCGAGGCGCTGGGCAGCAGGATCATCGGCCAGAGACTGGAACGCGTCCGGCTGCTCAGTCCGTTCCTGCTGCGAACGGCGGATCCGCCCATCAGCGCGGTCGAAGGCCGGCGGGTCATCGAGCTGCGCCGCATCGGCAAGCGTATCGCGATCGGGCTCGAAGGCGATCTGTTCATCGTGCTGCACTTGATGGTCGCCGGCCGCTTGCGCTGGAGGGGCGCGGGAGGCAAAGCGCCCGGGCGTGTCGCACTGGCCGTGCTCGAGTTTTCCAGCGGCTCCCTGCTGTTCACCGAGGCCCGCACCATGCGCCGAGCCTCGCTGCACCTGGTGCAGGGCGAGGCGGCACTGGAGCGGTTCGATGCCGGCGGACTGGAGGTCGTGGGGGCGGATCTCGATGCGTTTTCCGCGCGTTTGAAAGCGGAAAACCACACGCTCAAGCGCGCGCTCACCGATCCGCGGATCTTCAGCGGCATCGGCAACGCCTACTCGGACGAGATCCTGCATCGGGCCAGGCTCTCCCCAGTGGCGCTCACCTCTCAGCTCGCGAAGGAAGACATAGCGCAGCTCCACGCGGCGGCGCAGCACGTGCTGAGCGAGTGGACGCAGCGCCTGCGCCGCGAAGCGGGGAACGCCTTTCCCGATAAAGTCACGGCCTTTCGCGACCACATGGCCGTGCACGGCCGCTACGGGCAGCCTTGCCCTGTGTGCGGCGCGCCGGTACAACGCATCGTCTACGCGCAGAACGAGACCAACTATTGCGCCCGCTGCCAGACCGGTGGGCGCGTCCTCGCGGACCGAGCGCTGTCTCGCCTGTTGAAGAAGAGCTGGCCGCGCAACATCGACGAACTGGAGTAGCGCCTAGTGCCGCTGCTCAAAGATGCGATAGTGCCCGAGGTCGAACTCGTCGCTGCTTTCCACCAGCCCCAGCGGCAGCAGCAGGTACTCGCGGTCGTAAGCGCGCATGAGAAGGTTGCACGAAGGCGAGAACAAGCCCGGTCGCATGAGCAGTGTCGCTTCCCCGGTTTGGACGGTGGCCGATGGCAGCAGGATGCACAGCTCGCCCCCCGGCGGCAGGGAACTGTCCTTTGCGCTCATCGACGCCGCCAGGATGGTCACGGCGGCGCCCCCATGGGCCAGGATTTCGACGCCGATGTAACGGTTAGCTTGCTCATCGGTGGTCACGCGGCGCACGATCCCGGCGCCCCAGGAAACACCCTCCTCCCGCCGGATGCCGATGAGATTGCCGACCTTGAGCCACGCGCCGTGCGGTTGCGGCACGAATGCCCCGAGTCCGCCTTTGCTCTCGTTCTCGACGACCCACTCCTCGTCGTTGCTGACGAACGGAGATTCGAGGAACAGCCCGCCCACGTTTGCCACCACCTCGTCGAAGTCATGTACCACGCTGACGCGCTCAACATGCCGCCGCCGCCGCTCCCTGCGTTGCGGCAAGGTGGGCGCCCAGTAACGCAGCAGATGGCGCAGCGTGGTCTGTACCAGCGCGGGGCTGTAATCGTCCCCCAGCGCGAGCTCAGGCGGAAGCGCCTGGTTTCGATCGATGGACCGCATCATCTGCTCGACGTCCGCCGAAGCCTCTCCGGCACCGAAGCCCCGCATGCTCGCCGTCAAGCGGGAGTTGGCCGGCAGCCGTCCGGGGGGGTGCTCGCCCGACAGCTCGAAGATGTAGTGCACGCCCCGGGCGGGATGGGGCGCCATGCGAAAGCGCCCTGCGAGCTGGGCGATGACACGCTCGGCGATCTCGATCTGCGTGGGAAGCAAACCGTCGGGCGCGGATACCGTCAGCATCAACGCGCGCAGCAATTCCCGTTCGGGGCTGGACTCCCCCTTGGCCCCCCGATACACCCCGAGCGTGTTTTGCGCAAACCGCAACGACTCGGCGAGCAGATACATTGCGCCCAGGTCCTGCCACACGCGCGGCTCGACGGGACCGTAGCGCAGCAGCGTCCACTTGAGCTGCCCGGCGCACGCCCGCATGGCCCTGCAGGTGATTCGGGGCAGCTGTGGCCTGAGCGCGGCGGCGCCTACGGCGCCGACCTCATATTTGGCCAGGCAGAAGCGGTAGCCCTCGGTGATCTGGGTCCAGTAGGCATAGACGGTGGTCCACAACCGCGCCTGCTGGAACCGCGTCAAACGCTGGCTATCGGCGACGAACGCCTGGTTTAACCGCCGCTCTATCGGACGGCCGGTGCGGTCGAGCAGGTCGACGATCTCGAACGCCCTCCCGGGCTTCAGGTTGTCTGCCGTCTTGACCGCATCCAGGTAGGACGACACCAGCTCCAGCGCCGGGACCGGATCCTTCCCCGCCAGTTCTTCGAGCAGGATGCTCGCGCCTTCCTTGTCGTCGAGGAGATGGTCCGACCTCCGGCCCCTGATCCAACTCAGCATGCGTCCTCCGCTCCCAAACCCTGCGATGGCACGCGGATTGTGACCGCATTGCGCCCGACTGCGCTAGTGCCGGGATGCATTCGCCCGCGGCCGTTGCGCCGTGGAGCGGCCCGGCGGCGCATTCGGCGGCCTCCCTTATAATGCGGTCATTGCGGTCGGACCGACCGACCGCTCCATCACACCGGCCGCCCCCATGTTGGTTCACCCGCAGTTCGACCCGGTTGCACTGCAGCTCGGCCCCGTCTCCATCCGCTGGTATGGGCTGATGTACCTGGTCGGCTTCTTGGCCGGCCTGCTGCTGGGCCGTGTGCGCGTGCGCGCGCGCCCGGACCTTGGCTGGACCACGCGCGACCTGGACGACCTGTTGTTTTACTGCGTGCTTGGCGTGGTACTGGGGGGGCGCCTGGGCTACGTGCTCTTCTACAAGTTTGCGGAGTACATGCACGACCCCATCCGCATCTTGTACGTGTGGGAGGGCGGGATGTCATTTCACGGCGGCTTCCTGGGCGTGATCCTCGCCATGTGGTGGTTCGCGCACCGCTCCCAGCGCAAGTGGTTCGACGTGACCGACTTCCTCGCCCCGCTCGCTCCGCTCGGCCTGGGCGCGGGCCGCATCGGCAACTTCATCAACGCCGAGCTGTGGGGACGCCCGACCGACGTGCCGTGGGCGATGATCTTTCGCAATGTGGACGAGCTGCCGCGTCATCCTTCGCAGCTGTACGAGGCGGGGCTGGAGGGCGCGCTGCTGTTTGCGATCCTCTGGTTCTACTCTCGCAAGCCGCGCCCGACCGGGGCGGTGTCCGGTCTGTTCCTGCTCGGTTACGGCGTGCTGCGTTTCCTGGTCGAGTTTACCCGCGAGCCAGACACCTTCCTCGGACTGCTCGCCATGGGATGGTCCATGGGGCAATGGCTCAGCTTGCCCATGATCCTGGGCGGCATCGTCATGCTGATCTGGGCCTATCGGCCGCAGGGAGCCCGCGCGCGCTACTGAGGGCTGCGCCTAGTTGTACTGTTTTGGGTTGGAAGGCGGATCGGCCGCGAAGAAGCTGCGGCGGCTGAGCAGACGCTGGAAATTGTCCTGCGAAAAGAGGTGGGCGTAGATGTGGTCGAGCCAGCCCTTGCACACGAGGTCGTGCAGTTCGCCATGGCCCAGCTCAAGCAGGGCTTCCCGGTTGATGCGGAACAGATCCTCCATCGACAGAGAGAACCCGCCCACCAGCTCGGCGCGCAGCGTAAACGGCTCCAGGAGGTTTAGCCTGGCGAATGCGCCGCACATGTCCCGCGTCAGCGTCAGGTCGTCCTCATACTCGTGCAACATGCGCTCGATCATGGTCCAGTGCGGCAACGGTTCACCCAGCTCGTCGAACATCGGGCGTCCTTCGGCTTCGTCCACCGCCTCGGGGTCGACGCAGATCAGCCGCTCGCCTGGACCGACGGCGGCCTCCTGCGCGGCGACCAAGCAGAACGGATAGCGGCGCACGTAAGCCGGCATGTAGGTGCGCCGGTCCCATTTGCCGTCCGCCATGACGAACAGGTTCTGCCCCTCGTGCATGCCCAGGATCACCATCGACGTGAACCCGGGCTGGCCGCTGCGCCGCACGAACACGATCGGATAGTCGCGCACCGCGGCCGGGAACTCGGCGGCACTGATTGGAACGGCGTGCAGCCGATGACAGAATGCTGGCGCTTCACCCGACTCGGGCAGCCGAAGCCGTTTGCTGCGGTCCAGCGGGACGATGTGTTTGTAGCCGTACGGCTTATCGCTCAGATTCACGCGTCCTCTCGCTTCGGTGGGGTCAAAGTCGGTTTACCGCCTAAAGCTTTTAAGTATATGATATGCCTCCACTCGCCGCCCGGGCACCGCAGTAGTGCCAGCCTAATCAACCCCTTGGGGCGGTCCGGTTGCTCCGGGCACACCCGGGAAACGTGGGGGACGTAGCTCAGCTGGGAGAGCGTCGCGTTCGCAATGCGAAGGTCGGGAGTTCGATCCTCCTCGTCTCCACCACACCCCTCCTCAGTTCGACCCGCAGGCCGAAGGAATGAACGCGCTTCTTTCAGTCGAGCCCCAGGCACCGGGGAAGGGTTGCTGCATTACTGCCCATACCTGGAGCCCTCGCATCGATCGTGCCAGAAATTGTGCAAACCCGATCGCCCCGGCTTTGTCTTGCGGCTGGCGCGACGTTGCAATCGCGTCGTGCTATGCTTTTTATGGGAACTCGGAACTTGGTTTGACTTGACTGCGCCATGGAATCGGGCACGTGCTACTGATTCGCGCAGCAGGCTGAGGGAGTCGGGTCGATGAGCAGACAACTCGTCATCACCTATTACGCTGACCGGGACATGCTGGGCTTGGTGTCCGACGAGGACTACGAGGCGTTTAAGGATATCCTGCTCGAGCAGCTTCACAAGGAATGGCCCAAGGCCGCCGTCGCCATCGACGATGGTGAGCACGCCGGGGTGGAAGTCGAGATCGTGGACGGCGACTACCCGACCGCCAAGGCCGAGCAGGAAGCCAAATCCGATGTG
>DATJVW010000437.1:0-4552 GCA_035501675.1 Burkholderiales bacterium
GGAAACGCCGCGGCGAGCGCCGGTGACGAGCCCGTGATCTTCGACCCCGCGGTTTACTACGGTGACCGCGAGGCAGACCTCGCCATGACCCTTCTGTTCGGCGGTTTCGCGCCCGAGTTCTACCACGCGTACCAGCAAGCCTGGCCACTCGAGGCAGGGCACCGCGAGCGACGTGAGCTGTACAACCTGTATCACGTGCTCAACCACCTCAACCTGTTTGGCGCGGGCTATCTGCACCGCGCACAGCACACGATCGACCGGCTGCTCTCCGCGTGCAGATAAAGTAGCTAGGAGGACAAAAAACCCCGCCCGGAGCTCCGGGCGGGGCAGGAAGGATCGAATCTTTGCTCAACCCCCAATCGGGCCGCCTCTCGTTTCCACGTACACCGCGTACAGCGACGTGCTACCGGTCATGAACAACCGGTTGCGGTTCTTGCCGCCCCACGCGATGTTGGAAATGATTTCCGGCATGCGGATCGCCCCGATGCGCGTACCGTCGGGTGCGAAGATGAACACGCCGTCGTAGCCGTCGCCGACCCAGCCCATGCCCGCCCAGACGTTGCCGTCCTCGTCGCAGCGGATACCATCCGCGAAGCCGGTCTTGCCGCCCACCGTCATCTCGGCGAAGAACTTGCCGTTCTTGAGCTTCTTGCCGTCCACGTCGAACACCCAGATCACGCTCTTGGCATCGGGGTAGTGCGACTTGCCGGTGTCGGCGATGTACACCTTCTTGAAGTCGGGCGAGAAGCACAGGCCATTGGGTTTCCACGGCTCATCGGCCACCTTCTCGATCTTGCCCGGCGCGTCGATGCGATAGACCGCTTCCTTCTGCACGGGCTGCACCGAACCCGTATTGAGTCGAACGCCCTCGTAATTCATCAGTCCGCCGTAGCCCGGATCGGTAAAGAAATACCAGCCGTCAGGATGCGCCGCTCCGTCGTTGGGAGCATTCAGCCCCTTGCCCTGGTAGCTGTCGGCGAGAACGGTGTAGCTTCCGTCGAGCTCATAGCGCGCCACTCGGCGCGTGCCGTGCTCCATCGCCACCTGGCGACCGGAGTAGTCGTAGAAGTTGCCGTTCGAGTTGTTCGACGGATAACGGAATTGCCGGTGCACGCTGCCGTCCTCGTCCAGCCACCGCAGCTGCTCGTTGTTCGGGATGTCGCTCCAGGACAGAAACCGTCCAACCCCGTTCCAAGCCGGCCCTTCTGCCCACATCGTGCCGCGATACAGCCGCAGGATGGGCGTGTTGCCGAGCTTGTACTTGAAGCGCTTGTCCAACACGATCACGTCCGGGTTCGGGTAGCGCGCGATCGGGCCGTCGGCATCGTACTGATCGATGAAGTTGCGGGCGAAGGCATCCGGCGCCATCGCTGTGATCGCCGCGGTGGTGCCGACCGCCGCCAGGAACTCGCGGCGGCTCATCCCCTTCGGTTCCTTGGGCTGCTGGGTTGGTTTTGCCAAGTCGATGAATTTATGCAGTTGTACTCGCTCCATGGCTTGCTCCTCTGTTGGCGTTCTTGGGTTTGAGGCTCCTCCACCACGAACCATGGACCGCTTTCGCAGGGCCGCGGCGGTGCAACATCACACGCTGACGGGCCACACCCTGCCAGGTGGCGCGCTGATGGGTTCGATAGCAGAGCGCTCCTTGTACAACAAAGGGGCGCCAGCTTTCAATAGGCTTACGGCTGCGAACAAAAAGGAAGACCCGCATGAAACATCGTGCGGGTCTTCCGGACAGCTTAGGTGGCGCGGATCGCCCGCTCAGGCGACCGCGAAGTCGTCAACCGGGCGTGGCGCCCTGGGTAGCCACGTAGACCGCGTACAGAGACTGGCTGCCAGCCATGAACAGCCGGTTGCGCTTCGGCCCACCGAAGCACACGTTGCCGCACACTTCCGGCAGGCGGATGCGACCGATCAGCTTCCCCGCGGGATTCCAGACCGTCACGCCGCTATAACCGACGCTGCGGCCCGCGTTGCTGGAACACCATAGATTGCCTTCCACGTCGCAGCGCGCGCCGTCCGGCCCGCACTTGACCCCGTCCACCATGAAGTCTGAGAACAACTTCTGGTTGGAGAGCTTGTTGTCGCTTCCGACGTCGAACACAAACATGTTGCCCTTGCCGCCCGGCCCCGTGTCGCCCGGGCCCTTGCCCGTGCTGATCACGTACAGCTTCTTGTAGTCCGGCGAAAACAAGATCCCGTTCGGGTCGGGAACCTGGTCCTCGGTCACCACAATGTCGATCTTCCCGCTCGGGTCGACGCGATAGCAGTTGGTCGGCAGCTCGCGCTTGAGGCTGCCGACTTCCGCGGCCTGTCCTAGGCGTTGCTTCAGCTTGCCATGCGCATTGGTTGGACCACCGGGCGCATCCGGCGCACCTTCATACAACTGCCCACCGTAGGGCGGATCGGTGAACCAGTAGCTGCCGTCCGGGTGCGGCACGATGTCATTCGGCGAGTTGAGGTGCTTGCCGTTGTAAGAGTCCGCAATCACTGTTACCGACCCGTCGAGCTCGTAGCGCACCACCCGGCGCGTCAAGTGCTCGCAGGACAGCTGACGACCCTGGAAATCGAAGGTGTTGCCGTTGCTGTTGTTCGATGGCACGCGAAACACGCTCACGCGCCCGTCGTCCTCCAGCCAGCGCAGCTGCCGGTTGTTGGGGATATCGCTCCACACCAGATAGCGACCCTGGGCATTCCATGCCGGTCCCTCGGACCACAGTGTGCCGGTCCAGAGGCGCTGTATGGGCGCGTTCGGCTGAGCCAGCCCATAGAAAGACGGGTCGACTGCGATGACGTCCGCATCCCAGAAGTAGACGTTTGGCGCGCCGTGCGGGCCGAAGTCGCGCGGCGGTGCCGAAACCGTGCTCGGCGGAGCGACCGGCCCCATTGCATCGGCGCCTAGCGCGACCCTGGCTCCCAGGGCGACCGCGCCGGCGCCGAGCCCCGTAAGGAATCGGCGGCGACCGATGCCAGCTCCGCCGCGTTCCTCGGGAACCTCTAGGTCGGCCAGATCGATCTGTTCGTGCTGTTGCATTCGTTCCATAAGCTTGCTCCTCCGTTACGTGCTTGAGTTGGGTTTATTTCCTTTCGCCTCACCGTTCCCCCAACACGGTTGGAGCGCGATGCTTCGGCGCCGTCCCCTGCATTCGCCGAAGCGCAGGTTACAGTATCGACCGGACAATGTCCTGTCGAGACCGCACACAGCTTGCGCATGGCGCTAGAATTCTGCGCCAGCAGAAGGATTCCACGTGAACGCGAGCGACCCTCAGCCTGCGCCGATCGCCGAGCATCTGAAGCGCCTCACGGTGCTGCGCGGCGTGCTGGTCTGTGTGCTGGCGGTCACCATCGGTGTCGCGCAACTCGGTTTCGGGTTCCAGCTGCGCTGGGTCGCGATGGGAGGGCTCCTGTTTGTGCTCCTGGCCGTCAGCCTTTTCGGCTGGCGGCGGTCGCGGCTAGCACACATGACCCAGGCCGAGCTTTTCCTGCAGCTGCTGCTCGACGTTGCGACGCTGTCGGGACTGCTGTACCTGAGCGGAGGTTCAACCAACCCGTTCGTCTCTCTCTACCTGCTGCCGCTCGTCATCGCCGCCACCACGCTGCCGCCACGTCATGCGTGGAGCATGGCGGCGATCACGGCAAGCTGCTACGGGTTGCTGTTCTTCTTCCACTTGCCGATCACCGCAACGCATTCCGGCCACGCCGAGGCCGAGTTCCACGTTCATATCATCGGGATGTGGGTCAACTTCGTGCTGAGCGCCGGCCTTATCGCGTTTTTCGTGGGGCGCATGGCGCACGCGATCCGTACGCGCGACGCCGAGCTCGCCAGGCAGAAGGAAGTCGCGCTGCGCAACGAACGCATCGTCGCGATGGGCACGCTCGCGGCGGGTGCCGCCCACGAGCTGGGGACTCCGCTGTCGACTATGGCAGTGGTCTTGAACGAGCTGGCGCAGGACCACGCGGACGAGCCCGAGCTCAGCCGCGATCTCGTCACGCTTCGCCAGCAGGTGGCGGTCTGCAAACAGACCATCACGCGCATGGTCGCAGCCGCTGGCGAGGCGCGGGCAGAAGGCGGCGGCGCGCAAGCCGTGGACGAGTTCCTGCGCGAGACGCTCGAGAACTGGCGGCTGCTGCGTCCGGCGGTCACATTGGCCGAGCGCATGAGCGGACCCGCTCCGGCCCCGACGATCCTCAACGAATACACGCTGCGGCAGGCGATCGTCAACCTGCTCGACAACGCCGCGGACGCCTCTCCGCACAGCGTCGAGCTCGACTGCAGCTGGGGCGTGGACCGCCTCCGACTGGAAATCCGCGATTGCGGACCGGGCCTGGACGCGGAAGCGCAGACGCGCGTCGGGCAGGGATTCTTCAGCACCAAACCGGACGGGCGAGGCAACGGCATCGGCTTGCTGCTGGCCAGGGCGACGTTCGAGCGGCTGGGGGGCCGGCTGCGGCTGGATGCACGCTCCGGCGGTGGCGTTCGTGCGCTCCTGGAGCTGCCGCTGGACAGCCTGATGTCGAGGCCGCAGGGATGAGCCAGGCACCCGCTCTCCTG
>DATJVW010000438.1:0-16061 GCA_035501675.1 Burkholderiales bacterium
TCTCGAACACCTGTTTCTTGACCGCCATGTCCTCGAATACCGCCTCGATCACGATGTCGGCGTCTTTCAACGCGTTGTAGTCGGTCACGCCTTGGAACAGCGCCATGCGCTTGTCCATCTCCTCCTGCGTCAGCCGCCCCTTCGACACCGTGCCGGCGTAGTTCTTGCGGACCACGCCCAGCCCCTTGTCCAGGGCGGCCTGGCTCACTTCGAGCACCTTCACCGGAATGCCGGCGTTGGCGAAGTTCATGGCGATCCCGCCGCCCATGGTGCCGGCGCCGATGAGCGCGGCAGATTTGATGTCGCGCGTGGGCGTGTCCTCCGGCACGTCGGGAATCTTGCTCACCTGGCGCTCGGCAAAGAACAAGTGGCGTAGCGCCTTGGACTCCGTGGTGGCGCGCAGCTTCTCGAACAGCTCGCGTTCCTTCTGCACGCCCTTGGAAAAGGGGAGCTTCACGGCCGCCTCCACGCAGTCGACGATGGCGAGCGGGGCTGGATAACCGCGGTATTCCTTGGCGATGCGTGCCCGCGCCGCCGCAAAAAATTCCTCCGCCGGCTGATCGAGCTTGACGCTCAGCATGCTCGTCTTGCGCGCTTCGCGCCCTTCCCGCACGACGCGGTTGGCGAAGCCGGCGCCGGCGGAAGCGATCTCTCCCTTGACCATCTCGTCGATCAGTCCTAGCTCGAGCGCCTTGTCCGCGCCGACGGGCTCCCCGCTTGTGATCATGTCGAGCGCACGCTGCGCCCCGATGACGCGCGGCAGGCGCTGCGTGCCATGCGCGCCGGGCAGGATGCCGAGCTTCACTTCGGGCAGCCCGAGCTGTGTGCCGGCAACCGCGCAGCGGAAGTGACACGCCAGCGCCAACTCCAGCCCGCCGCCGAGCGCGAAGCCGTGGATCGCCGCCACGATGGGCTTGGTTACGGTGTCCATATACGCAGCCAGCGCCGGCAACGTCGCCATCCCCACCGGATAGGGCTTGCCGAACTCGGAGATGTCGGCGCCGCCTGAAAACGCGCGACCGCTGCCCTGAATCACGAAGGCCCGTACATTCGGTTCATGCTCGCCTTCCTTGATCGCGTCCAGGATGCGCTGGAGCACGCCCTTGCTCACGGAAAGCGCGTTGACGGGCGGGTTGTCGAGAGTGATGACGCCAAGGTGCCCCTGGACGGCGTAGCGAACGATGTCGGTCATGACCAAATCCTCAAGGCGGAGTGACAATGGAGACACGCCGAGCACACGCAACGACTGACAGCGCCTCGACGTGCGAGCGGCGGAACCTCGGACGGTATCGCCCGCCGCCCGTCGCGATGGCCCCGGATCCCACGCTGGTTTTCATCGAGGTCAGTCTAGCCCAACGCGGCACCCTTGCAAACCGCGACGCCCGGGGCGAGATCGGGTTGCTGCTAGAATGATTCGCTGGGTCGACAAGGAGAATCGCTTCGGAGGAAAAGCCAATGCACGGCCTCATGATGAACGCGCCGCTTCTGATCTCGTCGCTGATCCGTCACGCGGAGCGCTATCACGGCGACACCGAGATCGTCTCGCGCTTGGTCGAAGGCGGCTTGCACCGCTACAACTATGCCGAAGCGCATCGCCGCGCCCGCCAGCTCGCCAATGCGCTTCTGTCCCAGGGCGTGCGCACCGCCGACCGCGTCGGCACGTTGGCGTGGAACGGCTTCCGACACTTCGAGACTTACTATGCGGTGTCGGGGATCGGCGCGGTCTGCCACACCATCAACCCGCGCCTTTTCCCCGAGCAGATCGCCTACATCATCAACCACGCCGACGACCAGTATGTCTTCGTGGATCTCACCTTCGTGCCTCTGGTGGAGAAGCTCGCCGAGCAGTGCACGCAGGTCAAGGGCTGGGTGGTGATGACGGACAAGCCGCGCATGCCGCGGACCAAACTGCCCAACGCCCTGTGCTACGAGGAGCTGGTCAACACCCACTCGGACCGCTACGACTGGCCGAGCTTCGACGAGAACACCGCATCGTCGCTGTGCTATACGTCTGGGACCACCGGTAACCCCAAAGGGGTGCTCTACTCGCATCGCTCGACGCTGCTGCACGCGTATGCGGCCTGCCTGCCCGATGCGCTGAACCTGTCCGCGCGCGACGTGGTGATGCCCGTGGTGCCGATGTTTCACGTCAACGCTTGGGGCCTGCCTTATTCGTGCGCGCTGGCCGGGGCCAAGCTCGTGTTCCCCGGGGCGGGCATGGACGGCGCCAGCCTGCACGAGCTGCTCGAGCGGGAAAAAGTCACCGTATCGGCCGGCGTGCCCACCATCTGGCTGGGCCTGCTCAACCACGTCAAGCAGAACCGCCTCAAGTTCACCACGTTCAGCCGCACCGTCATCGGCGGCTCGGCGTGCCCTCCGGCCATGATCCAGACATTCGAGGAAGAATTCCGCGTGCGTGTGCTGCACGCCTGGGGCATGACCGAGATGAGTCCGCTGGGCACTGTCTGCACGCTCAAAGCGAAGCAGCTCGAGCTCCCGGCACAGGAGCGCCACGCGATCCAGAACAAGCAGGGCCGCCCCATCTTCGGGGTGGAGATGAAGATCGTGGACGACACGGGCGCGGAGTTGCCGCGCGACGGTAAGGCATTCGGGGACCTGCTCGTGCGAGGCCCATGGATCTGCAGCCAGTATTTCAAGGGAGAGGGGGGCGACCCGCTGCGCGACGGCTGGTTTCCAACGGGGGACGTGGCTACGCTGGACCCGGACGGATTCATGCAGATCACGGACCGCTCAAAGGACGTGATCAAATCGGGCGGCGAGTGGATCAGCTCGATCGACCTGGAGAACACCGCCATGGCGCATCCCGCCGTCGCGGAGGCGGCGGTGGTGGGCGTGCGTCATCCCAAGTGGGATGAGCGACCGCTGCTGCTGGTGGTGCGCAAGCAGGGCGCGCAGCTCACGCGCGAAGACATGCTGGCGTTCTTCGAAGGGCGGGTGGCGAAGTGGTGGATGCCGGACGACGTGGTGTTCTTAGACGCGCTGCCCCACACCGCCACCGGGAAGTTGCTCAAGACCAAGCTGCGCGATGACTTCAAGGACCACAAGCTGCCGTCGGGCTGACCACCCGCGGCCGGGGCAGCGACTGCACGTCTGCTCCCGGCTCGGCAGCAGGCTGCTACTTCAGCGCCTCAACCACCTTGGGATCCTTGAATAGGCCTTCCATGATCTTCTTGAAGGCCTGCGGCACCACCTTGCGCGAATGCGAGGGCGGATCCAGCCCGCCGTCCCCCAGGTTGTCCTCGCCCGAGGCCTGGCTTGCCGCGAGCGACTGGTCTTCCTTGTTGAACACGTTGAGCCTGACATCGTAGTTGAGAAACACCCTCTGGTAGGTGTCGCTCTTCCATTCCAGCAGCGTGATCAGCACCGAACGGTCGGTGCCACTCTTGACGAGCTGCTGGCGCGCGTCGGCCGGCTTGAGCGAAGGCGCCAGGACCATCTGCGAAGCCTTCACGCCCGATGCCCGCAAGGCCGACACGATGTCGGCCCCCATGTCCGTCGCCAGCGGCTGGCCGGAGGCCGTCTCAACGTCAAAGGGGTTGGAAAACCCGCCGCGGGAGACGCCTACAAAAGCAGGCGACTTGTGGTTGTCCAGCACATACGGCCGTTGGTCGAGCACTCCCACCTCTACCGTCTCGGTGGACGACACCGGCAAGTCGGGCGGCTGATTGTCGTACTGGTGCTTCACCCCGACTGCGCAACCGCTGCACAGGAGCGCCAGCGCCACGCCTGGAATCATCCAGTTCTGCATGATCCTCCCTCCGATGAAGTGGCTTCGATCCGGGCTGCGCTTCTTCTAACACCTCTCGCACCGGATAAGCCGCCGACATTACCCGGCTGGTGCAGTCTTGGCAACCGGCGCGGCCCGGGTCTTGATCATTCGCGGCGGCGGCGCAGGATCGCTCAGAGGGTGGCCACGCACTCCAGGTTGTCGATCAGGCGCGTTTCGCCGAGCTTGGCGGCACCCAAGACCACGAGATCCCTGTCCTTCGGTTCGGGCGCGGTCAGCGTGGCGCGCCGGCGCACTACGACGTAGTCCACATGCCAGCCGTGCCGCGCGAGCTGAGCATCGGCGGCAAACTCCATGGCCTCGAAGTTGCGGTCCCCGCCCTCCACCGTCGCCTTCACCTGCTGCAGGACCTGGTGCAGCCGCGGCGCCTCGCGGCGCTGCTCCGCCGACAGAAAGCGGTTGCGGGAGGACAGCGCCAAGCCGTCTTCGGCGCGCCGGGTTTCGGCCGCGACGATGTGGATCGGCAGCGCCAGCTGCTCCACCATGTGAATCACGATGTGCAGCTGCTGGTAGTCCTTCTTGCCGAACACCGCAACCTGCGGCTGCACCATGTTGAACAGCTTGAGTACAACCGTGGCCACGCCGCGGAAATGGCCGGGGCGGAAACGGCCCTCGAGCTTGTTGGCTACGGGAGGCGGGTCGACCATGAACACCTGCGCCTCGGGGTACATCTGCGACTCGTCCGGGTGGAACAGGACCTGGACACCGTCCGCGGCCAGCTTCTCGCAGTCCTCCTCGAAGGTGCGCGGATACTTTTCGAAGTCGTCGCTCTGTCCGAACTGGAGCCGGTTTACGAAGATCGTGGTCACGACACACGGCGCGTGCTGATGGGCGAGCCGCACCAGGCGCAGGTGACCGTCGTGGATGTTGCCCATGGTGGGAACGCAGGCCACCCTCGCCTCTTGCTTCAGGCGCTGGCGCAGCTGTTCGACGGTCTTGATGACATCCATGACAAGGATGGGCTGCGGGCCCCTCGGCGAGCAGCCGCTGTATCCTGGGGTGAGCTCTAGGCCCCGAGGCTGAAGAACTCGCGCGCTCCGCGCATCTCGCTGATGCGCTGCAACAGTAAATCAAAATCCCCAGGCCGATCAACAAAATTCAGGTTCCGGCTGTTCACGATCAGCAGCGGCGCGGCGTCGTATGCGTGAAAGAAGCGGCCATAGGCCTGGATCAGCCGCGCCAGATAGTCTTCGCTGATGCCGCGCTCGTAGCTCGCCGCACGCCGCCGCACGCGCGCCATCAGCGTCTCCACCGGAGCCTGGAGATAGATCACGAGGTCCGGCACCAGCGTCTGGGGCGCAAGGTGTCCGTAAATGCGCTGGTAGAGCGCGAGCTCGTCGTCGCTCAAGTTGAGGCGCGCGAACATGGGGTCCTTCTCGAACAGGAAATCCGCCACGGTGGGGCGCTCGAACAGGTCGAGCTGCTTCAAGCCCGAGAGCTGGTTGACGCGCTGAAACAGGAAAAACAGTTGCGTGGCCAGAGCCCAGCGCCGCGGGTCCTGATAAAAGTTGGCGAGGAAGGGGTTGGCCTGGGGCTCCTCGAGCAGCAGGTCGGCCGCGTTGCGCTCGGCCAGCAGCCGCGCGAGGCTGGTCTTGCCGGCCCCGATCGGTCCTTCGACCACGATGTATCGACGCCTAATCATTTGCGTCGATCGGGGTTACGCGTTGATCCGCGACCTGAGCGAGCAGCTGCGCCACGCCTCCGCGCCCCGGGATGACCGCGTCCGGGGTCACTTCCGCCAAGGGCAGCAGCACAAAGGCGCGCTGATGCATGCGAGGATGCGGCACCTCGAGCCCGGTCTCACGGATGACGCGGTCGCCCAGCAGCAGCAAGTCGAGGTCTAGTGTGCGCGGGCCGTTGGGCTCGCCGCGCACGCGCCCGTGGCGTGCTTCGAGCGCGAGCAGCTCCTGGAGGAGCTCGCGCGGCGAGAGCTGGGTGTCAAGCACTGCCACGGCGTTGACGAAGTCCGCCTGGTCGAGTTTGCCCACCGGTGCGGTTCGATAGAGGGAGGAGCAGGCGAGCAGGCGGGTGCGCGGCAGCCGGCCCAACTCATCGAAGCCGCTCCGCACCTGGCGCACTGGGTCCTCCAGATTGCTGCCGAGCCCGATGTGTGCAATCTGGGAACGGGGAGCCCGGGACACCGCGCCTCAGGATACGGGGTCGGCCGTGACAGCCTCTTTGCCGGCCTTGCTGCGCGGGCGGCGCCGGCGCCTGCGCTTGCCGCCCCCGCGGTCGGGCAGCAGCATGCCGGCGCGCCCCTCTTCTCCAGCCCGCATGAAGCGCTCCCACCACAGGCCGACCTCGGCTTCGACTTCGCCGCTGTCGCAACGAAGCAGCAGGAAGTCGAGCCCGGCACGCAGCCGTGGATGCTCCAGCAGGCGATACGGCCGGCTGCCCGAGCGGTTGAGAAAACGCGGCTGCAGCGCCCAGATCTCCTTCATGTCGGTGGTCAGGCGGCGCGGGATGGCGAGCTTCTCCACCTGCGCGGCGATCACGTGGTCCATGGCCTGGTGCAGCCCGGGGATCGGCTTCATGCCCTCGGCCTCCGCCAACTTCCACGCGGCGAGCACCTCGTGCCACAGCAGCGCGGCAAACAGGAACCCGGGAGAAACGGGTTTGTCTTCACCCACGCGCGCATCGGTTTTCTCCAACGCCAGCATCACGAAGCGCTCGCCCAGCGGCTGCTCCAGGATCACGTCGAGCATGGGCAGCAAGCCGTGGTGCAGCCCTTCCGTGCGCAGCCTCAAGACGCACTGGCGCGCATGACCAGACAGCAACAGTTTCAGCATCTCCTCGAACACGCGCGCGGCGGGTACGTTCTGGATGAGCGGCGCCAGCCGCTTGATCGGCGCGCGCGTCTTCGGCTCGATTTCACCGCCCAGTTTGGCCGCCAGCCGCGCGGCACGCAGCATGCGCACGGGGTCCTCACGATAGCGCTGCTCCGGGTCGCCAATCATGCGGATCACGCGCTTCCTGAGGTCGGCGACGCCATTGGTGTAGTCCAGGATGTCCTGGGTGGCCGGGTCGTAGAACAGCGCGTTCACCGTAAAGTCGCGCCGCAACGCGTCCTGCCATTGCGTCCCGAATACGTTGTCGCGCAGGATGCGCCCGTGCTCGTCGCGCTGGTGCTCCTCGGCGCTGGCGGGCACCCCGCCCCGGAACGTGGACACCTCCACGGTTTCGGCCCCGCACATCACGTGGACCAGCCGGAATCGGCGTCCGATGATGCGGGAGCGGCGGAAGATCGCGCGCACCTGCTCGGGCGTTGCATCAGTCGCGACGTCGAAGTCCTTGGGCTCGACTTCGAGCAGAAGGTCGCGCACCGCGCCGCCCACCACGAAGGCTTTGTACCCCGCCTCCTGCAGCCCTGCGGTGACGCGCCGCGCACACGCGTTGATGCGCTCCCGGGCAATGCCGTGCAGCTCCAATGGAATCACCAGGGGCTCGCGCGGCTTGCCCGGCCGCCCGGAGAGTACACGCTGGATGAGCCGCTTGATCATTCGGTCCGGTCTATGCTGGCGGAAACCGGGTCATCGGGGAACGCGCTGGGGGACTCAGGCAAGAACTCGGGCCTCGTGTGTAGATGCTTGATATACCGAACTTGTTCCCGACAGGTTCTGAGCACCAGCCGCGCGGGTTTAGTCGCTTCTATTCGCCCCGTTGTTCCGCCGGCTGGCCCGACCAACGCCTCATTATAGGGGAACCGGGACCCCGTATAGGCGCTCCAGGTTTTCCGGGGTGAGGACCCGCTCCGTTGGCCCGGCCAGCGGAGGCCCGGCGTCATACAGCAACACGGCGTGGTCACAGCGGCGGCGCGCCAGGCCGGGATCGTGCAGGACCATCATGACCGCCCGGCCCTGCGCGCGGGCGAGACCGGTGAAGCAGTCCAACGCCTGCATTTGGTGGCGGAGGTCGAGATGCTGGAGCGGCTCGTCCAGCAGGTAAATGGCGGGGTCTTGAGTCAGGACCAAAGCCAGGCGCGCGCGCTGGCGTTCACCCCCAGACAGGTGGGACAGCGTCTGGCCGGCCAGCGTCTCCAGATCCACGCGGACGAGTTGGTCGTGAGCCAGGCGCTCGGCCTCCGGGTCGTACCCGAGAAGCGAGCGACGGTGCGGATAGCGCCCGAGTGAAACATAGTCCAGAACGCTACCCCAGAACTCGATCGGCTCCTCCTGCAGCAGCAAGCCGATGCGCCGCGCGCGCGCTGCGGCGCCCATGTGGGCGAGCGGCGCGTCGTCGACGCGCACGCTCCCGGCAAGCGGCCTGCGCACGCCGGCCAGAGCATGCATCAGGGTGGTCTTGCCGCTGCCGTTGTTGCCGAGCACCGCCCAGCACTGCCCTGGGAACAGGGCCAATGACAAGTCCTGGCACAGGACCCGGCCGGGGAATCCGAGCGTGAGTGCGTCGGCCGTCAGCCTCATCGGCGCCCCGAGAGCAGGAGCAACACAACGGGGACGCCCAGCAGCGCCGTCAACGCCCCCACCGGGATTTGCAGCGGAGCCCACAAACTGCGCGCGCCGGTATCGGCCAGGGAAAGGAGCGTACCGCCGGACAGCACGGCGCTCGGAATCAACCAGCGGTAGTCCGTGACCCCCAGCAGCCGCACCAGATGCGGCACGATCAGCCCGACGAAGCCGATGGGCCCGGCCAGCGAGACACAGGTCACGGTTGCGGCCGAAGCTATCAGATAGATTGCGACCTCCGCGGCCGCCACCGGCACTCCCAGAGAAGCGGCCTTGGTGCGGCCCAGCCTCAATACATTGAGCGTTCCCGACCCCAGAACGCTAGCCGCCCCGAGCGCTGCCAGCGCAAGCCACGCCCACTGGGGAGAGGTCGCGTCCGACAGGTCGCCTAGCAACCAGAAGAGCATGCCCTTCACCGGCGTCTCCGGGGCAAGAAGCAGGATCAGGCTGATCAGTGCGCCACAGCCGGCGGAGAAGACGACCCCGGTCAACAGCAGCCGGTAGAGGTTCCAGTCCCCGGCCCGGAAGCTCAGCCCGAAGACGGTTAGCACAGCCGCCAGCGCGCCCGCCAGGCCCGCGAGCTGCGATGCGGCGTAGCCCAACCCCAGGCTCGTGGCAGCCAGGAGTCCGAGTCCGGCGCCGCCGGAGATACCCAACACGTAAGGATCGGCGAGCGGGTTGCGGAGCAACACCTGGAGCAGCGCCCCGGCCAGTGCCAACAGACCGCCGCAGGCGAAGCCCGCGAGCACGCGTGGCAATCGGATCTTGAGCACGATGTCGCCGACCGGACCCGGCGCGTGATCGAGCAGCGCCGCCGCGACATCTCGCGCGGGCAGCGCGACGCTGCCCACCATGAGGCCGAGACACAGGCTGACCGCGCCCAACGCGGCAAACACAGCGAGGATGAGAACCGGGCGCGACACCCGTCGAAGCGTCCGGCCCGCTACCGCAGGCTGATGATCATCCAGCCCTGCTCCAGTGCGGTTTCCTTGAGCGTCTCATCCGGATCGACGGCGATCGGGTGGGTCACCTTGGACAGCAGCGGCAGGTCGTTGAGCGAGTCGGAGTAAAACCACGTCTCCGTGAAGGAGTGCCAGCTCAGGCCGTGCTCGGCCAGCCAGGATTCGACTCGCGCAACTTTGCCCTCACGGAACGAGGGCACGCCCTTGACGCGACCGGTGAACTCGCCGTCTATCTCCTCTGGTTCGGTGGCAACCAGGTGCTCGATGCCGAACTCGCGCGCGATGGGCCCGGTGACGAAGCTGTTGGTCGCGGTAACGATCGCGCGCGCGTCGTCCCGGTGGCTGTCCACCAGGTCGCGCGACTTCCGGGTGATGATGGGCACAATGCGGTCGCGCATGAACTCCCGATGCCATTCTTCCAGCACCTTGCGTGGATGCCGCGACAGGGGTTTCAACTGAAAGTCGAGGAACGCGTGGATGTCGAGCGTGCCCGCCTTGTAGTGCTCGTAGAAGTGCTTGTTCTCGGCCTCGTGCACCTCGCCGTCGAGCACGCCTTTGCCGATCAGGAACTGCGCCCACTCGAAGTCGCTGTCGCCGGCCAACAACGTGTTATCCAAGTCGAACAATGCGAGGCGCATGAGTGCCGGGAGGAGAGCTACCGGGAGTCTAGCGGCGCGGGCGCAGGGGACAAATGCAGTGGACGGGCACGCGTGACAAGGAAAATGGGGTGTCGCTGCGGGCAGTATAGCCGAAAGGAGAAGAGATGAATCTGACCGCCGGGCTGCTGCCCGCGCCGTGGTACTGGGTGGCCCATCTGACATTGCTGGGCGTGCTGATCCACGTGGCTGTGGGCGCCCCGTGGCGCCAACTGGCCGACCCAACGCGGCTCAATGTCTGGCTCGGCTCCATCGTGATCTTGGCCGTGCTGTGGAGTATCCGCGCCGGGGTCCGCCCCGGCTTGGGCTTCCACCTGCTGGGCGCAACCGCGTGCACGCTGCTGTTCGGGCCGCGTCTGGCTGTCGCTGCAATGGTGCTGGTGGTCGCCAGCCAGGTCGCCGCGGGTACGATCTCGCTGTACAGCGCCTCGGCCAATGCCCTCGGCATGGGCGTAGTCCCGGTGGCCGTCAGCCAGGCGATCCTGCGCCTGGTGGAGCGGCGGTTGCCGCCAAATCTGTTCGTCTACATCTTCGCTGCAGCGTTCTTCGGCGCTGCATTGACCATGCTGGCAACCGGTGCGCTGGCGAGCCTGTTGCTCGGGGCAGCGGGCGCCTACACGTTCGAATATCTGTTGAGCGAGTACCTGCCATGGTTCGTCCTGCTGGCGTGGGCCGAAGCCTTTACCACCGGTGCGGTCATCACGCTGGTCGTCATCTACCGCCCCTCCTGGATCGCCACCTTCGACGACCGGCGTTACCTGGGCAAGGATTGAGGAAGCCTTCCGTCAACGCAGCTGAAGCACTTCGCGCAGCAACGGAAGGGTGATTGGGCGCTTGACCTGCAGCGAATACTCGTCCAGCGCATCCAGCACCGCCATGAGCGAGGGCAAGTCGCGCCGGCCGTGATGCAGCAGATAATCGGTGAGCTCGAGCGAAAGCGCAAAGCCGCGGCCGCGTGCATGGCTGCGCAGCGCCTCCGCCTTTTGCTCATCGCTCAACAGGCGCAGCTGGAACACCAGACCGGCGGCGAGCCGCGTTGTGATGTCGTCGCGCAGACCAAGACCGGAGGGCGCGGCATCGCCTGCGGCCAGCAGGCGCGCGCCGTCCTCGCGCAGCCTTTCGAACAGCCGGAACAGCGACGCCTGCCCGTCTGCCGAGAGGCGTTGCACGTCGTCCACCGCGATCAAGGTCGGCGCTGCCGCTTGCTCCAGCGCTGCGAGCTCGCTCGACCGCGTGCAGATCACCGCGCGGCCGGCGCCCCGCGATCTTTGCGCCACCGCGCGCAGCAGGTGGCTCTTGCCGCAGCCGGCTGGGCCCCACAGGTAGATGCAGCGCTCCTGCACCGCGCCGGCAAGCCAGGCGTGGAGCACCGCGAGCACTTCGCTGTTGCTACCGAGCGCGAAGTTCTCCAGCGTTGGGGCGGGAGGCTCGGACAGGCGGAGGATCAGCTGGTGCATGCCATCACCGTCAAACCACTCGTCGATCGTGGGTAGGCTCGAGCCGCACGCGTTGCTCGGCACGGTTCGCGAACCGGCGTTGCGTCGAGCCGATAGGTCTTTTCGGGTAGAATTCCGTGCCGCACACCGTAACGGAGCGGCGCTGTCGCTGGTGTGGCATCTTAGCGCAACATCGAGTGCGGGACGCCGCCGATACGCCGACCCACTGTGCGCACTCGCACCTCCGGCGTTTTCTTCATCCAGAAATCATGGCCCGCGCGCCCGTCCTCCCATCCGAGACACAGCCCGACACTGGGCTGTCCTATCGCGCGGCCGGCGTGGACATCGATGCCGGAGACCGCCTGGTGGACACGGTCAAGCTGATCGCCCAGCGCACGCTGCGCGACGGCGTGCTGGCCGGCATCGGCGGCTTCGGCGCCCTGTTCGAAGTGCCCAAGAAGTTCCGCAACCCGGTGCTGGTGTCCGGCACCGACGGCGTGGGCACGAAGCTCAAGCTCGCCTTCCAGCTCGGCCGGCACGACACGGTGGGCATCGACCTCGTCGCGATGAGCGTGAACGACATTCTGGTGCAGGGTGCCGAGCCTATGTTTTTTCTGGACTACTTCGCTTGCGGACGCCTGGACGTGGCCACCGCCACCGCGGTGATCAAGGGCATCGCGGTCGGATGCGAGCAAGCCGGCTGCGCCTTGATCGGCGGGGAAACCGCCGAAATGCCGGGCATGTATCCCCCCGGGGAGTACGACCTGGCCGGGTTCGCCGTGGGGGTCGTGGAGAAAGATCGAATCATCGATGGCAGCCGCATCGCGCCTGGAGACGCCGTCCTGGGGCTGGCCTCCAGCGGCGCACACTCCAACGGCTACTCCCTGATCCGGCGCATCCTCGAGCGGGAAGGCGCGGCCCTATCCGCAGATTTCCACGGCCGGCCGCTGGCCGACGTGCTGCTGGCGCCCACGCGCATCTACGTCAAACCGATACTCGAGCTGTTGCACAAAGTCAGGGCGAAGGGACTGGCGCACATCACGGGAGGGGGCTTGCTGGAAAACCTGCCGCGTGTACTGGCCGGCGGGCTGACCGCGGAGCTCGATCGCGACGCTTGGCCACGCCCGGCGCTGTTCTCCTGGCTGCAAGACAAAGGCGGCGTGGCCGATCAGGAGATGTTCCGCGTGTTCAACTGCGGGATCGGAATGGTGCTGGTCGTGGCCGACGAGGATGTCGAGCGCTCCATGCAGCAGTTGCGCGAAGCCGGCGAGAGCGTTTACCGCATCGGCCGCATTCGCGCACGCGCCGCGGGCGAAGCGCAGACCCTCGTCGCGTGAGCACTGCGTGCAGCGCCTCGTCATCCTGATCTCGGGCCGCGGCAGCAACATGCAAGCCCTGCTGGAGGCCGGCCTGCCGGCCGAAGTGAGCGCCGTCATCAGCAATGAGCCGCTCGCGCGGGGCTTGGACATCGCGCGCCGATTCGGCGTCAGGACACAGGTCATCGACCATCGGGAGTTCGCCGATCGTTCCGCTTTTGACCTCGCGCTCGGCGACGCCGTCGCGGGCCACGACCCGCACCTGGTCGTGCTGGCCGGATTCATGCGGGTGCTGACCGGGGGGTTCGTCTCCCGCTTCGCCGGCAGGCTGATCAATATCCATCCGTCGCTGCTGCCGGCCTTTCCCGGGATCGACACTCACCGGCGCGCGCTCGAAGAGGGCGTACGGGTCCACGGGTGCACGGTTCACTTCCTGACCCCCGCCCTCGACAGGGGCCCGATCGTGGTCCAGTCCGCGGTTGCCGTGCTGCCGGACGACACGGAGGAGGCGCTGGCCGCTCGCGTGTTGCGGCAGGAGCATCTCGTGCTGCCACAAGCCGTGCGCTGGTTCCTCGAAGGCCGCCTGGAGGTGCAGGGGAGCCGCGTGCGGGTCGCCGGCTCGTGCGCATACCCCGACCCGATCACTTCGCCCCTGCCGACATGAAGCACACCATCGCGTTGTTTGCTCTGCTGCTGTCAACCGTCCAAGCGCTTGCCGCCCGCGCGCCGGACGAAGGCGTCCCCTCCCGGGTCGAGGTCAAGTACCGGGTGAGCGTTGCCGGTCTCCCCGTCGGGCAGGGCGTCGACGTCTTCCAGCACGACGGCAAGACCTACTCGATCGTGAGCGAGTCCACGGTCGCCCTGGTGCTCACTGTCCGCAGGGAGGCCAAGGGCAGCGTTACGGCCGGCGGTTTGCGCCCGCTGAGCTATGTCGAAACGCGCAACGGTCGGTTCAAGCGCAGCGCCAACTTCGACTGGGCTGCAGGGCAAGTGCAGCTGACCGAAGGCGACCAGACGCAGACTGTGCCGCTCCCCCCAAACACCTGGGACGCAGCCAGCCTCGCCTGGAACTTCGCCTTCTCGCGCTCGGACGGCAAGGACCTGCAGGTGCACATGACCGATGGCCGACGGGTCACGCACTACACCTACACGATACTCGGCCGAGAGAAGATCACCACGCCACTAGGCGAGCTGGAAACGATGCACGTGAAGAAAGTTCAAGAGAACGGCGATAAGCGCGCCTTCGAGGTGTGGCTGGCGATCGACCGGCATTTGCTCCCAGCGCGCGTGCTGGCAACCGAGAAAGACGGCACGGCATTCGACTCGATGGTCGAAAGCGTCAACCTCGCGCCGTGACCGGACTCACGCGCGGCCGCCTGGATGCGGCGGTCTCCGCGCTGCAGGTGGTACTGGGCCTGACCCGCCCCGCCGATGCGGCATTGGGACTGTTCTTCCGGGACCATCCCGAACTGGGCCAGCACGATCGCGCTTTTGTCGCCGAGTTGGTGTTCGCCGTGCTGCGCCACCTGCGCTTGCTGGAGCACCTCGCGGACGAACCTCAGCCTCGGCGGCTGGCGTTGGCTGCGCTCAGCCTCATACTCGGCTTTAGCGTGCGCGAGCTCTCGCCCCTGCTTGCGCGCGGAGACGACACCTGGCTGGCGCGGGCGCGCGCGTGCGACCAAGCAGGGCTGCCGCTCGCGACGCGCACCAGCCTGCCCGACTGGCTGTACGACCGCCTCGCGCGGGAGCGCACCGGCCCCGAACTGGAGGCGCTTGCGCACGGGCTGCTGCAGCCCGCGCCTCTGGACTTGCGAGTCAACACGATGCTCGTCAAACGCGACGAGGTGCTGGCGGCGTTCGAGCGCACCGGCATTCCCGCCATCGCCACGCGTTACTCGCCGGCCGGTATTCGCCTCGAAGGCAAGCCGCAGCTGCAGCGCCATCCGCTGTTCCTCGACGGCAAGGTGGAGGTTCAGGACGAGGGAAGCCAGTTGCTCGCTTATCTGGTTGCGCCCCGGCGCCGTGAAATGGTCGTGGACTTTTGTGCCGGTGCCGGCGGCAAGACGCTCGCGCTGGGTGTGCTGATGCACTCGGAGGGGCGCCTGTACGCCTTTGACACCGCGGCGAAGCGTCTCGCCAACCTGAGACCGCGCTTGAGACGCTCGGCGCTGTCAAACGTGCATCCCCAGCTCATTGCCGGCGCCGGCGATGCCCGGGTGAAGCGGCTGGCAGCCAAGATCGACCGGGTGCTGGTGGATGCGCCTTGCAGCGGGTTGGGAACCCTGCGCCGCAACCCGGACCTCAAGTGGCGTCAGCGTCCGCAGAGCGTGACGGAGATGGCGCACAAGCAGCGCGTCATTCTGGAAGCAGCCGCAGGGCTGCTCAAGCCGGGCGGACGGTTGGTGTACGCCACCTGCAGCCTGCTGCAGGAGGAAAACGAGGCAGTCGTCGACGGCTTCCTGAGCGCTCATCCGCAGTTTGCCGAGGTCCACTGCGGCGAGATTCTGCGTCGCCAGGGTATCGAGCTCGACACCGGCCAGCGCTTCCGCGTCTTTCCGCACAGCCACGCGATGGACGGTTTCTTCGCGGCCGTCTTGGAGCGTACGAAGAGTGGATAAGCCGATACAGATGCGCTTCTCATGGTGGTGCGCACTGGGACTCCTGTGGCTGACCCCGTCCGCACTGGCACTGCAGCCCGCCGACGCAGTCGAGGAGACGGTGACGGCGCAGATCGCCTTCACCCCGGGCGGAGATCCCGCCCGGATCATCGTCGAGGCGCTGCACGCGGCGCGTCGCCAGATCCTGGTGCAGGCCTTCAGCTTCACACATCGGGACATCGCCCGCGCATTGATCGAGGCGCAGCGCCGCGGCGTGGACGTGCAGGTGATCGCGGACGCGGAGCAGACGGAGCTCATCGAGAACAGCGTCATCCCGCAACTGGCCTCGGCAGGCGTGCCGGTATTCCTGGACCGGGAGCACGTCGCCGCGCACAACAAGGTGATGGTCATCGACGAGGGCCACCCCTCCGCCGTCGTGATCACAGGCAGTTATAACTTCACCTTCGGGGCGCAGTTCCGCAATGCCGAGAACCTGGTGCTGCTGCGGGGCGGACCCCACATCGCTCGCGCCTACGCCGACAACTGGCGCACGCATCGCGCCCACTCTCGGCCGTATTCGCGACCGTGAACTGCCGTGACTCGTGGTTCGTGGTTCGTGACTCGTGATTCGTGATTCGTGATTCGTGATTCGTGACTCGTGATTCGTGACTCGTCACTCGGGACCCGCGGACGGAGTCCATAAGACCTGGCTGCAGCGGTCTTTGCGCGAGAAGGAACTCAGCGGACAGCAGTCAAGTCAAGTTCTCACGAATCACGAATCACGAATCACGAATCACGAATCACGAGCCACGAGTCAGGAACC
>DATJVW010000439.1:0-26293 GCA_035501675.1 Burkholderiales bacterium
GCCGGCGTTGTGTGCTTTGATGCAGGCGATACGCGCCGAGTCCACGCGGCTCATCTGCCCCGCGCCTACGCCCAAGGTCATGCCGTCCCGGCAGAACACGATGGCGTTGGACTTTACGAACTTGGCCACGCGCCAGGCGAACAGCAGATCGCTCAATTGTGCGACGGTCGGTTGGGTGTTGCTCATGACTTTCAAATTGGAAGGGCTGACATTCAGCGAGTCCGGTGTCTGCACCAGCAACCCGCCCCCAACGCGCTTGTAATCGAGCGCATTGCCGCCCGCTTGCAACGGCACTTCCAGGACCCGCACGTTGACTCTGCCCGCGAGCACCGACGCCGCCTCTTCCGACACTGCGGGCGCGATGACGACCTCGACGAACTGTTCGATCACAGCCTGCGCCGCCGGCGCGTCGAGCGCGCCGTTGAACGCGACGATGCCGCCGAACGCAGAGGTCGGATCGGCGGAGAAGGCGCGCCTGTAAGCGCTCAGCAGGTCGTCGGCTATCGCGACCCCGCAAGGGTTGGCGTGCTTGACGATCACACATGCGGGCTGATCGAAGGTTTTGACGCACTCCCACGCCGCATCCGCGTCGGCGATATTGTTATAGGACAGCTCCTTGCCCTGGCGCTGAGCGTAATTGGACAGCGCGCCGGGGACGTAGCGAAGGTCGCGGTAGAACGCAGCCAGCTGGTGTGGGTTCTCGCCGTAGCGCAGCTCCTGGACTCTGGTGAAGTTGAGGTTCAGCCGCTGCGGAAACGGTTGACGGGCGCCCACCAAGTCGATCGAAGTCAGGTAGTTGCCGATGGCGCTGTCGTAGGCGGCGGTATGGGAAAAGGCCTTGCGCGCAAGGCCGAATCGCGTGCGCAGGCTGATGTCTCCGCCCGATGCCCGCATCTCTTCCAGCAGTTGTGCGTAGTCGGCTGGATCGGTTACCGCTGCAACGTCCTGATAGTTCTTCGCTGCAGCCCGCAACAGGCTCGGCCCACCGATATCGATGTTCTCGATCGCTTCAGTCAGGGTGCAGTCGGGCCTGGCCACCGTTTGCGCGAACGGATAGAGGTTGACCACCACGATGTCGATGGTGGGAATACCGGCCGCGTCTATGGCCTGCATGTGCGCCGGTACGTCCCTTCGAGCCAAGATGCCCGCGTGCACCTTGGGATGCAAGGTCTTGACCCGGCCCTCGAGCATCTCGGGGAAACCGGTGTAGGCACCGACCTCCGTCACCTCGAATCCAGCGTCGCGCAGCAGCCTGCTGGTGCCACCCGTGGAAAGGATGCCGATGCCGAAACCGACGAGCCCGCGGACCAGCTCGACGATGCCGGTCTTGTCGGACACGCTGATGAGCGCCTGTCGGGCGGGTGTCATGACAGAAAGATAAGAACGCGGCAGGCGCGGCCGCGGTGCGCACCAGGTCGCGGTGCACCGCTACTTGATCCCGTACTTGATTCCGTAGACTTTGATCTTCTTGCGCAGGGTGTTGCGGTTCATGCCGAGCAGCGTCGCGGCCAGCGACTGGTTGCCGCCCACGCGGGTGAGTACGACCTCGATGAGCGGTTTTTCCACGCAACTGATGACCATGTCGTAGATAGCGGTGGGCTTTTCTCCGTCGAGGTCACGGAAATATCCGTCCAGCGTCCGGCGCACGATGCGCGCGATCTCGTTCTCGTTGATCATGCTGCGAGCCCCTCCTGCGCGTAGGCAAGGCGCTGGTCGCGCTCCGCGCACTGGACGAAGAAGGCGTTGACCGCCGCAACCTGCTCTGTCACGGTCTCGAGCCGGTTCATCGTTTGGCGAAAAATCGCTGCACCGGCCAGCTCCCTCGTGTACCAGCTGATGTGCTTACGCGCGATGCGCACGCCGGCTTCCGCGCCATACAACGCGTACAGGTCGTGCAGGTGATCGATCAGCAGGCTCTGCACCTCGGATACCTCGGGGGGCGGAAGCTTCTGGCCGGTGGCGAGGTAGTGGGAGATCTCGCGGAAGATCCAGGGCCTTCCCTGTGCCGCGCGTCCGATCATAATCGCATCGGCCCGCGTCGCGTCGAGCACCAGCTTCGCCTTCTCCGGGCCGTCGACGTCGCCGTTGGCCATCACCGGAATGCTGACCTGCGACTTTATCGCGGCGATGGTGTCGTACTCGGCGTGGCCGGCGAACCCACAGGCGCGTGTGCGACCGTGGACGGCCAGGGCATAGATGCCCGCCGATTGCGCGATCCTGGCCACCCGCACGGCGTTGCGGTGGTGACGGTCCCACCCGGTGCGCATCTTGAGCGTGACGGGCACCTGCACCGCTCCGACCACGGCGTCCAGGATGCGCCCGACCAGCTCTTCGTCCTTGAGCAGCGCTGAGCCTGCCGCCACGTTACAGACCTTCTTGGCCGGGCAGCCCATGTTGATATCGATGATCTGCGCGCCTTGGTCGACGTTGTGCTTCGCCGCATCCGCCATCAGGTCGGGGTCGGCGCCCGCGATCTGAACCGATACGGGGTGGACCTCGCCTTGATGAGTGGCGCGCAGCCGGCTCTTGTGCGTTGCCCACAGGCGCGGGTTGCTCGCCACCATCTCCGACACCGCCATCCCGGCGCCGAGTCGTTTACACAGCTGCCGGAATGGGCGGTCGGTGACCCCCGCCATGGGCGCCACAATCAAATTATTCTTTAGTATGTGGGAACCGATCCGCATGGATGAATCGCCGTGCTCATCGCGGCGAGCGCGCGCAAAGGAAGAGCGCAATTCTAGCGCAATCGAAGCCGATCGCCAGGACAAAATTCTTGCGCGAGCTGCCTCGTGCGGCGCCAATTCAAAACGGGCGCCCGAACATCATCTGATGCATGAACGCGCGCTTAACGGGCGGCAGGCAATCGAGGAAGGTGAGTCCACACCCGCGCAGCCAGCGCAGCAGCAAGCGGTCGTTTGAGAATACGTGCACCAGCGCATCGGTCAAGAATACGCCGCTCGAGCGGTCGCCGCGGCGGCGGCCTGAGTAGGCCGCTAGCACTGCGCTGCACCCGGGATCGCCGTGATGCGCCCGGACGCATTCGGCGAGTTCCCATGCGTCGCGCAGCCCGAGGTTCAAACCCTGGCCAGCGACCGGATGCAGCGTTTGTGCGGCGTTTCCCAGTAGGATCGTGCGAGCAACGGCGGGCGGCTCTGCAACGCGCAGCGCGAGCGGAAACGCGGCGCGTTTCTCGACCCCCGTGAAGCTGCCCACACGGCCACCGAAGGCCGCCTGCAGACGCATCAGGAACGTGCCGGCGGGTAGCGAGCAGAGCAGCTGCGCCGACTCCGGTCCGGTGGTCCAGACGAGCGCAAACCCTCCCTCACGCGGGAGCAGTGCCAGCGGCCCCTCGGGGGTGAACCGCTCAAATGCCCTATTCAGGTGCGGGTGCGACGCAGAGACATTGGCCACTATCGCGCTCTGGCCGTAGTCGCGCACCGTTACACGCGTCACCGCTTGCGATGTCGCCCCACCATCGGCTATCACCAGCAGCCTGCTGTGCACGGCGCGCCGCGCCGCGTTGTCCTCGAACTGTACGCATACGGAATCAAGGCCTGCAGCGAGCTGGCCGGCCCGCGAATCCGGCAGCAGGGTGACGTTGAGTGCCCGCTGCAGCCTGGAGTTCAGGGCGCTGCGCAGGGCGGCATAGGAGACGACGTAGCCCAGCGCAGCCACTCCGGTCTCGGTCGCTGCCAGGACGGCCCGCCCGAAGGCACCGCGGTGCGATACGTGAATGCTCTCGATTGGGGTCACAGGCGCGATTTCGCCCCACACGCCCAAGCGCTCGAGGATCAGCCGGCTGCCGAAGGACAATGCCAGGGTGCGCGGGTCGTCTTCACGCGAGGGTCCGCCGCGCGCTTCAGCCAGCAAGACAGAGCACTCGCCGTCATCGAGCGCTAAGGCGAGCGCAGCGCCGACAGGGCCACCGCCGACGATGACGACGTCGCGCCTGGCGTCGGCCGTCACGACTGCACGCGCATCACTTCTTCGATGCCGGCCACGGTCTTTGGCGCCTCGGCCGTGATCACGTCGCAGCCGCCCGGCGTCACCACCACGTCGTCCTCGACGCGTACACCGATGTTCCAAAGGTGTTGCGGCACGCCTTGCCCCGGCCGGATGTAGCACCCCGGCTCGACGGTGAGCACCATGCCGGGCTCGAGCAGGCGCCAGGCGCCCCCGCGCTTGTAGTCTCCGCAGTCGTGCACGTCCATGCCCAGCCAGTGTCCGGTGCGGTGCATGTAGAACTTGCGGTAATCGCCCGACTCGATCACAGCGTCGAGCGTGCCCTGGCAGAGCCCGAGGTCGATGAAGCCGCGCGCCAACACCCTTACCGCGGCCTCGTGCGGACGCTCCCAGGGCTGGCCCGCATGGACCTGCGAAATCGCGGCGGACTGCGCGGCCAGAACGAGCTGGTATACGTCGCGCTGTGGGCCCACGAACCGACCGTTCACTGGGAACGTGCGCGTGATGTCTGCGGCATAGCCGTCCAGCTCGCAACCGGCGTCGACCAACAGCAAGTCGCCGTCCTTGAGCAGCTGATCGTTAGTCACGTAGTGCAGCACGCAAGCGCTCGCGCCGCTGGCCACGATGGGTGTGTACGCCGGCGCCTGCGCGCCGTTGCGGCGGAACTCGTGCAGCAGCTCTGCCTCGACTTCGTACTCGTGTAGGCCGGGGCGTGCGCTGCGCATGGCGCGGCGGTGCGCTGCGGCGGATATCTGCGCCGCGCGGCGCATCACGCCTAGCTCGTTGGCGTCCTTGATCAGGCGCATTTCGTCCAGCAGCTTGCGCACGTCGCGGATCTCGCCCGGCGCGGAGATCCCGGTTCGCACCTGAGCGCGGACGCCGTTCAGCCACCGGATGACACGCGCGTCCCACTCGGCATTCTCGCCCATGTCACAGAAGATCGCCGGTTGGTCGGCCAGCAACTTGGGCATCATCTCGTCCAGCTGCTTGACCGAATAAGCCTCGTCGACGCCAAAGGCCTGCTGCGCGCCCTCCGGACCATAACGGAAGCCATCCCAGATCTCACGCTCCGGGTTCTTGTCGCGACAAAACAACAAACTGCGCGGAGTCTCCCCCGCGACAAGCACCAAGACCGCGTCGGGCTCCGGGAATCCGGTCAAGTAATAGAAATAGCTGTCGAAGCGAAAGGGGTAGTAGGCGTCGCGATTGCGCGGACGCTCAGGGGCTGTAGCGATTACAGCTACACCGCGCAGCATCTGTTGCGCGAGCCGCAAGCGCCGCCCGCGGAAAAGTTCGAGGTTCACCACAAGCAAAGCATCCACCCTGCTGCGTAATGGTTGATTATAAGCCGGCCGCCATCGCCTAGCGCTCGAGCAAAACCCGTGCGCGCATCAGTGTCGCGACCTCGCTCTCCGGCGCGCTGCCCGCCTCCAGAGCCGCAACCACGCGGCGACGGTCGTCCAAGGTGCGGTTCTGGCTCAGCTTGAACTTGCCGCTGAGCCGTGTGATCTCGATCTCGAAGCCGACGATGGCGCTGAGCATCTGTTGCCGAAAGCCGCTGGGCAGGTCCATCCGCCAGGGCGTCGGGCGCGGGCTTTCGAAGGTCTGCACCAGTCGCTGCGTGATGCTCTCCAGCGCCGAGGCATCGTGGAGCAAACGCGCGCGCCCGGTGGCGTGCACTACGGCGTAGTTCCAGGTCGGCACACTCGGCTGCACGCCGTACCACGACGGCGATACATAGGCGTGAGGGCCATGAAAGACCGCCAACACGTCGGGTCGCTCCCGTATCCTGTGCCAGTGGGGATTGGCGCGCGCAACGTGCCCGATCAAGGTCCCCTGGACACCGCGCCCGCGGTCGAGCAGCAGCGGCAGGTGTGTGATCACGGGATCATCGGGGTCGGGAGAGATCAGTGTCGCGAAGCCGTGCGATTCGATCAGTGCATGCAGCGCTTCACGGTCCGTTTCGTGGAATGCCTCGGGGAGATAGATCATGCCCGTCTGTCCTCTACTGGTTGGGCGAGGGCCCGGTTCAGTTCCTCCAGGCGCGCGGGCGTACCTACATCGAACCACAACCCGGCGTAGTGCTCACCGCTGACCGCTCCGCGACCCATCGCCATACGCAACACTGGCGCGAGCTGCGCCCGGCTGCCCGCGGCGATGGAGCTGAACAGTTCTGGGCGGTATATGCCGATACCGCTGAAGGTGAGCCGCGTGTCCCCGTCCGGTGTCACGCGCTCGCCGTGCAGCGCAAAGTCGCCGGCCGGGTGGTGAGGTGGGTTATCCACCAGGACCAGATGAGCGAGCAGACCGCTGGGAGCCAGCGCGTCGAGCCGCCGCGCCAGTCGGGTAAAGTCGAAGTCGGTGAACACATCGCCGTTGACGACCAGGAACGGCCCGCCGCCAATGAGCGGGAGCGCCCGTGCGATTCCGCCCGCGGTTTCCAGCGCTTGCACCTCGGGCGAATAGAGGATATGTGGGCCAAACTCTTTGCCATCTCCTAGGGCCTGCTCGATCTGTTCGCCCAGCCAAGCGTGGTTGACGACGATGCGGTCGAATCCGGCACGCCATAGCTTTTCCACGTGCCATTGCACCAGCGGCTTGCCGCCGGCCTGCAGTAGCACCTTGGGCGTTTGGTCGGTCAGCGGCCGCATGCGCTCGCCACGGCCGGCAGCCAGGATCATCGCATGCATGATGGCCTAACAACTACAACGTATAGCCCACGGCCGGCTGCTGCTCGGCCAGATCGTCCAGCAGCCGCAGCAGAGGGGCGAGTGCGCTGTATCGCTGGCAGGCTTGACGCAGATAGGCCATCACCAAAGGCATGTCCTGCAGGTAGCCGTCCTTGCCGTCGCGGTGGAACAGTCGCGCAAAGATGCCCAGCACCTTGATGTGCCGCTGCACCCCCATCCATTCGAAGTTGCGGTAGAACGCACCGAAGTCGGCGTCCACCGGCAGCCCCGCCGCCTTCGCCCGCTCCCAGTAGCGCACGGCCCAGTCGATGACCCGCTCCTCGTCCCAGCGGATGTAGGCATCCTTGAACAGCGAGACCAGGTCGTAGGTGACCGGGCCATACACCGCGTCCTGAAAGTCGATGATGCCCGGATTCGGATCGGTGACCATGAGGTTGCGCGAGTGGTAGTCGCGGTGCACGTACACGCACGGCTGAGCGAGATTGTTGGCCAGGATCAGCTCGAAGACCGAGCCGAGTACGTCGGATTGAGCGCCCGAGAGCGACGCCCCCAGGTGTTTCGCCACGTACCAGTCCGGAAACAGCCGCAGCTCGCGCAGCAGCAAGTCGCGGCTGTACGAAGGCAGCACGTCCGGGCGGCTCGCGAGTTGGATGCGCACCAGCGCGCTGATGGCCGCCTCGTACAGATCCCCGGCGGTCAGCTCGTTGAGCACTTCCAGATAAACGGTGCTGCCGAGGTCAGACAGCAATAGGTAGCCGTTGTCGGTGTCCGCCGCGATTACCTCGGGCACGTTAACCCCAGCCTGACGAAACAGGCGCGCGACTTTCACGAACGGACGGCAGTCCTCGTGCTCCGGCGGCGCATCCATCACAATGCGCGTGCCGGCGGCGGTGGTGACGCGAAAATAGCGTCGGAAGCTGGCGTCCTCGGAAGCGGGGGCGACAGCGAAGGGTTCGCCACAAAGGCGCGCTCGAAGCCAGTCGTCGAGATTGAGGATGCGGCTCACGCAGTCGCGTTGCTCAGGTCATGCTTTTGTGCGATTTTATCGCCAAATCACACCAACAAGCCACGATGCTATCCCACCGCCGCGCGGTGCTGGCGCTCACGGTCCTGGTGGTGACGGCCGCAGCCGCGCGTGCGCAGGACGCCGCGCCCGTCAGGCCTGACCCCGCTCTGGGCCTGAAGCCAAGGCTGCAGGAGTCGTTGCTGCCACCGGTGGCGCCAGGCTCGGACGAGGATCTGCCGGTATTCGTTGAAGCCGACCGCATTCAAGGTACGCAGGGCGTCGATTTGGAGGCGGACGGAAACGTCGTGATGCGGCGCCGAGGGGAAGCCGTGTTCGCCGATCAACTGCGCTACATGTTCAAGACCGAGGACGTGACGCTGAGCGGCAACGTGCGGTTCGATCGCCTGGGCGACATCGTGACCGGCAACTATGCCGCGTTTAACCTCAAGACGGAGTCCGGCTACATCGACCAACCGATTTACCGCTTCCGGCAGTTTCATGCCCGCGGGCAGGCCAGCGAGTTGATCATCCGGGACCGCGACCGCTATCGCGCCATGCGAGCCACCTACACCAACTGCGCCGTCGGCAACGACGACTGGTACATGAAGGTCAAACAGCTGGACATCGACCGCTTGCGCGACGTCGGCGTGGCACACAACGCTACGCTCTACTTCGAGCAGGTCCCGATCATGTACACGCCGTGGATGGACTTTCCGCTCTCCGAACGGCGCAAGAGCGGCTTTCTGCCTCCCACCTTCGGAACGTCCAGCTCTACCGGTTTCGAGTTTCTGCTGCCGTACTACTGGGACATCCAGCCGAATATGGACTATACGATTGGCCCACGTTTGATGGCCAAGCGCGGCTTGTTGCTGGACAACGAGTTCCGCTACCTTGAGCCCAAGTTCAAAGGGCAGATAGAAGCCGATGTTCTCCCCGACGACCGGGCCACCGGCACCAGCCGCTGGTTCGTGCACTTGCTGCACGAGCAGACGCTTGCACGCGGCCTGACCGGCGGGTTGAATCTGCAGAAGGTATCGGACAACAACTATTTCACGGATTTTTCGGGCAGTGTCGCCCTCACCTCCCAGAGCGTCCTGCCGCAGGAGGCTTGGCTCAACTACGAAGGCGGCTGGTGGCGCGTCCAGGGCCGTGCCGAGCATTTTCAAACTATTTCGGAAACAGTCTTCGCGCCCTACTCGCAGGTGCCCCAGGTGACGCTGGTGGCGTCCCAGCAGGACGTCCAGGGGTTCGACCCGTCGTTCTCGGGCTCGGTGGTGAACTTCGAGCACCCGACGTTGCTCAGCGGCGTGCGGCAGATCTACTACCCGTCGGTCACCTATCCGTGGCGCACGTCTCTGTTCTACGTCACGCCCAAAGTCGGCTTGAACTTCACCCACTACAACTATCTCGACAGCGATGTCCCGGAAGCCACGCGCTCGGTTCCGATCCTGAGCGTGGACAGCGGAATGAGCTTCGAGCGCGACACCACGATCGGCGGGCGCGACTTCGTGCAGACCCTGGAACCGCGGCTGTATTATCTCTACATCCCGTTCCGCAACCAGAATCAGTTGCCGATCTTCGACAGCTCGCTCAAGGATTTCAACTTCACCACCATCTTCAGCGAGAACATCTTCAGCGGCGGCGACCGCATCAACAATGCAAACCAGGTCACCGCCGCCGCCATCACCCGCCTCATCGATCCGGCGACCGGCGTCGAGCAGTTGCGCGCGCTGCTGGGCCAGCGCTACTACTTCTCTCCTCAGGACGTCACGCTGTTCAGCACTTTGCCGACGACCCCGGTTCCCGGCGTGGGAGCAACCACGTCGTCCCGCTCCGATCTGCTGGCAGGATTCTCCGGCAAGCTTGCCCCGACCTGGTCGCTCGATACGTTCCTGGATTACGGCGTAAACCCCACGCAGGTGCAGCGCTTCGACGTGGCGCTGCGCGACCAGCCTGAGCCGGGCAAGGTCGTGAACTTGAGCTACCGCTACACACGCGACTTCGTGGATCAAGTCGACCTCTCCGCCCAGTGGCCGCTGTCGCGCCGGTGGGCGGCGCTGGCGCGCTGGAACTACTCGCTCCAGCCCAGCTCGCTGCTCGAGGGACTGCTGGGGCTCGAATATAATCACGACTGCTGGGTGGTGCGTTTCGTCATCCATCGTTTCGTAACGGCGACGGACACGTGGAGCAACCAGTTCTTCGTCCAACTGGAGCTCACCGGGCTGTCACGCCTGGGTAGCAATCCGTTCCAGGTCCTGCGGCAGGGGATCGGCGGCTATACCGTGCCGACCCTGAGGTCGAGGGTCCCTGTCGAGTACTATCCGGGCATGGACGAGCAGTGACCTCGAGCGGTGAGCTCCCGAACTAACGCCCGCCCGGGCTGACCAAACGACTGTTTCAACCCATCACCGGTTCGCTCTCGCATGAGGACTCTGTTTCGTCGTGTGCTTCTGGGTGTGCCGCTGCTTGCGGCCGTGTGTGCTCCGGCGGCGCAGGAGGCCAATCCGTCGTCACGCTCCAGCGCGGACGTCGACCGCGTTGTGGCGGTGGTCAACGACGAGGTGATCACCCTGCTCGAACTGGACCGCGAAGCCCGCATGGCCGTCGAGCAGTTGCGGCGTCAGGGCACGCCGCCGCCCGAGCGCAGCATCCTCGACAAACAGCTGCTGGAACGCATGATCACCAAGCGTGCGCTACTGCAGTACACGCGCCAGACCGGTTTGCGGGTGTCCGACGCGGATCTGGACCGGGCAGTCGACCAGATCGCTCAGGAGAACAAGCTCACTCCGAGCGGCCTACGCGAAGCTGTCGAGCGCGACGGCATCCCCTTCAACCGGTTCCGCGAAAACCTGCGCTCGGAGATGCTGATCGGGCGCCTGCGCGATCGAGAGGTGGACAGCCGAGTCGTCGTGAGCGACGCGGAGATCCAGAGCTTCCTGCGAGGCCAGGAAAGCCAGACCGACAAGGTCAACGAATACAATCTCGCGCACATCCTGGTGGCGGTTCCGGAACAGGCCACGCCGGAGCAGCTTAAGGCGCGTCGCACCCGCGCGGAGACGGCTCTGTCCCAGATCCGTCAGGGCGCGGACTTCCGTCAAGTCGCAGCGAGCTTCTCCGACGCTCCGGACGCCTTCGACGGCGGGGCCATGGGCTGGCGGCCGGCGGCGCGCCTGCCAAGCATCTTCCTGGAGGCGGCCAAGGCACTGAAGGTCGGGCAATCCAGCGACATCCTGCGCAGCCCTGCCGGTTTCCACATCATCAAGCTGATCGAAAAGCGCGGCTTGGACACGCCTGTCATGGTCACCCAGACCCATGCGCGCCACATCCTCGTGCGGCTGAACGAAGTGGTGTCGGAGAACGAGGCCAAGAACCGCCTGAGCGACCTCAAGGACCGCATCGAGCACGGCACCGATTTCGCCGAACTGGCTCGTCTGCATTCCGATGATCCATCGGCGGCTCGCGGCGGCGACCTGGGCTGGATTACCCCTGGGGACGTGGTGCCCGATTTCGAGCGCGCCATGGACGCGCTCAAACTCGGGCAGGTGAGCGAGCCGTTCAAGTCACCCTTCGGCTGGCACATCGTCCAAGTGTTGGAGCGGCGTGAACAGGACATGTCCAAGGATCGCCAAAAACTGGCGGCGCGCCAGGCGATCCGCCAGCGCAAATCGGAGGACCAGTGGCAGGAGTGGGTGCGCCAGCAGCGGGACAAGACGTACGTCGAGTATCGCCTGGAGGACAAGTAAGACGGGACGATGGGATCGATGCATATCTTTCCATACCCTCACTCTCAGTGCGCTGTGCGTCGGAGCACGTCGGCCTCCACCGCGACAGCGGCCCTGACCCATGCATGCCCATAGGCCGCGCCGTCGCTTCGGTCAGAATTTCTTAGTCGACCGCGCTTACATCGATCGGATCATCCAAGCCATCGACCCGAGATCCGATGATCGCGCCGTAGAGATCGGACCCGGGCTCGGGGCCCTGACCGGCCCGCTCCTGCAGCACGTAAGCGTGTTGCACGTGGTGGAGATCGACCGCGATATCGTTGCGCGGCTCGCGTCGCAATTCCCTCCGGAGCGTCTGGTCGTGCACCAGGGCGACGCCTTGGAGTTCGACTTCGACACGCTGGGACCGGGTTTGCGGCTGATCGGCAATCTGCCCTACAACATCTCCTCTCCGATGCTGTTTCACGCGGCGAAGTTCGGCTCGGCGATCCGCGATTGCCATTTCACGCTGCAACGGGAGGTGGTGGACCGCATGGCGGCCAGACGGGGCGGCAAGACGTACGGTCGGCTGTCGGTGATGCTGCAATACCGCTTCCGGGTCGAGAAGCTGTTCGACGTGCCGGCGGGCGCCTTCCGACCCGCGCCCAGGGTGAACTCCGCTTTTGTGCGCCTCACACCACACGCGGTCCTGCCCGCGCCCGCACGGGACGAGCGTGTGCTCGCGGCGGTCGTAGGCAAGGCGTTTAACCAGCGGCGCAAGACGCTGCGCAACGCGCTGGCCGATTACGCGACCGCGGAGGAGCTTTCCGCGCTGGGGCTAGGCCCGCAACTGCGGCCCGAGAACCTGTCGTTGGAAGACTTCGTGCGTTTGGCCAACGCCGTGGCCGGCCGGCAGCAGTGATCCTGCGAGGCACAGGCCTGGCACGAACCGTCCGTCCCCGCAGTTCAAGCAGCGGTGACTTGGGCGCGAGAGCGCTCGATGAACTCGATCTTGTAGCCGTCCGGGTCTTCGACGAAGGCGATGACGGTCGTGCCGTGCTTCATGGGACCGGCCTCCCGAGTCACCCTGCCGCCGCGCTTCTTGACCTCTTCGCAGGCCTTACGGGCGTCGTCCACCTCTATGGCGACGTGCCCATAGCCGTTGCCCAGCTGATAGGACTGGATGTCCCAGTTGTGCGTGAGCTCCAGTACCGCGGTGTGCGATTCCTCGCCATAACCCACGAACGCCAGCGTGAAACGGCCGTCGGGGTAATCCTTCTTGCGCAGCAGCGTCATGCCGAGCACATTGGTGTAGAAATCCAGCGAGCGCTGCAGGTCTCCCACTCGCAACATCGTATGCAGGAGTCTCATAGACGTGGTCCCTGGCGTGGAGTCAAACCTCGATCAGCTCGAAATCTTCTTTGCGGGCGCCGCACTCGGGGCATACCCAGTTGACCGGTACGTCGTCCCACCTGGTGCCCGGCGGGATACCCTCCTCAGGCAGTCCCGCAGCCTCATCGTAGATGAATCCACAGATCAGGCACATGTAGGTCTTGTAGACGCGTGTCTCGTTCATGGCGCGGCGAAGTGACGCTACAGACTAGAGTAAGATTCGAATTCTAATCGAATCCCTTCGCCGCGGAACATTCCCTTTCGCTTACCTCTCAAGCTCGTACGTCGCTCAATGTCCTCATCTCCCCCGATCGTGCTGACTTTTGCTGCCGCCGACCCGAGCGGGGGCGCCGGCCTGCAGGCGGACATCCTCACCCTCTCGAGCATGGGCTGCCATGCGTTGTCGGTTGTCACTGCAGTCACGGTGCAGGACACGGTGGGCGTGGAGGACGTGTTCCCGCTGGACGCAGAGTGGGTTGCGGACCAGGCGCGCTGTGTCCTCGAGGACATGCCCGTGACCGTGTTCAAGATCGGGCTGCTCGGCAGCGTGGAAATCATCGCCGCGATCGCTGAGGTGGTGTCGGACTACCCCGAGGTGCCGCTGGTGCTCGATCCCGTACTCAGTTCCGGCCGCGGCGACGAGCTGGCCACCGACGATATGGTGGTGGCCATGCGCGAGCTGCTGGTCCCGCAGACTACGCTCATCACGCCCAACAGTCTGGAGGCGCGCCGTCTCGCGATCAACGACGGGGATGACAACGACGACCCCTCCTTGGAGGAGTGCGCCCGCCGCATCCTCACCTTGGGATGCGAGTATGTGCTGATCACCGGCACACACGAGAACACCGCACAGGTGGTGAATGTCCTGTACTCCCAAGACGGAGTGGTGCGCTCGGACAACTGGCAACGGCTTGCGGGTACTTATCACGGCTCCGGATGCACGCTCGCCTCTGCCATCGCGGCCACGATTGCCAACGGCCTGCCCGTATCGGAGGCGGTGCGTGACGCCCAGGAATACACCTGGCAGACCCTGAGTTCGGGCTACCGGCCTGGGATGGGCCAGCACGTCCCCGACCGCCTGTTCTGGGCGCGCGAAGAAGATGCAGAGAATGAGCAGAAGGCGAATTGAGGGGCTGTACCCCATCACTCCGGAGACATCCGATGAAGACTGGCTTTGCGCGCGCGTCGAAGCGGTATTGTCCGGCGGCGCGCGCGTGATTCAATACCGAGCCAAGAGCTGCGAGGTGGGACTACGACGCCAGCAGGCGGGCCGGCTGCTCCAGCTGTGCCGAGCGCGCGGTGCTCTGCTCATCGTCAACGATGACGTCGGCTTGGCGCAGGAGCTGGGGGCCGACGGCGTACACCTGGGGCGCGATGACACGCCGCCTGCTGTGGCGCGCGCGACCCTTGGCGAAGGAGCGCTGATCGGGGTGTCGTGCTACGACAGCCTGACGCGTGCGCGGCAAGCGCAGGACGGCGGCGCGGACTACGTTGCGTTCGGCAGCTTTTTCCCGTCGCAGGTCAAGCCGAGCGCGGTGCGCGCGCCGATCGAGCTGCTGCGTGCGGCGCGCGCCACACTGGACTTGCCGGTCGTTGCGATCGGCGGCATCACGGCTGAGAACGGGCGTGCCCTGGTCGAGGCGGGCGCCGATGCGCTGGCGGTGATCTCGGCGCTGTTCGACGCGTCCGACAGCTTTTCTGCGGCGCAGGCCTTGGCGGCGTTATTCGAGGCGCAGCACGAAGCCTTGCCGATCGGACAAGACACGTGACGTCGCGAAACCAGACTTTGTTCGAGCTGTCCCAGAAAGTCATCCCCGCGGGCGTCAACTCGCCGGTGCGAGCGTTCAGATCCGTCGGCGGCACGCCCGTCTTCTTCCAGCGCGCGCAGGGCTCTCGAGCCTGGGATGCCGACGGCAAGGAATACATCGACTACGTTGGCTCCTGGGGCCCGCTGGTGCTGGGCCACGCGCACCCCGAGGTGGTCGCGGCGGTCCAGGACGCAGCGGCGAACGGCCTCACTTTCGGCGCGCCCACCGAAGCCGAGTACGAGATGGCGGCCCTGCTGTGCAAGTTGCTTCCGTCGCTGGAACTGGTGCGTCTGGTCAGCTCTGGCACCGAAGCCACGATGAGCGCCATTCGGCTCGCGCGCGGCTTTACTCGGCGCGACAAGATCGTCAAGTTCGAAGGCTGCTACCACGGTCACGCAGACGCGCTTCTGGTCAAGGCTGGTTCCGGCGCGCTCACGTTCGGGCAGCCCAGTTCGGCCGGGGTGCCACCAGAGGTCGTGGCGCATACCCTCGCGCTGGATTTCAACGACATCGAGGCTGTAACCCAGGCCTTCGAACGCGACGGCAAGCACATCGCGGCGGTCATCGTCGAGCCGGTGGCCGGCAACATGAACCTGGTTCTGCCGCGCAAGGACTTCATCGAAGGATTAAGAGAACTGTGCACGCGCTTCGGCGCGGTATTGATCTTTGACGAGGTGATGACCGGCTTTCGAGTCGGACCGCAGGGGGCGCAGGGGTTGTATGGGATCCGCCCGGATCTGACCACTCTGGGCAAGGTGGTTGGCGGCGGTATGCCGCTAGGCGCCTTCGGCGGCCGGCGCGATATCATGCAGTGCATAGCACCGCTCGGCCCGGTTTATCAAGCCGGCACTCTGTCGGGGAATCCCCTGGCGGTTGCAGCCGGAAGGACCACGCTGAAGCTGGTGCAGGCGCCTGGCTTCTTCGACCGCCTCTCCGCGAGCACGGCGAGCCTGACAGATGGGCTGTCAAGCGCTGCGCGAACGGCAGGCGTAAGGTTCGCGGCACAGTCAATCGGGGGAATGTTCGGGGTTTACTTCGCTGAGCGGCCGCCGCAGTCCTATGCGCAGGTTATGGCTTGCGATCGGACGGCATTCAACCGCTTCTTCCACGCGATGCTGGACGCTGGTGTATACCTAGCTCCTTCTGCTTTCGAGGCGGGGTTTGTATCGGCCGCACACACGGAGCTCGACATTCACCAGACGCTCGTGTGCGCGCAACGGGTATTCGAGCGGATGAGCGCGGGCGTCGCTTGAGCCGACCGGGTCACCTGAGGCCGGAGACGTAGCTGGCGAGTGCTGCCATGTCTTTGTCGGTCAGACGGCCGGCGATCGTGCGCATCATTGCGTTGGGATCGTTGTCGCGCGCTCCGCTGCGAAACGACTGCAGCTGGGCCAAGGTGTAGTCGAGATGTTGACCGGCCAGACGCGGATACTGGGCAGGAATCCCAGCGCCGTCCGGCGAATGGCAGGCGGAGCACGCCGGCACGCCTGTATCGCTCAAGCCGCCGCGGTAAAGTCTCTGTCCGGCCAAAACCAGCGCTCGATCCTTGGCCGCGCCGGGTTTGGGCTTCTGCGTGGAGAAGTATGCGGCGAGATCGCGCATGTCCTCGTCGGACAGGTTGGCGACGATGCCGTTCATAATGGGGTTCTTACGACGGCCGGCTTTGTAGTCAGTCAGCTGTTTATAGATGTAGCTGAAATGCTGGCCGGCCAGGCTCGGGTTGGTGGGGACCTGGCTGTTGCCGTCTACGCCATGGCAGGCCGCACAAACAGCCGTGACGGTCGACTGGGCCTTCGCAGCGTCACCCCGGCCGCCGAACTGCGCCAACGCCGGCGATGCGGCCGCGAGGAACAGCAGGAAAATCGTCGCTCGGGGATGCCCCATCTTAACTCCTGTACGCTGGCGCGCGGGCGACGCGGCACGCGACAAAGCGCGCATTCTAGCTTATCCCGCAGCCTCCGGACCATCGCTTCAGGCCATGTTCGATAGCGTCTCCTTCCTCCTGAGCGCGGGTGAGCTACACCAGCTACCGCCGGACCGCGGGGCGGAGGTGGCCTTTGCCGGCCGCTCCAACGCGGGGAAGTCGAGCGCGATCAACGCTATTTGCGGCCGGCGCAAGCTCGCCTTCGTCAGCCGCACGCCGGGCCGTACGCAGGTCATCAACTTTTTCCAGCTGGGGAGTGAGCGACGCCTGGTCGATCTGCCTGGTTACGGCTATGCCAACGTACCGGCGGCGCTGCGAGCGCGATGGGAGGCGCTGCTCGGAGCCTATCTGCGAACCCGGCACGCGCTCTGCGGCTTGATCCTTGTGATGGACGCACGGCATCCGCTGACGCCGCTGGACCGGCGGATGCTCCACGCGTTCGCGGTCACCGGACGCCCGGTGCACGTGCTGATGAGCAAGGCCGATAAACTGTCCCGTAGCGCGGCGCAACGCCAGCAGGTCGAGACCGAGCAAGCGTTGATCCGCTTGTATCCGTGCGCTAGCGTTCAACTCTTCTCCAGCGCCACATCGTTGGGGCTGGACCGGGCGCGAGAGGCCCTGGCGGGCATGCTTGGCGTTGCTGGCGGGCCCGATGAATTGGGGCGAGAAGGGCGACGCGGGACTCGGGACGAGAGGCGTAGAATCGCGTGGTAAGCGGTTGGTCACCCGGCGCAAAAAGAAAGCCCCCGGCTAAAGGGGATAAAACCGGGGGCGAAGCCTCAATTGTGATTAAGGCACCCGCTCAGGGAGGTGAAGCGGGAGACGAAACCGTCTGCATACTTCGACGGCTCCGCGCCACAGAAGTTCCGCATTGCAGCGGCGGCGGTTGCAATCAGGCTTTCCTGAGACATACCAGGTGCTTAACAGCTCTTAGCTCGCCGTGATCCCGCCTCTCACAGGCTGATATGGACATTCTTGGGCGTTACCCGCAACGGCGCATGAGGCGCCTGCGCCACGACGAGTTCTCGCGCCGACTCGCCCGAGAGAACCGGCTTACGGCGGACGACCTCATCTACCCGGTGTTCGTCATCGAGGGCGAGAACACCGCCCAACCGGTGCCCTCGATGCCAGGCGTGGAGCGGCTTACGTTGGACCGGCTCCTGCCGGTGGCGGAAGAGTGCCTCAAGCTGCGCATCCCGGTCATGGCGCTGTTCCCCGCAATCGAGGCGGGTCTCAAGACCCCGGACGGAAGAGAAGCGGCGAATCCTGGCGGCCTTGTCCCGCGTATCGTCGGGGCGCTGAAAAGGCGCTTTCCGGAGCTCGGCGTAATGACAGACGTCGCGCTCGATCCCTATACCAGTCATGGTCAGGACGGGGTGATTGACGACGCCGGCTATATTCTTAACGACGAGACCATTGCAATTCTCGAGCAGCAGGCGCTGACCCAGGCGCGAGCCGGCGTGGACATCGTGGCCCCGTCGGACATGATGGATGGGCGGGTCGGAGCGCTGAGGCGCGCGCTGGACACGGGCGGCTTCATCCACACCCGCATCATGGCCTACTCTGCCAAGTATGCATCGGGGTTCTACGGACCCTTTCGCGATGCCGTCGGTTCCGCCACCAACCTGGGGAGGGGCAACAAATATACTTACCAGATGGATCCAGCGAACGGCAACGAAGCGTTGTGGGAGGTGGGGCTGGATCTGGCCGAAGGGGCCGATATGGTGATGGTCAAGCCCGGCATGCCCTACCTGGACATCCTCAGGCGAGTAAAGGATGAGTTCAGGGCGCCCACCTATGTGTACCAGGTGAGCGGGGAATACGCCATGCTGAAGGCCGCGTTCCAAAACGGGTGGCTGGACGAGCGTAGCTGCGCGCTCGAGGCATTGCTCGCGTTCAAGCGGGCCGGCGCAGACGGTATCCTCACCTACTTTGCGCGGCAGGCGGCGCGCTGGCTGCGCGAAGAGTGAGCATCTAGGCGGGATCGCAGCGTGGTGCACCGCGCTATTGACCCCAGCCTGCGACCAAAGACTCAACCGAATGTATGGGCGCGCGTTCCAGCGGGCGCCCGTCTGAGGTCATACGCAGAGGCTGGCGCCGATGCCGTGTGGCGAGGACGGTGATTGAGTAGTCCGCCTCGCGCGTTCTAATCTGGAAGCTCGGCACGAGCGCGCTAACGTCACCCGACCAAACCCGAGTCTCTCGCGTGCGAAACGGAATCTCCCGGTTGAGCAGAAACACCTCGAGCTCTTTCACGTCGTCCGTGTACAGATGCAAGTGGATCTCCGCGTGGCGCCCGGCGCTGCCCGACAGCACCGGCCCTGTGAGGTGGGGGTTGAACGGTTCAAGCAGGCGCATCATCTCCAGCGCGAGCTGGCGCAGTCGATGCAGGCGCTCCGGGTGCTCGCTGGCTTGGTACAACGCCTGATAGGCCCGCAGCGCATCCTCGATCTCGAGATTGGTCGGCAAATTGCGCGAATCGGGTGCCCCCGCTTGGCGCGCCGCCTTGCGCTTGGCGAGCCCGTAATCGCTGATGCCGTCTACAGCGATCATACGTGCCGCGAGATGCGCAATGCGCTCGCGCATCTGCGCTCGATTTGCAGGGGTCTCCTTACCCATAAGCTAATAGATCTCGTTCTTGATGTCCTCCGGGCGCCGCGGCTCCGACTGCACCTCGGACCCCGTCGGGGTCTCCTCTTCCGGGGGAAGGTTCTCCTGATAGAAGTATTCGACTATCGTATTTTTTCCGTTCGACTCGCGCAATCCAGTTTCTGGGTTGATGCGCGCGGCGATCACGCCCTCTGGCACTGGCGGCGAATCCTCGGGCAAGGTCTTCAGCACAGCCCCGATGAAAGAGATCCAGATGGGCAGCGCGGCTACCGCGCCGGTCTCGTTTGGTCCCAGCGAGCGCGGCAGATCGAATCCAACCCAGACCACACACGTGAGATTGCGCTGAAATCCTGCAAACCAGGCATCCATCTGGTCGTTAGTGGTCCCGGTCTTCCCGGCCAGATCGGTCCTGCCAAGGGACATCGCGCGCGCGCCGGTGCCGCCGCGGATCACGTCCTGCATGATGTTGTACATCACGAACGCGTTGCGGCTGTCGATGCTGCGCTGGGCGCCCTCGGCGGCGCGCACCGGACTCGCCTTCGCCAGTACCCGGCCGGTCGCGTCGTCGATCCTCGTGATGAAGTAGGGGGCTATCTTGTAACCCCCGTTGGCGAACACCGAATACCCGGTGGCCATCTCCAGCGGCGTGACTGAGCCAGCGCCCAAGGCCATCGTTAGATATGGCGGGTGCTGTTTCGGATCGAAGCCGAAGCGGCTAATGTAGTCCTGAGCGTACTGAGGCGTGATGGCTTGCAAGATCCGGATCGAGACCAAGTTCTTGGACTTAGTCAAGGCCGTACGCAGACGGATCGGACCATCGAAGGTGGCGTCGAAGTTCTTCGGCTCCCATGGCACCGAGCCGGTCTCGGCGGCATCGATTACAAGAGGCGCGTCATTGATGACAGTAGCGGCTGTGAAACCCTTTTCCAGGGCCGCCGAATAGATGAACGGCTTGAAGCTGGACCCCGGCTGACGATAGGCCTGAGCCGCGTGGTTGAACTTGTTACGGTAGAAGTCGAACCCGCCGACCAGCGCGCGGATCGCGCCGTTGTTGGGGTCCATAGCCACGAGCGCGGCCTCGACCTGTGGCAGTTGCACGATCTGCCACTTGCCGCTCTCGTCCTGCTGCACGCGAATGAGCGCCCCACGGCGGATTTTGCGGTTGTTGGGCGCTTTTGGGCCGATCATGGTCTGTGCAAATTTCAGCCCCTCGCCGGTGATTTCGATGATCTCGCCGCCTTTGCGATAGACCTTCAGCGCCCTCGCATCGGCTTCGAGCACCAGCGCCGGATAGATGTCGTCGGTTTCGCTCTGCTCTTGTAGGGCGTCCTCCAGCGCATCCTCGGACACGCTTTGCGGCAGCGCGAAGTAGCCCTCGGCACCACGGTAGCCGTGGCGCTTATCGTAATCCATTACCCCCTTTCGGACCGCGGCATACGCCGCATCCTGCTGCATTTTGGACAGCGTGGTGTACACCCTGAAGCCGCGAGTGTACGCCTCGTCCTGATACCGTTCGTACATCGACTGGCGCACCATTTCCGAAAAGTAGTCGGCCCTTGTCGAGAACGCCGGCTGGTCATGCACCACGATAACCGCCTTGTGGCTAGCCTCCTCGAACCGGGCGGGGTTGATAAAGTCCAACTCCCGCATCCGGCGCAGCACATACAACTCGCGATCCTTGGCGCGTTGCAGATTGACGACAGGGTTGTAGCGGGAGGGCGCCTTGGGCAGCCCAGCCAGCATGGCGATTTCTCCCAGATTCAAGTCGCGCAGATTCTTTCCGAAATACACTTGGGCGGCTGACGCGAAGCCATATGCGCGCTGGCCGAGATAAATCTGGTTGATGTAGATCTCGAGGATCTGGTCCTTGGTGAGGCTGTGCTCTATCTTGAAGGCGAGCAGCGCTTCGTTGAATTTGCGCGTGAGGGTCTTTTCCTTGGTTAGGAAGAAGTTGCGCGCAACCTGCATGGTTATGGTCGAAGCGCCCTGCCTGGCGCTGCCGGCGGTGAAGTTGTGCAGAGCCGCACGCAGGACGCCGATGTAGTCGACCCCACCGTGCTCGTAGAAGCGCTCGTCCTCTGCAGCCAGGATCGCCTGCTTCAGCGTTTCCGGGACGTCGGCGATCTTGACCACTGCACGCCGCTCTTCGCCGAACTCGCCGATGAGCGTGCCCTCGGCGCTGTAGATCCGCAGCGGAATCTTAGGGTTATATTCCGTCAAGGCCTCAAGCGAGGGCAGCATTGGATAGACGATGGCTGCCGCGTAGCCGACCAGCAAAAGGGCGGCAACCAAGACCGTTCCGACTGCGAACAGCGGATAAATCCACCAACGTTTAGGCATCAAAGTTGCTTCGGCGGGCGCGTCTGGGAGGAGACACCATTATATGGCCGCCTAGCTCTCCCGAAATCCGTTTGAGAATTAGTTTTACTTGATTTGGGGTTGTTGCTAGGCTTTAATGTAGATTGTCGGTATCTTTCATAACCGGCCTATGCTCAAGGGAAAATTGCAATTTAACGGTGATTGGCTGTCGGACCTGTTCAAGGCGAAGACACCTCCGTTAATCGGGGTCGACATCAGCTCCTCCTCCGTGAAGATGGTCGAGCTGGGCGATGGCGGGAAGGGCCGCATCCGCCTCGAACGGTACGCTATCGAGCCGCTGGCCAAAGACGCAGTGGTCGACGGTAACATCATGAACCTCGAAGCCGTGGGCGACTCGTTGCACCGCGGGTGGAAGCGGATGGGCTCGCGCATCAAGAACTTGGCCATGGCATTGCCCTCCGCCCAAGTAATAACCAAGAAAATCACCGTCCCGGCCGGCTTGCGCGAAGACGAACTCGAGACCCAGGTCGACACCGAGGCCAACCAATATATCCCGTTCGCGCTGGAAGAGGTCAGACTGGACTTCCAGATCCTAGGCCCGGCACCGAATAATCCTGAGGACGTCGAAGTCCTCATCGCTGCCTCACGCAAGGAGAAGGTCGAGGACCGCGTGGCCGTGGCGGAATTGAACGGACTCAAGGCGATCGTGATGGACATCGATGCCTTCGCTGCGCAAACCGCTTTCGAACTCATGGAAACCCAGCTGCCCGACGGTGGGCGGGACCAGGTGATCGCGCTGGTGGACGTTGGCGCCTCCCTGATGAACATCAACGTGCTGCGTAACAACCAGTCGGTATACATGCGCGAACAGCCGTTTGGCGGTAACCAGTTGACCCAGGAGATCCAGCGCCACTACAACCTGTCTCCGGAGGAAGCCGAGGCGGCGAAGCGCAACGGCGGGCTGCCAGAAACCTTTGAGGGCGAAGTTCTGAATCCGTTCATGGAGACCCTGGCATTAGAGGTCACGCGTGCGCTGCAGTTCTTCTACACCTCGACCCAGTTCAACCAGGTCAACCACATCTTTCTCTCCGGGGGGTGTGCCACCATCCCGGGGCTCGATCAGGTCGTTGCCAAGCGCGCCGAAGTCAACGCGCTGATCGCCAACCCCTTCGCCAACATGGGTGTATCTCCGAAGATCAAGCAGCGGCAGCTGGCACAGGACGCGCCTGCCCTGGTGGTCGCCACCGGCCTGGCCATGCGGAGGTTCGACGCATGATCCCAATTAACCTATTACCTCACCGCCAAGAGCGCCGCAAGGCACAGCAACGCCAGTTCCTTGTCCTGGCGGGCGGCACGGTGGGCGTCGGCGTGGCCCTAGTCGTGTTGGTGCACGGTTTCTTGGCGGAGCGCATCGATACGCAGAATTCGCGCAATCACTATCTCGACACCGAAATCGCCAAGCTCGACAAGCAAATCGACGAGATCAAAAAGCTCAAGGAGCAGACCACCTCGCTGCTCGCACGCAAGCGCGTGGTCGAGTCCTTGCAGGCCAACCGCACCGAGGCGGTCCGGCTTCTCGACCAGCTGGTGCGTCAGCTACCAGACGGGCTCTATCTGAAGCAGGTGAAACAGACCGGGGACATCGTGAACGTGCAAGGATATGCGACGTCCAACGCGCGCGTGTCCACGCTCATGCGCAACTTCGAGGCCTCGCCCTGGCTCGAGGACCCCAAGCTGGTCGAGATCAAAGCGGTCAAGCTCAACAACGCCAACCTCAACGAGTTCAACCTGAACGTCAAGATCACTCGCCCGAAGGAGGAGCTACCGCAGGACCAGAAAAAACCCGGCCCCTCGCCGCAACCGGCCAAGCAGGGGTAAGCCCGATGACCCTAGACGAACTCAGACGGCTCAATCCGCGGGAAATCGGCAGCTGGCCCGCGCTGCCGAAGCTCGGTGCGCTGGTCCTCCTGCTGATCCTGATCCTTGCAGGCGGTTTTTTTCTCGACTGGTCCAATCAATGGGATGAGTTCAAAGCTGCGCGCGCTAAGGAAGACACGCTGCGCAGCCAGTTCGTGGACAAGAAGCACCAGGCCATCAACCTGGATGCCTACCGCAAGCAGCTGGCCGACATCGAACAGTCGTTCGGCGCCATGCTCAAGCAACTGCCCAACCGCTCCGAGATGGAAGCCCTTCTGTCCGACATCAATCAGGCCGGGCTGGGGCGCGGCCTGCAGTTCGAGCTATTCAAACCAGCAGCGGGCGAAATCACCTCTGATTTCTATGCCGAGCTGCCGATCCAGATCAAGGTGATGGGCAACTACCACGACGTAGGTGCCTTTGCCAGCGACGTGTCACAGCTGTCCCGCATAGTCACCCTCAACAACATCGCCCTAGGCCTCGACAAGGAGGGCAACCTCATCATGGACGCGACCGCGCGCACCTTCCGTTACCTCGACGAGGAGGAAATCGCCGCCCAGCGCAGGGCCGCGCGTGAGAAGGCCGAGAAGGCGAAACAGGGCAAGAACTAACCATGCGCCCGAAGCTTTACATGCTCCTCAGCACTGTGCTCCTGGCCGCCTGCAGCGGCGCCGAGTTTTCGGATTTGAAGGAGTTCGTCGAGCAGTCCGGACAGGGTCTGCGCGGGCACGTCGACCCCCTGCCCCAGGTCAAGGCCTATGAACCGATGAGCTACAACGCGTTCGATCTGCCGGACCCGTTCAAGCCGCGCAAGATCGAGCCAGAGCGGGGCGCCGGCAGCGGGCCGTCACCGGATCTGAACCGGCGCAAGGAACCGCTCGAGGCCTATCCGCTTGAGAGCCTGAAGATGGTTGGGACGCTGGAAAAAGGGAATCAGCGCTGGGCCCTGATCAAGACCCCCGACAGCAACCTGTATCGGGTGCGCAGGGGCAATTACATGGGGCAGAACTTCGGCGTGATCGCCATGATCGCCGATTCGTCCATCACCCTCAAGGAACTGATCCAGGACACCACCGGCAGCTGGAGCGAGCGCACCAGCAACCTGCAGCTGCTGGAAGAAGAGGAGAAGAAGAAATGATGCGACTGCAGCGCTCTTTCGCCCGCTCCGTCATGCTTACCGCGTCGTTGGCACTCATCGCTGCGAACGCTGCCATCGCCCAGAATTCCGGCAAGAACCCTGCGCCCGCACAAGAGGCGCCGGGCCAGAACGCGTTGGAGGGACTTGACGTGAGCGCGGAGGGCGGCAAGGTTGTCCTCAAGCTCAAACTCAAGGATGCTCTAGCCAACCCGCCTGCCAACTTCAGCCTGATCAACCCTCCGCGCATTGCCTTCGACTTTCCCAATACCGCGAACGCCCTGGGCAAGAGCGTCGTGGATATCAACGAGGGCGACGTGAAGAGCGCGCGCATCGGGGAGAGCGGGGGCCGCACGCGCTTGGTGCTGAGTCTGAACAAGAGCCTCAAATACAACGCAACGCTGGAAGGCCAGAACCTCGTCATCACGCTCCAGGGCGCGACAGGCGCCACTGCGGCGGCACCGGCCGAGCCCACCCACTTCGCCGACGCCAAACCGACACCCCAGCCGCATAGCGTGCGCAACATAGAGTTCAAGCGCGGGCGCAACGGTGAAGGCCAGGTGGTCATCGATCTGTCCGACGTCGGCACCGGTATCGACCTCAAGCAGCAGGGCAAGACCATCATCGTCGATCTGCTCCAGACCGACCTGCCACTGGCGCTCGAACGTCGCTTCGACGTGACCGATTTCGGGACACCGGTTGAATTCATGGAGGCGACAGCACAGGGCAACGGCACGCGGGTCGTGATCCAGGCGCGCGGGCGCTGGGAGCAGTCGGCGTATCAGACCGATAATCGATTGGTCGTCGAGGTCAAGCCCATCTCGGAGCAGCAGCCCCAGGCCAAAGCCAAGACCGGCTATACCGGCGAGAAACTCTCGCTCAACTTCCAGAACGTGGAAGTGCGTGCCGTGCTGCAGGTCATCGCGGACTTCACCGGCCTGAACATCATCACCAGCGACACGGTCGGGGGCAATCTCACTTTACGGCTGAAGGATGTTCCGTGGGACCAGGCGCTGGATATCATTTTACAGGCGAAGGGTCTGGACGAGCGCAAAGTCGGGAACGTGGTGTGGATCGCGCCGCGCGACGAGATCGCCACCAAGGAGAAGCTGGCGCTCGAGGCGGCGCAGCAGATCTCGGATTTGGAGCCGCTGCGCACCGAGGCCTTTCAGCTCAACTATCAGAAGGCTGATGCGGTCCAGAAGCTGATCTCGGATGCGACCCAGAAGGTGCTGTCCAAGCGCGGCAGCGCCGTGGTGGACGCACGCACCAACACCTTGTTCGTGCAGGACACGCCCACCAAGCTGGAAGAGATCCGGGGGCTGATCAAGCAAATCGACGTGGCGGTGAGACAGGTGCAGATCGAGTCGCGCATCGTCGAGGCTACCGACACATTCGAAAAGAACCTGGGTGCCCGGTTGGGGATCAACACCATAGGCACGGCGAGTGGCTATCCACAAGACAGCAATGTGAAGTTCATCCCGGGCGGCAGTGTGAACAGCCTGGGTGTGCAGACCGGTCAGACCATCAACTATCCCACGAGCTACTTCCCGGATTCGTTCAGCGTTAACCTGCCGGCGGCCGCGATTGCCGGAACGCCGGCCGGTCAGTTCGGCTACTCGATTTTCAACGCGGCCGCGACGCGCTTCCTGAACCTCGAGATCTCGGCGCTGCAGGCCGACCAGAAGGGCAAGATCATCTCCAGCCCGCGAGTCGTCACGGCAAACAACGTCGAGGCCAACATCTCGCAGGGCACCCAGATTCCCTATCAGCAAGCCACCAGCAGCGGCGCGACGAGCATCACCTTCCAGAACGCGGTGCTCAGCCT
>DATJVW010000440.1:0-2103 GCA_035501675.1 Burkholderiales bacterium
GCAATACGCGCGGCATCCTTGGTTTCGGTGCGGGCGAGCTGGGCAATGCCTCGGCCTGGCTGGCGCGGGTGCACCCGAGCGATCTCGGCAAGATCGAAAAGCAGATCGGTGAAGGTGCGCCGGGCGAGGGGCAGACCCATACTCTGGAATATCGCGTGCGACGCAAGGACGGCGTCTACATCGAGGTCGAAGATACCGGTCGCGTGGTGCGGTTGCCCCAGGGACGCGCCGTGCGCGCCATCGGCTTTCTCAAAGACGTGACGGAACGCAAACGCGTCGAAGCGGACCGTGCACGGTTGGATGCCCAGCTGCGCGAAGCGCAGAAGATGGAAGCCCTGGGCACCATGGCCGGCGGCATCGCCCACGACTTCAACAACATCCTCGGCGCGATCCTCGGCCATGGCGAGCTGGCCGAAGAGCTGGCCGAGGCCGAGAGCCTGATGGAAAGCCGGCAGCGCCAGCAGCTGCGCGCCATCATGGACGCAGGCCGCCGCGGCAAAGCCCTTGTGCAGCAGATCCTCACGTTTGCTCGACGCGGAGCGAGCGAGAAGCGCGCCGTCGAGCTGTGGCCCGTGGTGCGGGAGGTGCGCGATCTGCTTGCCGCCTCCATGCCCGCGAACGTCACGGTGCGCCTGGACGTGGACGATCCGCACACCGCGGTGCTGGCCGATCCCACGCAGATGCACCAGGTCCTGATGAACCTGTGCACCAACGCGATGCAGGCGATGAGCGAAGGCGGGCAACTGACCATCGGGCTGACGGTTGAAACCGTGCAGCGGCCACTAGCCCTGAGCCAGGGGCAGCTCGAGCCGGGGCGATATGCAGTGCTGAGCGTGCGCGACACCGGTCCTGGCATCGCGGCCGAAGTGGTGGCGCGCATGTTCGAGCCCTTCTACACCACGAAGGGCCCTGGAAAGGGCACCGGGCTGGGCTTGGCCCTCGTGCAGGCCATCGTGGCGGACCACGGCGGCGCGATCGAGGTCGAGACTCGCCCGGACGAAGGCACGCTGGTCAAGGTCTACGTTCCCGCTGCGCCGGACCACATGGTGGCGGCGGAGCGGCGCGAGGCTCAGACGCCGCGCGGCAATGGCCAGACTGTTTTGCTCGTCGACGATGATCGCGCAATGCTGGCCATGGCCGAAGACATGCTGGCCCAGTTGGGCTACGAGCCGGTCGGCTACGACAGCAGTGCAAAAGCGCTCGAGGCGTTCAGCGCTGGTCCCGAGCGATTCGATGCTGTGCTCACCGACGAGCTGATGCCAGAGCTGACCGGAACCCAGCTTGCCGTGCGCGTCAAGGCGTTGCGCCCCGAGCTGCCGGTGGTGATCGCGAGCGGGTACGGCGGCCCCGAACTGCGCAAACGCGCGCGCGACGCGGGGGTGGCTCAAGTCGTGGACAAGCCCTACGAGTCGCACACCATTGCGCAAGCGCTTGCCACTGCGCTCCAGGGTGCAGGGCAGCGCGCTCGCCAATGAGTGGCGTCCGCCTCTCAGTTCTGCTCTAATCCCGGCTCGTCGCCGTACGGGCCTGTAGCTCAGCTGGTTAGAGCAGAGGACTCATAATCCTTTGGTCCTGGGTTCGACTCCCAGCGGGCCCACCATATATTCAATCTCTTACACTCGTCCTTCACTTTAGATCACGGCCAAATTCATACTTTGGTCCCGGCGGCGGTCCCGATGCGTTCGACGCTTGCCATGAGCTAGGAGCGCCCACCCGCGGCATTAAGTCGGGACGGACGGCGGAATGGTTTCCGCCATCGGGTGAGCGCGACATCGTTTAAATGACTCCCTTGGGGCGGCGCGGCGAAAATCGTGGCACCCCACCCTCTCCGCCGCCCCAAAAACAATTTCCCCCGCTCATTCTTTTGTCATAACCTCTATCCATCTGAACGATCGTGCGAAGTGGGCTGCGTTGCCTGTTCTGCCCCGTTCACTTCTCGTATGCAGAGCTCATCGCTGCGCAGTACAATTTCGCGCGGGAGGAGCCCTTCGAAAAGGAGTTCTGTCATGGATGATTTGAAGCGCTCCGGTGCAGTCGGGGTGGTTGTCTTCTACTCGCTCACGCTCACCTCGGTTGCGCTAACAGGAGGTGACGTCAGCAAGG
>DATJVW010000441.1:0-13523 GCA_035501675.1 Burkholderiales bacterium
GCACGAGCTTTTTCAGGAACAGCGAGGAGGCGGCCGCGTTGCGGTTATGCCCCTCGTCGCCCATCTGCAGCGCCTGCGCCATCAGCGGCTTCAGCTCCATGGGCCCGAGCTTGGCGAGCGCTGCGACGAGCGCCGGGGCCATGACACCGGCCATCCAATGCAGGCGTTTGATCACCTCCGGCGAATTCGCGCCGAAACGCAGCGCCTTGCCCAGCCCCTCGTTCATGTTGCAGTAGGCACGATTGCCTGCTACCGCGTTGTCCACGATCCACACCGGCATCGACGGGCTGATGATGCCGGCCATCGGGCCGACGGCTGCATGGTGGTGCGCCGGCTCGAAGGCGATGGCACCGCTTTGCGCCAGCCGGCGCGCGGCGGCCGCGTCCGCGGCCCAGCCTTCGTACAGGATCGCGCCGATCACCGCGCCTTGCATCGGCCCGCACATCTGATCCCAGGCGATAGGGGGACCGGCGTGCAGAATCATGCGTTCACCCAGCCCGGGCACGTCCTTGCGCGCAACCCCGATGCCGGCGAGTACGGGCTGGGCGGCGAGATAGCTCGAATAGGCGCTCCGGTTGGCACGTTCCACAGCGGGGTGTTGCACCAGCTCGGCGAGCGCCCATCCGGCGGCGCGATCACCGCCGGCGGGCGGCGTCCAATCCACCTGCAGCGCCTTCCCGCCGGCCTGCGCGATGGACTCCGCAAAGGACGCCAGCCCGACATTGATGATGGTCTGGCCGTCTTGAAACAGCTTGCTCGCCGAAGTTGCGCTGTTCGACTGATGGTTCATCGTGCGCCTGACCGGGCTAGCCGCGCCCCGGCGCGCGGCCCGAGACCATGCTCGCGGCGAGCCTGACGGCCTGTGCGTTGCTCTGAGTCAATACCATGCCCGCCTGCGTCAAAGCGTTGGTCTGGGCATCGAAGCCCTGCGGGTCGGCGTCCGTGCCGCACACATGTCCCACGAAGACGATGTTCCTTCCCCCCTGCGCTGCGATCTGGCGCGCCCGTCGCAGGGCGGGGACCAGCTCGCCGGCCGGGTCGGCGTTGCTGCCGTACCCGAGCACCACGTCGAGCAGGATCACGGCAGTCTCGGGGTCCTCCGCCTCTTTGGCGATGCGCTCGTTGCGCAGCCGGTAGTCGATCATCGGATGGGGACGACCGCGGGTGAATATGTCGTCGCCGAGATCGATCAGCGTGTGATGATGGCTGCGCCACAGGTCGGTCAATTCGGCTTGCGGCCTGGCCGGCGTGTTGGAATAGACGTCAGCGAGGCGCTCATCGAGCAGCAGCGCCGCCTCGTAGCAGAACGTGCCGCCGCTGTACAGGCCGCGGATGTAGCGCTGGCCGGCCTCGAGCGGGGGCAACCCGACGAGCTGCGGGGGAGCATCGCCATAGGACTGACGGGGTATCTCGCCTCTGACGATGGCCACGGCCGCGCGCGCCGCGTCCTCCAGCGTCCTGGCCCCGTGCACTCCGCCGCCCGAGATCTTGGACGGGTCCGCGCCCAGGAAGTTGACGACCACAGGCTTGTCCGCCTTGCGTGCCTCGCTCAAGATGCGATGCGCGACTTCCTCCGCAGGCGGCTTGGAGATCAGCACGATCACCTTGGTAGCGGGATCGGCCGCCAGATCCTTCAGCCCCTTCGACATCGCGATCCCACCGATCTTGCGATGCAGGTCACGCCCACCGGTGCCGATCGCTTGGGACACCCCCACTCCCAGCCGGTCGACGAGCACCGTGACCTGCTGCAGTCCGGTGCCCGACGCCCCGACCGCACCGATCGGTCCGCGCCTGACCACATTGGCGAACGCCAACGGGACGCCGTTGATGATCGCCGTGCCGCAATCCGGGCCCATGACGATCAGATCCTGGCGGTTGGCGAAGCGCTTGAGGCGCAGCTCCTCCTCCTCCGACACGTTGTCGCTGAACAGCATGACGTTGAGCCCCAGACGCAGTGCCTTCATCGCTTCGGCCCCAGCGTATTCGCCGGGCGTGGAGATCAGCGCCATGTTGGAAGCACCGGCCTCGCTCAGCGCCATCTCCATGCTGCGCGGTTTGCGCGCCGCCGCAGGCTGCCCGGCGCCGCTGTCCGGCTGGCGCGTTAGGTGCTGCAGCGCCTCCTCGATGGCGCCCGCCAGGGCGGACTGCGCTCCGCGCACCACGATCAGCAGATCGGCCGCACCGGCGCCTGTGGCGCCGACCCCGAAACCGGCCTCTGTCAACAGCGCGAGATTATTTTCCGTGCCCATCACGGCGGAAGCCTGCTCGATGCCGGGAAGCTTGGCCAGCAGCGCGGACAGCTGCATGAGGGATACGGAGTCCCGATACTCTTTGGGCACGACTTTGAACGCGGTGGCCACGCTGCTAGTCTTCTGCGTCATGTCATGACGGGGACGAGGTGCCAGGGCTACGCCGGCCGACCGGCAAAGCGCAGGGCCGGGCCGCGCAGCCGAGCACGAGCGAGGGGCGCAGCCCGAACAGCAGGCCCACCAGCGAATCGGCGCCCGAACTGTGCCCGACGCGCACCACCTGGGCCACGCTTTCGCGCAGGCGCACTTCGTCGCGCGTCGCGATGGCCGATACAAGCTCCGCGAGCCCTTCGGAGAATTCGCCCTCCAGCGCATTGAAAATGAACTGGCGACTGATCAGATTGGCGGCGGCCGCGAGCGGCGCCAGCATGCGGAGCAGCTCGCGCAGGAACGGCCGCAACATGGACTCTCGCGAGCGCCGGCTGTAGAGCGCGGCCAGGTAGCCGACGATGAAATCGTCTCCCGACGGCGTGAGGCCGGGACCGAGGCCCGCGAGTTGCTCGAGCGCCTTCACTGCGAGCGCCGGATCCAGACTGCGACCGGCGCGGTCCAGTTCGGGCAGCGTCCGCATGAGCCGCCTTTGCATGGCCCGCTCCAGAGAAGAGCCGGGGTCCGCGCCATCCAGCACGAGCGGAGCGAAACCGCCGCGCGGTGCCTGTTCCCGCAGCAGCCGGCGCACCAGGAGCATGGCTCGCACGGTGGGCGCCGCGCGCGCGTCGAGCGCACAAGCTTCGAGCCTGCAGCGCCAGCGCTCGGCGCTGGAGAGGTCGACCGCGACGCCGGCCTGGGCGATGCACAGCGCAAGGCTGTCGCCGGCGACGGCCTGGCCCCGGTGGAGCCACAGCTGGAAGTCGGCAGCGCCGGGCAACGCACAGCGAATGCCGTGCGGCAAATTGCCCAGCCCCCGGGCGAGAAGCGTCAACAGCGTACCGTCGTGCAGTTCGATGTTGCAGGCCTGGCGGTAGACGCTGTGCACGCTTCCCCGGGCGCGCTGAAATGCGACGCGGCTGCCGACGCTGCACGCTGCGATCGACACTCGGTAGCTCGCGGAACCCGCCGAACGCGGCCGATCGTCTGCAGCGCTGTCCATGGCTCTCCCTGTGCGCGACGCGTAGTGCCCGCCGGAGTCCGCGCCGCTCAGGCGCCGAGCGCCGCCAGAGCGCGCTTGGAATCCGACACCCAGCCGAAGATGCCGCCCTGCGCCTTGACCATGGCCAGCGCCGCCTTCTGGAACTCCGGGAAGTAGGAGCCGACGCAATCGGACAGCACCACGCACTCGAAGCCGCGGTCGTTGGCCTCCCGCACCGTGGTGTTGACGCACACCTCGGTGGTCACCCCGCAGACGATGAGCGTGTCGATGCCGTGATTGTGCAGCACGAGCTCGAGGTCCGTGGCGTAGAACGCGCCCTTGCCCGGCTTGTCGATGACGGTCTCACCCGCTTTGGGGTAAAGCTCGGGCACGATGTCGTGCCCGAGCTCGCCGCGCACCAGGATGCGGCCCATCGGCCCGGGGTCGCCGATGCGCGTCTTGCCCCGGCCGCGGGCGAGCTTGGTCGGCGGACAGTCGTTCAAATCGGGCCGATGCCCTTCGCGGGTGTGGATGATCATCATCCCGAGCTTGCGCGCAGCCTCCAGCACGCGCCGCGTCGGCGCGATCGTGGCTTGCAGCGGCGTCACGTCGTTGCCCAGCGCCTCGCCGAAGCCGCCGGGCAGGACGAAATCGCGCTGCATGTCGATGATCAGCAGCGCCGTCCTCTTCGGGTCGAACTCCAGCTCGTACGGCTCGGCATCCATCGTCTTGTGTGCCATCGCTTTTCCTCCTTCGGCTGGCCGGATGGGCGGCGGTTCCGCACCGGCATGCGCTATCTATGTATACTGAATGGTATACAAGCTGCCGCGGAGGCGAAAGCGTGTCGATGACGATTGCCTCTCTTCTCGCCGACTACCGGAACGGGAAGCGCACACCTTCGGGCGTCGTCAAGGCCGTGCTGGCCCGCGGTGACGACGGCGCCTACGCATGCGCCTGGATCCACCGGGCCGACGCGACCACCCTGACTCGCCGCGCCCGGGAGCTGGAGACTCAGGCGCGGAGCGATCCGCGCGCGCTCGACCGCATGCCGCTGTACGGCATCCCTTACGCGGTCAAGGACAACATCGACGTGGCGGGGCTCCCGACCACGGCCGCCTGCCCGGCCTTCTCGTACGTGCCGCAGCGCTCCGCTGCTGTAATCGACAGGCTGGAAGCCGCCGGCGCGATTCTCGTGGGCAAGACCAACCTGGACCAGTTCGCGACCGGGTTGGTCGGCACGCGCTCGCCGTTCGGCGCGGTGCCCAACGCCTTCCGACCCGAGTACATCTCCGGCGGCTCCAGCTCGGGGTCGGCCGTGATCGTGGCGCGCGGCCTGGCGAGCTTCGCCCTGGGCACCGACACTGCGGGATCGGGACGCGTGCCGGCCGGGCTGAACAACGTCGTCGGCCTGAAACCGAGCCGCGGAGTGATCAGCGCGCGTGGCGTGGTGCCGGCGTGCCAGTCACTCGATTGCGTCTCGGTGCTCGCGCTGACGAGTCCGGACGCGCTGGCCGTGTTCGACGTGGCCCGCGGCTACGACGCGACCGATCCGTACTCCCGTGCGCTCAACCTCTGGCCGGTGTCCTGCGGCACCGAGTTCCGCTTCGTGGTGCCCGACGCGCTGGAGTTCTATGGGGATGAGCAGGCCAGCCGCGCTTTTGACGACGCAACGCGCCTGCTCCAGGCCCTGGGCGGGCAGCAGTCGAAGACCGACTTCTCGCTGTTTCTCGAGGCCGCCTCTTTGCTCTACGAAGGGCCCTGGGTGGCCGAGCGCATGGCTGCGATCAAGCCCTTTTTCGAGCGGCACGCGGACCAGATCCACCCGGCGGTGCGCGAGATCATCGGCGGTGCGGCCAAGTATTCTGCGACCGATCTGTTCCGCGGCATCACGCGCATGCACGCGCTGAGAAAGGCGGTGGCGCGCCTCTGGGATCACGCCGATGTCCTCGTGGTGCCCACCGCGCCCACGGTCTACACCATCGAATCGGTCCTGGCCGAGCCGTTCCAGACCAACCGGCGCCTGGGCCACTACACCAACTTCGTGAACCTGCTCGACTTTGCCGCGTTCGCCGTCCCGGCCTCGATCCGCCCGGACGGCCTGCCTTTCGGCATCACCCTCATCGGCCCGGCCGGCAGCGATGTCATGCTGGCGGATCTGGCGCAGCGCTTCCATCATCGCACCGGGCTCAAGCTCGGCGCCCTCGAGGAGAGGCTGCCGCCGCCGGCGTCGATCGCCCTGGGCGATGACAGCGTCAAGGTGGCGGTGGTCGGCGCCCATCTGTCGGGGCTCCCGCTGAATCATGAGCTCATACGGCGCGGAGCACGCCTGGACCGCACCACTCGCACCGCGGCCCGGTACCGCTTGTTCGCGCTGCCCGGCACCGTGCCGCCCAAACCGGGCATGGTGCGGGACGGCTCGGGTGTAGGTCAGGCGATCGAGCTGGAAGTCTGGCGCATGCCCACCCACGCCTTCGGCTCGTTCGTTGCCGGCATCCCCTCTCCGCTGGGCGTCGGCCGGATCGAGCTGGAGGACGGCGAAGTTGTCCAGGGCTTCCTATGCGAGGGGTGGGCTGTGAACGGCGCCGAAGATATCTCGCGTTTCGGAGGTTGGCGCGCCTTCCTCGCCAGCAGGGCCAGGCAGTAAGCGGAGCCTCGCGCCGGGCCCACTTGCGCGCGCGCGTTCCGGCGTATACTCAAACTTGGAGCCGCGGGCAGACGCATGCAGCGTCCAGGCAGAAACAAAAACACGGCGGCCGCTGGAGCCCAGAGAGGAGAAGAAGATGAAGCGCCGCAGCTTCCTGCAGGCCGGGCTGGCGGTGGCGGGTGCGACCCTGCTCACCGGCCATTCGTCCGACCGTCAGTGGTACGCGCTTGGACCGCAGCATTGGCTCATCGCCGCCGCACACGGCGACGCGGAGGCTTGCCGTCTGGCCGGTGCGGTGTCAGCGCTGCTGGCCGCGCGCGTGCCGGGGAGCCAAGCGATGTCTACCGAGGCCGAGAGCGAGCGCGAGGTGGTCCAGCTGCTGCGGACGCATCAGCTCGAGCTGGCGATCGTGGGGATCGACGCCGCCAACGGCGCGCTGTCGGGAAGCGTAACTTCTTTCCCCGACGGCCCCGTCCCGCTTCGGACCGTGGCGCCCTTCGGCGCTCACCTTCTGGTCGCCCTGGAGGGCTATTCCACCGACAAGGCCGCGCGGATCGCCGGCGCTCTGGCCGGCTTCCGTTGGCAGGACGGCTCCGTGCCCACGCGGGGATCAGGACCGCAATCCAAAGTCCCGTTGCATCCCGGTGCCATACGGTTCAAGCAGGCGCGCGAGTCGAAGACCGGCGAGTAGGCGCTTCGCCCCGCAGCGCACGACCTGACCGCTTCCGGTGTCAGCTCGTCTTGCCCGGTGAAGCGGCGCGGCGCCTCCAAGCCCAGACGCCTGCGGTTGCGGCAAGGCCCGCCAAACCGATCGCGCACATGACGATCCAGCTCCGGCTCGGGTCCGTCGCAGACATCCGCTTGCGGTAGGCTCGATACTCCGGATCGAGCGCACGCTCGCGTTCGCGCTGGGCCTCGAAGTCGCGCACCCATTGCGGCACCGCGCGCGGAGCAGTCGCGGGCTCCGTGCCCCATGTGAGGTTGACGGGCACCGAAACGGTCTTGGCGGGCTGCCGCTGGCCGATCTGGGTGACCACGAGACGGATTTCGTCGACCGGCGTCGGTTGCTCGGGCCAATGGAAGATCAGCGTTGCGTCGGTGCCGCTGCCCGAGAGCAGCTTGCGCTCGTCGATGGTGGCCACGGGCACTTCCTCGCCCTGGTAGTAGGCTTCCGCGGCGACGCGCACGGGTGCGCCACCTTCCACCTGGAAGCGCAGGTAGAACGGCTCCTGGTAATGCAGCTGGGCCTCGGTCGCGGGGTCCGTCCCCAGCACCGTGAGGGCGATGCCGGGCCGCTGAACACTGTCGTCTCCGCCGGCGCAGAGAGGCGCTACGCACAGCAGCAGGGCGAGCAGACTCGCCCCGCGCGTCAAACTCGCATACATCACAGATCTTCCCTCCCTTGAGGGCTGCCGCGGCACCCGCGGCAGGCGAAGCAGAAGCTAGGCCACCCCGGATCCAGCGCTCGAAACGACGCGGACCACAGTCGCGCTAGCCACCCTGACCGACCTCGCGCAGAAAGCGCTTCTTGTCGTCCTCGCCTGTCAGGTGCTCGGTGAGCAGCAGATAGAACTGCCGCCGGCTCGTGGCCTCACCCGCGGCCTTCTTGACCACGACGCGGGCAATCGGCCCGAGATACGGAGCCAGCCGGCGCGAGGCGCTATCGATCTCCTGCGGGGTCGGCCGCTGCGCGGTGCCCTCGTCGGGCGGCGACGTGGCGGCGGGCTGTTCCGATTGGGCGGGGGAGGCGCCCGAGAGCCCTTGCCTGCCCTTCAGGAACTCGCTCTTTTCCTCTGCGCTGCCCAGGCTTTCGGCGAGCAACGCATAGAGTGTATCCAGTTCCTTGGTGCTGCGCGCGCCGCGTCTGACGATGACCTTCGCCACCGGACCGAGGTAACGCATGAGCTGCAGCTCGATCTGCTTGAGCAGCGCGGCGTCCCATCCCTGGGGCGGGACGGTGGTCGCCCCGGGGGCGGAGTCGGTGTGAAACTGTGCCGGGCGCGAGGCCTGCGCCTGCGCCGGGCTGGCTTCGTCGATGATGGTCTCTTCGGACACCACCGGACTCACCGGCGCCGCGTAGGCTTCCCGGATTGCAGCGCGAAACTCCTGCGCGCCGCGGTAGCGCTCTTCGGGCTTCTTCGCCAGCGCCCTGGCCACCACGGCGTCGAACCGCGTGGATGCGAGCTCCGGAGCCACCTTGGACGGGTCGCGATGGGGCTCGTAGCAAGTCTTGTAGGCGACCGTTTCGGTAGTCCCGCTGAACGGCTTGCTGCCGGTGAGCAGTTGGTAGAGCACGACACCGGCGGAGAACATGTCGGCGCGCTGATCCACCGCCGCAGTGCCGTACTGCTCCGGCGCCATGTAGCCGGGTGTGCCCATGATGGCGCCGACGTGCGTGAGCTTGGAGGAATCGAGATGCGCGATGCCGAAGTCGGCCACCTTCAGCTTGCCGTTGCTCATGATGATGATATTCGACGGCTTGACGTCGCGGTGTATCACGCCCTGCTCATGCGCGTATTCGAGCGCATCCAGCAGCTGCGTCATGATGCTCACCACGTCGCCCATTCCGAAGCGCATCCCGCGCTGGAAATACTCGCGCAGGCCCTTGCCCTGGACGTACTCCATGGCGATGTAGGCGGTCGTTTCGTCTTCGCCGTATTCGTACACCGCGACGATGCCGGGATGCGTCAGCCGGCCGGCGGCCTGTGCCTCGTTCTTGAAGCGCGCGATCAGGGTCGCCGAATGGTCGTCGTCGATGATCTCCTTGCGGATGGCCTTGAGAGCGACGGTGCGGCGGATGTGCGGATCGAAGGCCTTGTACACGACCCCCATCGCGCCCTTGCCGAGCACCTCCACGATCGAATACTTGCCTAGGCGCTCGGGCAGGGGCATCGGTGTTAACGGGCGCGTGGCGTGCGGCGGGGCACGTCAGTCTTCCAGCATCTTCATCGCCTTGTTCAGGCTCTTGCGCAGACGGCCGAAGGACTGGGCCAGCACGCCGATCTCGTCGCGGCTGCGGACGCTGAACTCGGGGACGTCCTGCTCGCCCAGGCTGACGCGATCGGCAAGGTGGGACAGCTGCGTCACAGGGCGGATGACGATGTATTGGAGCATCAGGTTCAGCGCGACGAAGATGAAGACGAAGATCCCGGCGAGCGAGAGCATGAACACCTTGAACGCGTCGTTGGCACGCTGGATCGGCACCGCCGTGGGCACCGACATGATCTGGGCGCCGACGATTTCGTTCAGCTTCCAGCCAAAACCGTTGGCGTTGCCGTAATGGTCGAGCATGGTCCTGGGCGCCGAGTCGACCGTGCTGTGGCAGGACAGGCAGGATTCGCTCTTGACCTGGATCGGACGGGCCAGATACAGCACCCGGCCGGTGGGCGTGTCGCGTTCGCCCAAGACCTCCTTCTGAGCGGGATCCTGCCGGAACTTGCCGACCAGGTCCGCTTCCCAGTCGCTCGCGCGGTCGCGCGGGTTGGTCGGGTTGAGGGTGGCCTCCTTGTAGCTGTACTCGGGGTATTTCTGGCGCAGGTCGTTGAAGTACTCGGCGGCCGCGTAGGCCGGGACCGACTGGGGCAGGAACACGTACTTCATCTGGGTATCGAGCAGCGGCTTGATCTGGGTGCTGGTATAGCTGCGCGTGGACAGCGCCGCTTCCATCATGATGCGCGCGTTCTGGACGATCTCGTCGCGGGCGTTGTTCTGCAAAAGCGTGTAGGACACCAGGCCGGCCACCACCAGGCCGACCAGAAACACGCCGATGAAGACCAAGTTGAACTTGACCACCAGCTTCATTGCCATGCTCCCTTGCCAGCGCCGGCCGGCGTCATCGGGTCCCGGAAACCTGCGGCTCGCTGCCTTTAGTGGTCAGCGGCGGGTGCTCGTACTTCTCGGGATTGATCAACCGGTCCCACTCGGGATGGTCCTTGAGCCCGGCCGCAATCGCGCTGCGGAACGCCGGATCGCCGAGCTTGGACTGCCAATGGCTCACCATCGCTCTGCGCACTGCCGGCACGCTGTTCACCCAATCTTCCACCTCCGCATAGGTAAAGTCGCCGGAGCGCTTGGGCGTGACGCTGCGCTCCTTGAACCTGGCGAGGCGCGGAGGCAGGGTGTCCATGAAGCTGCGCGGTAGCCCGGCCAGGAACGCCTGCGAGGGACGTGCCGACACCGCGCAGCGTTGCTCCTGCTTGCAACTGAAGAACTGTGAGGCCTTGAGCCGCACCGCCTCGCGGGCCCTCCCGGAGCCCGACAGCTGTGCGACGCGCGCCTCGCCGCTTTCGATGAACACGGCGGCCTCCGGGACGTACATTTGCACCACTGCGATCGCGTCGTTGGGGCTCAGTTCCAGCAGCGGGCTGCCGTAGCGGTCGATGGCGCGCCCTTGCTGGCGTGCGCTGGCGACCTTCATCCATCCGCGCAGCAGGAAGAGCTCGCCGCCGCCGGCAAACTTGCCGCCGCCCGCCGGGTAGGATAGCGCCAGAAAGCGGCTTTGTGGGCCGAGGTCGACGATGGTGCCGTCGGTGAACTCGACCTGACAAAGCGCCTTGTCGCCCAGCTCCAGGATATCCCCCGGCAGCAACCTCACCCCCTCGGACACGCCGTAGCGCGAGGCCCCGCGCAGCAATGACGCGCCGCCCTCCAACAGAGTCACGGTCCCAATGACCTCGGACGCCGGCGCGACGAGCGGGGAAAACAGGCAAGCCAACATCACATAGCGCCTTACGGCGGCAAGTCCCAACAAGGACCTCCAACTGCGGCGTCGACGGCTTACCGGCATATCGAGAGAATACTAGGCTCGCCGCCGAAACCCTGTCAATCAAGGGTTTGCGGGTTCCGCGCGGCATGCGATCCAGAGCGCCATTGTGTATACTTTTCAAGGGTCGGTTGGCCCGGTGCAAAGCCCCATGTCCTCGTCGTACGAATCCCGCGTCGTCCTGTTCGTCGATATCTGCGGCAGCACTCAGCTGTACGAAACCCTCGGCGATGACCTGGCGTCCAAGCGGGTCATGCGCTGCCTGGAGACGCTGCGGCATCGCGTGGAAGAGTCGTCCGGCCGGGTGATCCAGCGGGTGGGTGACGAGTTGATGTGTCTGTTCGACACGGCAGACTCGGCGCTCGATGCCGCGCGCGTCATGCAGGAGTGGGTAGCCCGGCAGGCGGGGCTTGACCAGCCGGCGCTTGCGATCCGCGTCGGCTGCCACTTCGGCCCCGTCATCGAGCGGGGCGGCGACCTGTTCGGCGACTGCGTCAATGTGGCCGCACGCGCAGCCGCGTTCGCCGAGGCCGGTCAAGTGATCACCACCGAGCAGACGGTTGTCGAGCTGTCCGCCGTGCTGCGCGACGGCGTTCGTCCCCTCGGCCGCTTTGCCGTCAAGGGCAAGCGGCAGGACCTCAAGATGTACGAGTTCGTCTGGCAAGACGGCGAGGACACGACCACGGCCACGGGCACGCGTACCGGTACCGGGCTTGGTCCGTCGACCCGGCTGCTGCTGAAATACGCTGGGAGCGAGCTGTGGCTGGACAGCGCAGACCGCCCGGCGCTGATGCTTGGGCGCGACGCCGGGTGCGACCTAGTGATCGCCGATCCGAAGGCCTCGCGCCGGCACGCGCGCATCGAAGCGCGCCGCGAGAAGTTCGTGCTGATCGATCAGAGCGTCAACGGGACCTATGTCAGGATCGCCGGCGAAGACGAGATCGCGTTGCGTCACGAGGAGCTGATCCTGTATGCGCATGGCCGCATCAGCCTGGGGCATCGCGCCGACGACGAGGACGCCGGGCTGCTCGAGTTTGCCTGCCGCTGAAGCGCGCTGCGGTTTGCGATCGAAGCCGGCCCATGGATCGCGCCGCCCGCGACGAGCGGAGGACAGCACCATCGGGTGCTAGAATCGTTCGGTCGCATCTCGCGGCCCGAGCTCAGTCTCGGCTGCCGCGCGGGGGATGGCCTTGAAGGGCGTCTCCACATCAGGAGCCAAGGGCATGCCCATCAGGAAGATGATCGCAGTGGCTTTTCTAGCAAGCGCTGCCGTCGGAGCCGCTCCCGCATGGGCCTTCAACACCAGCTTCCTGCGCGACGCTCCGCTGGCCTATTTCACCGACAAGGACTGGAGCCTGTTCAGAGACACCCTGGATCAGGCCCTGAACGCCGGAGCCGACGGGGCCACCTCCCGTTGGAACAATCCTTCCAGCGGTAGCAGCGGGGAGGTTACGCCGCTCGATACGCGCCAGGTCAACGGAATGACCTGCCGCAACGCGCGCATCGTCAGCAGTGCGCAGGGTCTCACCGCCCGCGGCGACTATCAGCTCTGCAAGGCCGCCGACGGCGAGTGGACGCTGGGCGGACCCACGAATTGAGCCGCCCGGGCCTCCCTTACCGTCAAGTCGACGTATTTTCGGCGATCCCGTTCCAGGGAAACCCGGTTGCCGTCGTCCTCGATGCCGATGGCCTGTCGGCCGGACAGATGCAGGCCATCGCCAGTTGGACCAATCTGTCGGAGACGACTTTCGTCTGCGCGGCAGCGGACGCGCATGCCGACTACCGCCTACGCATCTTCACGCCCAGAAGCGAGCTGCGCTTCGCGGGTCATCCGACCATCGGTTCCGCGCACGCGGTGTTGCGCCACGGGCTCAAGGCCCGGACCGCTGGGGTCCTGATTCAGGAGTGCGGCGCGGGATTGGTCAGCCTCAGGGTTGAGGGCGAACGCCTGTTTCTCGCCTTGCCGACGCCGGCGTTGCGCGGCATCGACGCCGCGCAACTCGGCGAACTGGCTGCCGCTCTAAGCGTCCCTTCGGTAGCGGTGCGCGCGAGCGCCGCCGTCGACGTCGGAGTGACGTGGATGACTCTGCAGCTGGCGGACGCCGGACTGGTGCGCCAGGTTCGCCCGGACCAGGCTCGGATCCGTGCGCTGACCCCGCCCGGCACAGCGGGCGTGACGGTGTTCGGACTTGCTCCGGCTGGAACTCATCCGGACATCGAAGTACGCTCGTTCGCGCCCGCGGAGGGCATCCCCGAAGACCCGGTCTGCGGAAGCGGCAACGGCTGCGTGGCAGCGCTGGTCAGGCGCGAGCGGCTGATCGCGCGATCAAGCTATGTCGCAGGCCAAGGCGCGTGCGTGGGTCGCGACGGCCGCGTCGAAATACGGTTCGGCGAGGACGGGACGATCTGGTTGGGGGGGCATGCGGTCACGTGCATCGAAGGCACGCTGCGGACCGCGCCCTAGGGGGTAGTCACGCGCAGGTTGACCGGCACGCGCCCGCCCTGTGAATCGATGACGTACAGCTTTACCCTGGGCAAGATCTTCTCCATGGCGTCCAGGTAGATCCGCGAGCGGGTCACTTCCGGGGCTTTTCGATACTCCTGCAGGACCGCCAGGAAGCGGGTCGTATCGCCGACGGCTTCAGCGATGCGCTGCTGCTTGTAGTTCTGCGCTGCGGTCACCGCCTGGTTGGCCTCGCCGCGGGCCCGCGGGATCTGATCGTTGGCATAGGCGCGCGC
>DATJVW010000442.1:0-15982 GCA_035501675.1 Burkholderiales bacterium
AGCAAGTGACGCGGCTCATCGCCGAATCGGGTGCGCCACAGTATGCGCAGCTGCTGAGACAGCCCCCGGAAGGCGAAGCCGATCTGCTGCTCCCCGAGACGTGGGCGCAAGCCTGGCGCTTGAGACGCCTCGCGACCCACCTCGCCGCGATCGACCCGCAGGACGAGTTCAAGAAACTGGCCCGGATGCGTGCCGACCTGGAACACGACCTGGCGCGCGCTTATTACGCCGTGGTCGTCAAGCGCGCCTGGCTCAAGCTCGCGCAGAACGCCACGCCCAGCGTGCGCGCGGCGCTGCAGGCCTATCTGAACGCCATCCAGAGGATCGGCAAAGGCACGGGCAAGCGCGCTGTTCGCTACCGTCACGATGCGCGCAGCGCAGCGGCAGAGGCGATTCCGGCCATCCCGTGCTGGATCATGCCGCACTATCGCGTCTCCGAATCGCTTCCATCGCAGCTCGGATGCTTCGATCTGGTCGTGATCGACGAAGCCTCGCAGTCGGATTTGTCTGCGCTGCCGACCCTGCTGCGCGCGCGCAAGCTGCTGATCGTGGGAGACGACAAGCAAGTCTCGCCCGACGGCGTCGGACTCGAGGAACAGAAGATCAAGGCGCTCATGCAGCGCTTCCTGGCCGATCAGGTCCCCATTTACCGAGCGCAGATGTCGCCCGAGCGGTCGATCTACGATCTCGCCAAGGTGGTGTTTGCTCGCAGCGGGGTGGCTCTGAAGGAGCACTTCCGCTGCGTGGCGCCGATCATCGAGTATTCGAAGCGCGAGTTCTACGATCACGAGCTGCGCCCGCTCAGGTTGGCCAAGCCCTCTGAGCGTCTGGATCCGCCGCTGGTGGACGTGTTCATCGACAGCGGGCGCCGCGAAGGCGACGTGAACGGCGGCGAGATCGAGTTCATCGTCGCGGAGATCGGGCGTCTGATCGCCGACCCGCAGATGCAACGTCGGTCCATCGGAGTGGTGTCGCTGCTCGGAGAGGAGCAGGCACTGGCCATCTGGGATCGTCTCAACGACGAGTTCGGACCGGAGCTGCTGCAGCGTCATCGCGTCGCCTGCGGCGACGCGCGCACCTTCCAGGGGAGGGAGCGCGACGTGATGTTCCTGTCCCTGGTGTCGGCACCCAATGAGGTGGGCGCGCCGCTGTCCCGGGACATGTTCGCGCAGCGGTTCAACGTGGCGGCCTCCCGCGCACGCGACCGCATGTACCTCGTGCGCTCCGTCGACCTCGATGACCTGTCCGACGCCGATCGCCTGCGCCGGGGCCTGATCACTCACTTCGCGCGACCCTTCACCCAGGACGAAGCATCCGTGTCGAACCAGCGCGAGCGCTGCGAGTCCCCGTTCGAGCGCGAGCTGTACGACTGGCTGATGCAACAAGGCTATCGCGCCGCACCCCAGGTGAGGGTCGGGGCCTACCGCATCGATCTGGTCGTCGAGGGGCGCAACGATGCACGACTGGCCGTCGAGTGCGATGGTGACAAGCACCAGGGGCCGGAGAAATGGGCCGACGATATCCGTCGCCAGAGAGTGCTCGAGCGGGCCGGCTGGGTGTTCTGGCGTTGCTACGCGACCGCCTTCGTCCGCCGGCGCGCCGCCGTGCTCGAGGATCTGCGTTCGACCCTTTCAGCTCACGGCATCGAAGCGCTGGGGGCGCAGGTCGCGCCGGTCAGCGCGCATACGCAGAAGCGCCGCACGAACGAGGCGGCGGAAGCCCGCACTATGCTGATCCAGGCCGCAGCCATCCAGTGGGGCGTGCCCGTGTCGCAGCGCGAGGCGCAGGACCTACGGGTGCATGCGGCAGTTCCCGCACCAGAAGCGGGCTTCGAGCCCACCGGTCAATAGGACGATCCTGCGGCCTTCCCCACGGCCGGAGCGCCTTCGCGCATTTCGGCAACCGCGTTTTTGGCGGCCGTGGCGAGGAAGGCGTTGTCGGCGAGCAGTGTCACGAACTGGAAGCCGAGCCCGATCATCTGCTTCGCCATTTTGGTCGAGCCGCAGTGGATGCCGGCATAGATCTTGTGCTTCTTGGCGGTGTCGACGATGTGTTTGATCGCGTCCAGCACCGCCTTGTCGGTTGGCACGCTGCCCGGCCCGTAGCCCAGAGAGATGGCGAGGTCGTTTGGGCCGATGTAGATCGAATCCAGTCCTGGCACGGCCAGGATCTGTTCTAGATTTTCCACGGCCTGCTTGGTCTCGATCATGGCCATGGTGATCACGCTGTCGTTGATGTTCTTGAAGTAGTCTGGACCGCAGTACCATTGCGCGCGCACCGGACCGAAGCTGCGATAGCCGCGCGGCGGATAACGGCAAGCGCCGACGAAGTGCTCGCACTCCGCGCGCGTGTTGATCATCGGGCACACGATACCCCAAGCTCCGGCGTCGAGCAGCTTCATGATGATGCCGGGCTCGAGCCAGGCCACCCGGCACATCGTCGGCGTGCCGACGGTGGCGATCGCCTGCATCATGGTGACCGCGGTCTGGTAGTCGACCAGCCCGTGCTGCAGGTCCACGGTGAGGCCGTCCCACTGCGCCTGTGCCATGTTCTCTGCGGCGACCGAGCTGGGGATGCCCAGCCAGCCGTTGATCACCGCGCCGCCTCGCTTCCAAATCGTCCGGATCGTATTTTCTCTCACGGTCTTTTCACCCAGTCCCAAAGAAGTTGCAGGGCATGATTTGCCCACACGTCCCGCCGCGCTGCCTCGGCACCCGCCGGTAGACCAGATGCCCAAACCGGTCTAGGATTGGCGAACGAAGCAGGTCAGATCATAAGGCAAAGAGAGGGGACGCGGGTCACAACATCGGGAGGAACCCCACATGACTTCCACCAAGTTCAGTCGCCGCCGCTTTCTCGTTGCCTCTGCGGCTGCCGTGGCTGCACCTTATATTCGCACTTCGCATGCCGCGGGCAAGCTCTCGGTGGGTTTCTGGGACCATTGGGTGCCGGGCGCCAACAACGTTCTCACCAAGCTGTGCAACGACTGGGCGGCGAAGGAGCGCGTCGACCTCACGATCGACTACATCACGTCTCAAGGCAACAAACTCCTCCTAACCGGCACCGCCGAGGCGCAGGCGAGGTCCGGCCACGACGTGCTGACGCTGCCCACCTGGTACGCCAGCGCGCAGGCAAAGAACCTGGAGCCGATGGACGACATCGTGAAGCCGCTGATCGCGGAAAACGGAAACGTCGTCGCCGTCACCGAATACCTCGGTAAGCAAGACGGGCACTGGGTGGCCGTGCCTGCCACCCCCGGCAGCCAGGTCAAAGGACCGTGCGCGCGTATCGACCTGTTCAAGAAACACGTCGGGCTCGATCTCACCAAGATGTATCCGGCCGGGGCGCCGGCTGACAAAGCGCTTACGGACCGCTGGACCTGGGACAATTTCTTGCTGGCGGCCGAGAAGTGCTTCAAGGCGGGCTATCCGTTCGGCTTGGGGCTGGGCGAGACGACCGACTCGGTGGACTGGGTCGGCTCGCTGTTCGCCGCGTATGGGGCGGAGCTGGTCGACGCCAAGGGCAACATCACGGTGAAATCCGATGCTACGCGACAGGCGCTCGAGTACGCGAAGCGGCTCGTGCCGTTTCTGCCGCCCGATGTGTTCGCCTGGGATGACGCCTCCAACAATAAATGGCTGATCGCGGGCAAGGGTGCGCTGATCATGAACCCGCCCAGCGCATGGGCGGTCGCGAAGCGCGACAACCCGAAAGTCGCCGAGCAGCTGTGGACGTTTCCCGCTCCCAGGGGCCCCAAGGGGCGCTATACGCCAGGCCTGCCATTCTTCTGGGGTATCTGGAAGTTCGCGAACAACAAGTCCGCCGGCAAGAGCCTCCTCACTTACCTCTCTCACCGTGCCGTGGTCGAACAACTGGTCGCGGCGAGCGGCGGCTACGACATCCCCAGCTTCTCGGGCCTGCGCGACTTCAAGATCTGGGCCGAGGAAGGGCCGCCCAAGGGAACTTTGTACCACTACCCGCCGCGCGGCGACGAGACCGTGTGGATCGCCATGTCGCCGGCGCCGACTGCCATCGCCATGCAGATGTACGCGCAAGCCACGAATACCAAGATGATCGCGAAGATCACCCAGGGCGGCGAATCGATCGACAAGGCGATCGCATGGGCCGCGTCGGAGCTCGAAGGCTTCATGCGGGCGTGAGCGCGGCGGGAGAGCGCAATGGCTGAAGCGGTAGTCCGCGACCTCCCGATCGCCGCCCGCGAGCGGCGCCGCAGCATGAGGGCGTTCGCGCGGCGCAAGTCCACCATCGCGTTCGTCATGGCGCTGCCGCTCATCCTCACGATAGCGCTGCTGGTGGCCTATCCGGCGTTCTATTCGATCTTCCTCGCGACGCTCAACAAGTCGATGGAGCGTTTCGTCGGCTTCGCCAACTTCGCCTTCCTGTTCAAGCGCGAGACCTTCTGGATGGTCGTCGAGCAATCAGTGATCTTCGCGGTGAGCGCGGTTTTCTTCAAGGCCTTGATCGGGTTCTGCGTGGCGCACTTCGTGCACAACGTCCCGACCAGGGGACAGCGCAAGTGGCGCGGCATGCTGCTGGTGCCGTGGGTGATCCCGCCCGCCATGAGCACACTGGCGTGGCTGTGGCTGTTCGATCCGTCCTACAGCGCGTTCAACTGGATCCTGCAGCGCATCGGCCTGGATGCGGTGCCTTGGCTGGGCAACCCGTACTGGGCGCGGTTCGCCGTGATCCTGGTCAACGTGTGGTTCGGCGCACCGTTCTTTCTCATCATGTACCTGGCGGCGCTCAAGTCGGTGCCCGAGCAGCTGTACGAGGCGGCTGCGATCGACGGCGCGAATTGGTGGCAGAAGCTGTGGTTCGTGACGCTACCCATGATGCGCAACATCATCGCGATAACCGTGCTGTTCTCGCTCATCGTCACCTTCGCCAACTTCGACATCGTGCGCGTGCTGACCAGCGGCGGCCCGGTGGATCAGACGCACGTGTTCGCAACCTGGGCCTTCAAGCTCGGCATCGAGAGCGGTGACATCCCGCTCGGGGCGTGCGTGTCGCTCTTCATGTTTCCGCTCCTGGCGCTCGCCGCGATCTTCATCCTGCGCGGCATCACCCGGCGCGGCAACGAGGCGTGAGCATGACGGCGGCTGCACACACAGCGGTGGGCCCGCGGCCCCTGAGGTACGGCAGCATCCGGCGCGATCGCCGCCGGGCGCTCGTGTGGTCGTACGCGTTTCTGGTGCTGTTCGTGGTGTTCTTCCTGACGCCACCCGTCTACATGCTGATCACGTCGCTCAAAACCAGCGCCGAGATCTCGGCCGCGACCACGCCGTGGTGGGTGTTTCATCCTACGCTCGGAAACTATATCGAGCTGCTCACCTCGCCCACTTATCTGACTTTTTTCCGCAACTCCGCGCTCGTCTCGCTGGCGGTCGTGGCGATCACGATGGTGGTGAGCATCCTGGCGGCGTTCTCGCTGTCACGGATGAAGTTCTGGGGCTCCGCCGCGCTCGCGACCGGGGTGTTCCTGACCTACCTCGTCCCGCCCGAGCTGCTCTTCATCCCGCTGTTCAAAACGTTCGCGTTTTTGCGTGATGTCACCGGAATCGAGTTCATCAACCACTGGTGGGTGCTGATCATCATCTATCCCACGCTGACCGTTCCGTTCTGCACCTGGATCATGATCGGCTACTTCGGCAGCATCCCGAAGGAGCTGGACGAGGCTGCGCTGATCGATGGGGCTGGCTACATTCAGCTTCTCACCAAAATCTTCATTCCCGTAGCGCTCCCGGGCATCATCGCCGCGGCCATCTTCGCTTTCACGGCCTCGTGGGCGGCGTTTCTCTACCCGCTCGCCTTCACCACGTCGGCCGATCAGTTGGTGCTGTCGGTCGGTATCGTCACGACCCTGATCAAAGGGGACGTGTTCAATTGGGGGCAGATCATGACCGGCGCGCTGCTGGGCGCCGCGCCTCCGCTCATCATCTACGCCTTCCTGATGGACTACTATATCGCCGGCCTCACCGCGGGGGCCACCAAGGGCTGACGGGTCGATCCGAGCGCGATGAGAGGGCGGCTACGCGCTTTCTCCGCCGCGGGCAGGCTCCCACCACCCCGCCTGCTGCGCAGGCACCCCTCGTCCGGCAGGAGATGAGGAGGTGGCCGGGTGGTCTCGAGGCGGCGTGGCGCGAAGCGCCGGGGTAGTTACGCGCGCGCCGTGTAACCTGACGCGGACTGAAGCTCATATGCAGTCAAGAAGGTCTATGGACAGTGCTAGCGTGATCGTCACCGCTGCCAGCCTCGAGCAGTTGGTCGCCGACATCTTCGAGGCTGCAGGTTGCTCGCGAGCCGAGGCCGGGCGCATAGGACGATACCTGGTCGCAGCAAATCTGGCGGGGCACGACAGCCACGGGGTGGTGCGCGTCCCGCGCTATGTCCAGATGCTGCGCGACGGGCTGCTCGTCGCCGATCAGAAGGTCGAGGTGCTGGTCGACACACCCGTTCTCGCGGTGATCGACGGGAAATTCGGTTTCGGCCAGACTGTGGCGCCGCAGGCAGTCGAGTTTGGCATCGAGAAGTGCAGGCAAATGGGCCTCGCAGCGGTGGCGCTGCGCAATTCGGGGCACATCGGGCGTGTTGGCGACTGGGCCGAGATGGCGGCGCGGGCTGGTCTCGTCTCGATCCACTTCGTCAACGCCACCGGCAGCGTCATCGTGGCGCCGTTCGGGAGCACGGAGCGGCGCTTCTCCACCGCGCCCTATTGCGTTGGCGTGCCGCTCCCGGGCCGCGCGCCGCTGGTGCTGGATTTTGCGACCTCGGTGGTGGCCGAAGGCAAAGTGCTGGTCGCAAGTCAAGGCGGCCGGCCGATTCCAGCCGATTCCCTGGTCGGGCCCGACGGCCGCAGCAGCGACGATCCACGGCTGCTGTACGGAAACTACGCCGCGAGCGACCGGCGCGATCCGCGAAAGGGCGCCGGCGCGCTGCGCGCGTTCGGCGGTCACAAGGGCTCCGGCCTGGCGTTGATGTGCGAAATTCTCGGCGGCGCGTTGACCGGCAACGGCTGCACCTCGCCCGAGCGGCGCATCGCGAACGGGATGTTCTCGCTGTATGTCGATCCGGGCCGGATCGATCCGCAGGGCGTGTTTCCAGACGAGGTCGTGCGCTACGTCGACTACGTGAAGCAGGCCAAACCCGCCCGACCGGGTGAGGAGACGCTCGTGCCCGGCGAGCCCGAACACAGAATGCGCGCGCAGCGCCTGGCGCAAGGCGTGCCGCTGTCGCGCGAAATATGGACTTCGATTGTGGAGGCCGCCCATGGCGTCGGCATCGACGCCGGATCGGGTGAGCTGACAGTCGCCGGCGGGGGTTGACCCAGGGACTGGGCGATTATCGCCTTCAGACTTGGACCCTCTCCCTGCGGGAGAGGGATAGGCTGAGGGGAAGCGCGCGCAGGACCCGAATAGCGGACCGCGACCCGCATCAGAGTCGCGATTTTGGAATGGGGACCGTATCGTGAAGACGAAGAAGAAGCTGCTGTTGCCGGCCACGATGGCGCGCGCCGGCTGGGATGTGCTCAAGAAGCGCGAGGACGTGGAGGCGGTGGCCTACGAAGCCAGTATAGCGACGCCCGCGTTCCACGTGCTGCTGCGCGACGTTCATGGCGTGGCGCTTGGCTTGACGCCGTTTGGCGAGGCGGAACTCAAAGCCGCCCCAAACCTGCGCGTCGTGGCGCGCCATGGGGTTGGTTACGATACCGTCGATGTCGCGGCGCTGACGCGGCACAACGTACCGCTCATGGTGACGGGAATCGCCAACTCTCCCTCGGTGGCCGAGCAAGCGCTCTTCTTCATGCTGGCGCTCGCCAAACGCGGCGCGTCGCTGCATGCCATGGTCAAAGAGGCGCGCTGGGGCGAACGCCTGTCCGAACTGCCTGTCGACCTGTTCGGCAAGACGCTGCTGGTGATCGGGTTCGGACGGGTGGGCACGCGCACAGCGAAGTTCTGCGTCGCGCTGGGGATGACCGTCCTGGTCTACGATCCCTATGTGAGGGCTGAAACGATCGCGGGCGCGGGCTGCTCGCCGATAAGTGATTTGAACGCTGCATTGCCGCGCGCCGACTTCGTCACGATCCACTGTCCGAAGACGGACGAGACGCGCGGCATGTTCGACGCCGCCCGCCTTGCGCGCTTGAAGCCGACGGCTTATGTGGTCAACACTGCGCGCGGCGGGATCATCGATGAAACGGCCCTGCATGCGGCCTTGACCGACGGCGCGCTGGCGGGCGCCGGTCTCGACGTGTTCGATCGCGAGCCGCCGTCACCAGACAACGCACTGCTCGGCCTGCCCAACGTGATCACGGCACCGCACATGGCGGGCGTGACCAAAGAATCCTTCGACCGCATGGCGGTCGCGGTGGCGACCAATCTGCTCGATGTTCTAGACGGCAAGCCGAATATGGATCACGTCGTGAACAAGCAGGTGCTCGCACATCGCTGAAGCCGGTCGGAACGCGGCTCGCGGCGGATCGACCCGAGATTTCGAGTCCGGCGAGGCTAAGTTTTCGCGCTCTGCGTGAGCGCGGCTGCCAGGTTGTTCGCATATCCTCTGATGCGATCGGCTTGGTCGAGCGCATTGATGATGCGTCGCGCATTGAAGTAGTCGCAGGCCGCGCCGCTGATGTAGTCGCTGAGCTTCTTGCCGGTGAAGGCGCCGTTGCGCATGCCGTAGGACATGATCTGGTAGGCGATTTGCGGGTCGAGCGCTTGCTCGACGTCGTCCACCAATGCGCTGCCCACGCCGAGCGCCTGGCTGAGCTTCAGGTAGTTTGCTCGACCGGTGATTTGCACGTAGCCGCGGCCCCGGAAGCGGTAACCATCGCCGGGCGCGACGTTGCCCAAGCGCTTCCCTTTGTCGGTGCCGGCGTTGTACTGGTCGAAGTAGCTGAGCGGTCCCTTTTCCACCGCCGGCTCCCACGTGTCGGCGCATTCGTGCTTGACGGTCGCCAGCATGTAAGCGGCCCAGCGCACATCCGTCACATCGACGTCCTGCTCCAAGCCGGCGAGCAGCGCTTCCAGGCCATCGACCTGGGCCTGGTTCAAGCTGCCGTACTGCTTGCGATACAGGTCGAAGAAAATCGCGCGGTCGAATTGCATTTCAGCCTCCTCATCGTCATCGTCAGCCGCGGTCGTCGGGCTGCCTTGAAAACTTCACCCTGGGCCACCTTTCCGGTTGGCCTGCGCCCCGTCCGTCGCACGCGGTCTTTGCGCGGAATTCCTGGAGTTGCGGATCGCCGGTGTCGAAACTGTAGACCGCCAGCGTCCCGCAGTCGCCGCTGCCCCGGAACTTGTTCATCACCTTGAGCCGCCCGTTCCTGGAGTCGAACTCGGGCGCGCCCCACAGCTCTTCGGTCTGGATACGCGTGAGAGCCTGGCCCCGCTTGCCGGTCGCTTCGTACGTGGTGAAGGTCAGCGGCCGGGCGATCGGCGGGGAATGTGACTCGTCCAGAAGGTAGTACCGCTGATAGCCCTGGTAGGCCCCCAAAGTACATACCACTTCCGCCAGATAACGACCGTTCCCGAGCGCGTGAAAGTCCACGCCGCCCAGGGCGAGGTCCGGGTAGTCGTAGCCCTCCTCGCAGCTGTCGGGCCACTTGAGCACTTGACGCCACGCCTTGCGCCCGTCGCGTGTCACGTTCTCCTTGCTCATCGCCGTGCTGGGCGCTGAGGCGGCGGCCGCAGGGGTTTGGGTGTCGGCCCAGGCCGGGATTGCGCCCGCGATGAGCCATAGAACGGCGATCGGCTGTATCGAGTTCGAAAGGCTCCAATGGGTTGCGCGCGCTGCGAGCACGCTCAACGCAAGGCGGCGGGCTTGGGGCTTGCGCCTGGGAGCATCGAAGGACCGAAACCTCACAAATCGATAAGTTTGCATAGACAGTAGTCATCGGACGACAGCGACGACCTGTGAGCAGCGCGTTGCGCAATCGACATCGCTCTCAGGGCAACGAAAATCCAGCTCTTGGGCGTGCTATAGGCTGATGTCATGCGGTATAGATAGCGATAGTTCAAAGGTTTATCATGCCCTGGTGGTCCGCTGCAGTAGTCTAGCTCGGTTCCGCGGTTGGACAAGCACGCCCAAAGTTATATTGGACTTCCGCCTGAGCTCGGATATACATTCGGCGCAGGACGGCGGTCGGCCGGCGGACTCCGGTGGCGTCGCCGGGAGCCACTATGGAATACCGACGCAGTTGATCCGGAGGAAATGTCATGTTCGCTCTAAGCCCCCGCGTGTGGATGCTGGTTGGACTGGGCGTAGCTCTGGTGGCGGCGTTCTTCGCCGGTGTGAAGGTCGAAAGCAAATGGCGGGATGCAGCGCTGCTCGAGCAGCGCCAGAAATACGACAAGGAGGTCGATGCAGTGCGCGCGAAAGAGCGCCAGGTCCAGGAGCAGACCGCGAAGGCCCTGGAAGACGAACGGACCAAGAACCAGGCCTTATCCGTGCAGATCCAGCAGGCCATGAAGCAGGCCGAGATGCGCGGCGGCGCGATTCAAGTGAAATGCCCCAAGCCTGCCCCGCCTCGGCCGGCTGCCGTACAGGTTAAAGCCGACACAACCGGCCCGAAGCTCAGCGGACCGGACGCCTCCAACTCGCCGACCATGCCCGCCCAGCCCGAAAATCTCACCGCCGCCGCCACGGACGGCGGCGCGAGTTCAAGTCCCTCACTGGCCCCAGTGGGTAACCCAACGGAAGGTAACGATGATGACACGACCGGCGTTTCTATGGATGACCGTATTTTCTTCGCTAGTTTTATCGGCCTGTACAACACAGCCATCACAAGGCAGCCTGAAAGACTGCCCCAAGCCTCCGGCGGAGCTCATGGGGGAGATACCGCAGCCAGTCCCGTTAGCGGGCGAGACATCATCGAAAACCTCGACGAAAACGGAAAGCGATTCGCCGAGTGCCGCGAAAAATTGAAGGCGTGGCAGAACTGGGCGCGCACGCTCGATCTCGCGAAGTGAACGGCGCCGTCGCGTACGCGCGAGATTCTGAGATAGGCTAGCCAGGGGATCCGGGGGGTAGAGCGATACCTTTGCTCCGGAGCCACGCCTCGACCGAGACCATCTCCGGGTCCCCCGACGGCGAGATGTCCACGACAGCAGAGGGATTCCCATGCGGCTTGTCGAGCACCACACCAGCGAGGACGGCGCCCGCGACCTTGGCGTGCTCGAAAATGGCAGCATCCAAACGCGCGCCTGAGAGATCGGCGTTGCGCAGGTCGCACAACTTGAAGTTCGCACCGGTGCAATCGGCGCCGATGAGAACCGCCTCGCGCAGGGAGGCCCCGCGGAACTGCGTACCGCGTAGCACGGCGTCCCTCAGGGAGGCCTGAGCCAGGTCGGCGTTGTAGAAGTCCGCGCTCGAGAAGTCCGCGCGTGCCCAGTAAGCGTCCACCGCCTTGGCCCCGGACAGGTCGAGGCCGATGCAGTCGCTGCGCCGACGTTTCCGGTCGTCGCCGTCGGCGGCCCAGGGCTTGTGCATGACAAGCGCAATGGTCAATGCCTTGAGCACCTTCGGCTCGCTCTCGATCGACAGCGACGCGGCGATCACGCGTTTGGTCAAATCTACCAATTCCTGGCGCCGCTGCGGGCCGACCAGCCATTCCGAAGGAAAACGCTCGAGCAACTTGCCGAGCTTCACCGCCGCCGCAGCGCGCAGCAGCGGCTTGTCGCCCGCCAACTCGGCCAGAACGGCCTGGTAGGCGCCGTCCACGTTCTTGCGGTCCTCGAACTCGATGCGCTGGCGTGTGGTGCCCTTGAGTCCCACCAAGTAGCCCCCGACGGCGCCGCCGACGGTGACGAACACCGCCACCATCTTCAGCCAGAACAGGCTGCCCGCCGTATCGCTGCGGATCTGCTTGATCTGGGCCTTGATTCTCTCCAACTCGTAGCGAGTGATCTGGTCCTGCAGCTTCGGGGGAAGGGACTCGGGGGCGGGCAGGTCTTGCTCGACCCTGGCTTGCAGCAACCAGGCCCCGGCAAAGGCGATGACGACGACGAGCAGGACGATCAATGCGACGGCCGACTCGCTCAACTTCAGCTGCGTAGGCATCGCGTCACGTCCTCAGCTCGTCCGGGTCCGGCGCGGCGCGAGGATATGGCTTTATCGAGCAATCGCGTACATCGATGTGCACCCAGCGCCGTCCCAGCTCCTGGACGAGAGCCACCGCTCCGGTGGTGCCCGCACCTGACGGGGAGAGCGTTCCGTCCCAGGCGATCACGAGCAGATCGCAGCTCTGGACGACCGCGCGCATGGCAGCCGCATAGGCCTGCTCCGAGCGGGAATGATAGGGCATCGCGATCTCTTGTCGCGCCGCCCCACGCAGCCGCTGATATCGCCGCCGCAGCACCGGGTCGCTGAAGTCGGCCTCATAGTCGTCGAACGGCCTGACCGTCTCGAGCGGCAGCCCGAGGTCGAGCGCGGCCTCGGCGAAGAGCATGTCGGTTCCCTCCGCGAGCGCGGACACGGCGGTCGCCGCGCTGTGATCCCGGACCGCGTCGCGCAGGACCGACCTGCAGGCGGCAGCGACGAAATCGGCAACCCGCGGCGCGGAAAAGGTGCGGTGGCCGACGGTACCAATCCGGTACAAGCGGTGATCTCGGACAGACGGCACGCGGTCGCCCTCGGTCTTGGTTCTCGGTGGCGGGCCCCGGCCCAGTGATCGCGCTGGATCCAGCCTTGGTATGAGTCGCGCGCACAGCCCGGGACTCACGGATGCTACCGCAGTTGAAGCGCGTGGTCACGGACCTGCTGGGCCTCCAGTTGCATGCTGCGTGGATCGGGGCGATGATCGCCGCTGCGCGCGTGCCGCAACCCGGGAGACGCATGATGACCGAGCAGGAATATCTGGAGCAGCGACTGGATCGCCAGGTCGCGTGGTACGACGGCCGGGCCGCCTCCAATCAGCGTTGGTATCGCGGGCTGCGCGTGCTCGAGGTGATCCTGGCGAGCAGCATCCCGTTGTTCAGCAGCCTCGTGCAAGGCAATCCGTCCATGGGGATCCTGGTCAGCGTGATCAGCGTGTCGATCGCGATCCTCGCGGGGCTATTGGGACTGTACAAGTTCCAGGAGAACTGGATCGAATACCGCGCGACGGCCGAGGCGCTCAAGCATGAGAAGTTCATGTTCCTCACGCGCAGCGGGCCCTACAACGTAGAGCAGCCGCTTCCGATCCTCGTGGAGCGCGTGGAGGGGACGATCGCCAAGGAAGGGACCGCTTGGTCCGGCACGATGCGCCAGCCGGTCGCGCGTGGAGGCCGCGACGAGGAGGCGGCCGCGCCCCGTTGACACGAGGTCAGCGGCGCTCGAGTCAGGACCGGGCCATGCCGAGTTCAGCATTCGACGACGAAGTTCGCGATGCCCTGCAGCGCGCCCGCGCGCAAGATGTGAGGCCGGTGCGGGTGGGGCGCAAGACGGTACGCGTCGCCTCGCCCTTTCCTTCACCCGAGGACTGGCGGGACCAGTGGATCTACTTTCTGCTGGTCGACCGCTTCAACAATCCGATGGCGCCGCCTCGGTTCGAGCCCTTCGACGCGCAGTTCGGCATGTTCCAGGGCGGCACGTTCGAGGGCGTCCGCCGCCAGCTCGATTATCTGCAGGGTTTGGGCGCCGGTGCTATCTGGCTGTCGCCGGTCCTCAAGAACTGCCAATACAGCCCCTACACCTATCACGGCTACGGCATCCAGGACTTTCTGCGCGTCGAGCCGCGCTTCTGCCGCGATCCGGCGGCGGCGCAGCGCGACCCGAAGCTCGCGGAGCAGGAGCTGCGCGAGCTGATCGACCAGGCCCATGCCCGCGGCATCTTCGTGATCCTCGACGTGGTCCTGAACCATGCCGGCGACGTCTTCGAATACGTGCTGCCTGACGGCAGAGGCTCCCCGGAGGCCGACTGGAGCTGGTTCCCCTACGGCATCCGCTGGCGCGACGCCGGCGGGCGCGGTCGCGCCAACTGGATGCTCGCGCCGCAGGACCCGGCGCCCGACGCGGCGGTGTGGCCATCGGAGCTGCGGCGCAACGAGCTTTTTCGCCGCCAGGGGCGAGGAGGAGAGGCGGGCGGCGATTTTGCCTCGCTCAAGGAGTTTGTCACCGCATTTCAGGAGCAGGATCGCGAGCGTGGCCTGTGGCTCCCGGTGCGCAGCGCTTTGATCCGTGCATATCAGTACCTGGTGGCTACGCTCGACGTGGACGGCTTTCGCATCGATACCTTGAAGTACGTGGAACCGGATTTCGCGCTCGTGTTCGGCAACGCCATGCGCGAGTTCGCCTTGTCCATCGGCAAGAAGAACTTCTTCACCTTCGGCGAGGTGTACGACGAAGAGGACAAGATCGCCCGCTTCATCGGACGTCAGGCGACCCAAGACACCGATCTGATGGGGGTGGACGCGGCGCTGGACTTCCCGTTGTTCTTCCGGCTGCCGGCGATGGCCAAGGGTTGGCTCGCGCCGAGCGAGGTGGTGAGCATGTTCGAGCGCCGCAAGGCGGTCGAGCGCGACGTTCTCAGCTCGCATGGCGAGGCGAGCCGCTTCTTCGTCACCTTCCTGGATAACCACGATCAGCGCAGCCGGTTCTTCTACAGTCCGCCTGAAGCGCCCATGCGCTACGCCGACCAACTCACGCTGGGCGCGGCTCTGCTCTTCACCCTGCAGGGAATCCCCTGCCTGTACTACGGCACGGAGCAGGGCTTGTCCGGACAAGGCGATCAGGACAGCGCCGTGCGCGAGGCCTTATGGGGCAAGCCCAATGCGTTTGACCGCGACCATCCATTCTTCCGCACGATGGAAGCGCTGTCCGCGATCAGGCGGGCCGAAGCGGCTCTGCGCTACGGGCGCCAGTACTTCCGCCCGATCTCGGGGGACGGGGTGCATTTCGGAGTCTCGGGCTTCCGCGGCGGCGTTCTTGCTTTTTCGCGCATTCTGAACGAGGACGAATTGCTGGTGGTGGCCAATGCCGACACGCAGGACGCATGGAGCGGTGAAGTCATCGTGGACCTGACCCTGAATGCGGACGGGGCCCTTCTGGACGTTTTGTTCAGCAACAAGTCCTTCAGCGCGACATCGCATGCAGCAAGCGGCCAACCGTCGGCAATCATCTTCAAGGCGGCGGGCAGCGTCGAGATCCGGGAGGTGAGCGGTGCGCTGACCCGTGGTCCGGTGAAGGCGGCGCGGGTGTCATTGGCGCCGATGGAAGTCCAGATTCTGCGACGGGTTGCCCAATAGGAACCCGAGCTTCCCGCTCCCGCGAAGGGAGAGGTTGCCTCACGGTTTACATTCGCCGGGATTCGGGCACCGGGAGATGCCAGGAAGCGCCGCCTCTCTGCGTTGGGTTCGGCGCAGTTCAGCTTGCGTTCACGCGGACTTCAAACGCCGCCTTGGGAGGGGCGGATTCCCACGACCGCATGAGTCTGAACTCTATGCGGGTACTGCCCCGACCCTTCACGGCGAATCGAAGCACTCGGAGGCCGCCGCCCCCAACACCCACCTGCGCGCCGACCTGGAACTCGTCTCGGGTCAACTCGAGAATGTTCGTGTCGATCGCCGCGAAGGTCCACCGAAAACCCGTGCTGGGCGTTTCAGCGAGTTGAATCACGAGTGCGTCGCCAACCTTGACCGATGCCACGCGACCACGGTCCGCCTCTGTGACTACGATGTCGGCCACACGTGTACATGCCCGAGTCTATGAGAGGCAGTCATTGTAGACAGTAAAACATATCGCCGTCAGGCCCCTGGTGGTCCAGGTCTTCACATCGGCTGCTGCGCTGAGTGTCTCATGGCTCGCTGCTGTGGAAGCTCACACTTTGAGAGGTTTGCACGTGCGTGAAGCGTGCGGCAACTTTTCATCGGTATGCGATCTGTAAGCTCTGCGATGGCACACTGTTGTCGATCGTGCGCAGAGTCGGGCTGCACGAGGCACATCGTTGGGGTAGGCGAAAACTTCGTAGACGGATTGGACGCGACGT
>DATJVW010000443.1:0-3464 GCA_035501675.1 Burkholderiales bacterium
CCGGTATAGCCTCAGACCGGCAGGTCCGTGGGCGGCGGGACCTCCTGGGGTGGGCGGCCTGGGCCGGATTCCTCCCAGGACTCCCAAGCGTGTCCGTCGCGCCCGGCGTGCTCGCCCGAGCCACCGATAGCGAGAAGCACAAGGCGCTCTTTGCCGGCGTTGACGAGCTGGCGGCGGACCGACGGGCCGATCCGCACCACACGATCGACGCCGAGGACATGCTGCGTTCCCTCGACGCTCAACATCAGCTCGCCGGCGAGAACCAGATAGACCTCCTCCTGGCGCTCGTGGTTGTGGATGCGGCCCCTCTGGCCAGGCTGAAGCACGATCAGGCTGAGTCCGAACGAGCTCACGCCCAGCTCTCGGCGCAGTGTCTGAAACCGCTCCTCGCCGCCACGGTTCAACGTGGCGAACGTGATGTCCTCCTCTGGCATGAACTCACAGCCTAGCCGTGCTCTGGCGAGCTGCTCCACGAGAGGCCAGCTTGGCCGCCGGACGAGCGTGGGATCGGCGCGCACCAGACTGCTTCTCCTCGTCCAAGGCAGGCGTCCCCTGCTGGACACGGTCGCATGAGAATGTTCTTCGGTGCCCAGTCTCAGACCCTCGCCGCCGACCAAATCGCGACTGGACCGCCGTGCTTGAACGAATCGAACCGCTCAAAATTCCAATGGGCAGCCACTCGCGCCTACGGACCACTCCTCGCAGCACCCAACTGCCAACGCACGACGCGATAGAGTCTCCCCTCGTACGCGGGACCGGCTCATCCGAACTGCCGGAACCGATGTCCGTGTACCCGCCGCTGGAAACTCGAATAATTCTCGGAGTCCGACCGCGGCAACCCGGGGCGGTTCGCTAGACGACCGGATAGCAACCACACCCCTTAGCTGAGCTCGCATAGCGGCGTCTCGTGCCGTAGAATGTAGACGTACATCCACCGCTGGCTGCGCATATGACGCGGCCCGAAAGCGAGGTCATAGAAGATGAGCAACGGTTCCACCGGAACACAAGGCTGGTACTCCTGCAAACCACTGTCCGAGAGGCGCGTCGGCAAGCCCGGGCCCGACCCGCAGAAGCCCTTCGAGGACTCGCCGCTGTACTACGCGTTGAAGCTGCGCACCGCAGGCAAACACAAGGACTGGCTCTCGGTGTGGGAATGGGACGACGCCAGGGGTTCCTGGATGCTGCTCGTGCTGAACAAGGAGCGCAACATCGTTGGCCAGATGATGGGACGCACGCAGGCGGCCGCGAGCAGGCGCATGAATGCGCTCTTCGCCGCGAAGGGCCTGGGCGTGTACGACGGCAAGTACGCCGACCCCGACATGGGCATCGCCACGCACGCGGCATAACGCGCTCACACGCGAAGCGAACAAGGACGCGCGGCTCCTGCGCCCCAACCAGGCTTCCGCGGCCTCGGACGCACCGGGCCTCCGATCGCGTACATAGTCAGTCCGGGAAACGGCGGCTCATCGCTGGCGATGGCGGAACCGGCCGCGCTCGCCGCCGCGCTACCAGCCCGGGAGTGCTGCACGAGCCGACGTACCTACCGGCACTCACCGCGGACCGACGTACCCACAGAGCACAAATGGTCTATTTGTAGAGCACACCCCATTCTTCATTGTTTTCGAGTGACACTTCGGCTTCTCCGACCAGTTTCGCCCCGAGCACGCCAAAAGCTTTCAGCGATGGTGTTACCTCCGAGAATTTACCTTCGCCTACCCACCGATATACTGGCGCAATCGCTTCCGAGGGGAACTTGAGGTAGGACACTTTGGTCATTGTGGCCACCGGTGAGATTTCAGCAGCGACGCCACCCTCGACTTCGTCTTCTCCTTTAGTGAACAGTGGACAATTTTCACTGCCTTCGAGCTCACCAACGTCTAGCGTAAGGAAAGTTTCGCCCGACTCCGGTTCTAGGATCAAGGCGAGCTCGTCGTCTTCTTCTTCTTTTGCATATACCAGTTCGCCCCTTGCTTCAGTGGCAATCGTACCATTCGGCTCGCCTGGACTATTGACCGTACATTTCGCATGTTCCTTTACGGAGCAACCGGTGAACGTAAATGCCGAATGCGTCGTCGCAGGGGTACCGCCCATCAGGATCGTCGGCGAATTCAGCGTGGTGCATTCGATCGTGATTACACTTGTCGCCAGCTTGAAGTCACCACTACTGTTCCTTTTTGTCGCGGTAGTCACCATGTGATCTTGTGCCGGTAGCACTGTCACGCCACGTAACGGTTCTGATTCATATTCGCCTTCTTTTTCCGCTAGGAGTAAGCATAAGATGTCACTACTGTATTTGTGTTTCGGTCCCACTTTGGGGCAACTCTGCGCGGCACCTTCACCGTCACCTAACCATAATGGTCCCGCCGCCGATGCGCTCGACGCGTTGAGGCCGGGGAACACCGACGCTGCGCCCAGCACTGTCGCGGATAGCAATATCAATCGAGTACGCCTCATATTCTGTCCCTTTCTCGCTCATGGAGCGGTAGCAGCCGAAGTCGGGGACTTGCCAGAACCAGGCCGCTAACCAGCGCTCGGCTAACCGTGAGCCCATTCTCGCAGCAAACCCTAGAGCGCCTCAAGCCGTGCTAGAGAATGTTTTCCACTTGGCTGGCACTTCGTCACCGCATCCGCGATAGCGCTCGCGGCGACATCACGCGGCCTCCGCGAGCTGGATGCTGACCCCCGAGAGCAGCTGGTCGAAGTTTGGCCCGTGGTTTCGGGGGATGCGTTGCTCGAGTTGGGCGTAGACGTTGAGGGTCATCTTGCTGTCGGCGTGGCCGACTTGGCCCATGACCCACTTGATGTCGAAATTGTTGGCGAGCAGCGCGATGGAGATGTAGGTGCGTCTGAGGCTGTGCGGAGTGATGTGGGGTAGAGGTGGCAGGCCGCGCTGGGTTTGGTGGGTGTTGGCGAGGGCGGCGGCTTGGGTGACGATCTGGCCGACGCGTTGGCAGTCCATGCGGGTGCCGCGACGGTTGGGGATGGCGTAGTCGTCGGGGCCGGTGGGCTGGCCGGCTCGGCGGAGACGGTCGAGATGGTCGATGAACGCCTCCACGAGGGCAGGGGTCATTTGGACCTCGCGGACGCCGGCGTCGGTCTTTGCGTCACGGATGTGAAAGCGCGCGCCGTCGGGGTCGTGCAGGCGCACCTCGCGAATGCGCAGATCACAGAGCTCGCTGGCGCGTACACCGGTGCGTGCGAGGATCTCAACGACCGCGCGGCGGCCAATGTAGAGGCCGGCGTCTTTGACACCGAGCCGGGCGGCGTGGTGCGCGACGGTGCCCTTCGCCAGGTCGAGCTCGCCGGCGATGGCGCTGATGCCCTGGCCGGTGGCGAGGCGTCGTGCGATGCGGGCGCGGGTGCCCTGGCCCTGCAGCTCGTGGGTGGAGATGGTGGGGAGGGCATCTTGGGTCGCTGCGGCGTCGATAAGGGCATCGAGCTCATCCAGCTCGAGGAAGCTGCGT
>DATJVW010000444.1:0-3947 GCA_035501675.1 Burkholderiales bacterium
TCACGCCGCACAGAAGGTCGTCTCCGCCGCCGGCGTGCGCGTCGCGCGCTCGCTCGTCGGAAACTATGTGACCTCTCTGGACATGGCCGGCTGCTCGATCACGCTTTGCATGCTGAACGACGAACTGATGCGCTTGTGGGACGCGCCGGTGCACACGGCCGCGCTGCGCTGGGGCATGTGACCGGGCGAAAGCCGTAAGGCCACCGTCAGGGAAAATCAAGTCTGCGAGTCGTCCCGCTTCGACGCAGACGCGCGGAAGCGTGCTAGCCTTTCGCCGATCGACATCCCGACGATATACCACCACAGCGTCCCGAGCAGGCCGTGCACGACGAGCGGCCACCAGAAGTTGGCGAAGTCGGACAGCGGCCCCGCGGCCGATGGCGGGGCAATCCACGTCAGCGGCACTACAGCGAGACTGACGGGGAAATCGAGCGCGAGGAACATTCTCCAGTAGACTGTCCAGTCGGCCGCCCCCGCGGTCAGAATCCGTGCGAGCGTGTATGCGAGGATGGCGATATGGATCCCGGCCATGATCAGGCCGGCGATCGAGAACTTGAGCATGGATCGATACGAAACCTGACGGGCGTCGTGCCGCTCGACGTGCTAGGGTTTTGGCAGCCGACAGTGCTACCTTACCCGAAAGCCCGCTTCAGCCCAATCTCGCACGGCCAGAACCGATGAACGAACCCAACCCCTACGATAGCCCGAGCGCTCGAGTCGAAGACCTTCCCGAACCGGTGGACCGGCGCTTCCGCTGGAAGGCGGTGCTGCTCGGCGCGGCGACCGACCTCGTAGGCAGCGCGCTCGCGGGAATTGTCCTGGTGATCATCTTCTCGGTGCTGGCGGGACCTGGCCAAGGCGCAGCGGACGAGGTGCTCGAGCGGCTCGGCCAGTCCTGGCCGTTTCTCATGATCTCGATGGTCGTCGGAGGAGGCTTCACCGTGCTCGGCGGCTACGTCGCCGGGCGCATCGCGCGCCACTCGTTCTTGAAGCATGCGCTTGCCGCGGGTGGATTGTCGCTGGTCCTCGGCATCCTGCTGTTTCGTTCCGACGAAGGTCCCTACTCCGGGCTCGTCGCCGCGCTGGGCTACGGATTGCATCTTCCGCTGGCACTGCTGGGCGGGTGGCTCGCCTGGCGCAGGTTGTCGGGCCGTTGACCAGAGCCCCACGGCGCTCTGACGAAAGTGCCGCGGGACAAGCGCGAGGCTTTCATCCGTCCAGCGGACTCACGACGCCGCGCCCTCCGCGGTTGAGGACGTGCGTATACACCTGTGTCGTGCGCACGTCCGAGTGACCGAGCTGCTCCTGAACGGTTCGTATGTCTGCGCCACGTTCGAGCAGGTGCGTTGCGAACGAGTGGCGCAGGGTGTGCGGGGTGGCCGGCTTGTTGATGCCGGCACGGCGCAGCGCCTGTCGCATCGCCCGCTGTACCGGTTTCTCGTCGGCGTGGTGGCGCCGGGAAATACCCGATCGCGGGTCAACCGAAAGCCGCTCCGACGGGAAGACGTACTGCCACATCCACTCGTGGCCGGCACCGGGATACTTTCGGGCCAGGGCGAACGGCAAGTAAACCTCTCCGTACCCAGCCGCCAGATCCTCCTGGTGGAGCTGGCTCACGCACGCCAGATGCAGCTCAAGATCCGGCGCGACGCTCTGCGGCAGCATCGTCACGCGGTCTTTCGCACCTTTGCCGTCGCGTACGAGGATCTCGCGGCGCGCAAAGTCGACATCCTTGACGCGCAGCCTCAAGGCCTCCAGTAACCTGAGCCCCGACCCATAGAGAAGCCGAGCGACCAAAGCCGGTGTACCGCGCATCCGTGACAACAATGCACTGACTTCCGCGGCGGTCAACACCACCGGCAGGCGTTGCGGCACCCTGGCCGCGACGATCCCATCGAGCCATGGCAGCTCTACTCCGAGGACCTCCCGATACAGGAAGAGCAACGCGCTCTTTGCTTGCGCCTGTGTCGAGGCGGCGACCCTGCCCGCGACCGCGAGATGGGTCAGGAAGGCCTCAACTTCGGTCGCCCCCAGCTCCCGGGGATGGCGTTTGCCGTGGAACAGGATAAAGCGCCTGATCCAATCGACATACGCCTCCTCGGTCCGGATACTATAGTGTTTGACACGGAGCCGGGCTCGAACCTGGTCCAGAAGCCTCGGCGTCGGGGGCGCGCCGTATGGCGCCGGTGGCTCGCAGAGCGCGGGGGCGGATGGCGGCGCGGAGCGAAGCTCCGGGGTTCGAGCGAAGCGCCGGGCGGGATGGGAAGGTGCGTTCGCTGCTTCCATTAGGGGCGTCCGGTTTTCGACAGTTCTGGGCACTCAAGGGCTTGGATGCGATACTGTGTATTTATACACCTTCCGGGTGCGTTTGCAAGCACCTCGGAGATGGCTACTTCTAGTTGAACTAAACCGCTTCGCGGTGGTGGTCTGAGATCCAGCGTCCGCTGGAGAATTCTGCAATTGTAGTGTGCGCGCGCAGCCGAGAGCGGCAGAGGCGTGTGTGTCACCGTGATTTCGCGGGGGCTGTCCCCGCGATCACACACGGGAGACACACATGGGTGCATTGCGCAAGCAGATGGATGCGGACATGGTCGTGCGTGGGATGTCGGTGCGCACACGCGAGTCTTATCTGGCGGCGGTGGCGGGACTGGCGAAGTACTATGGTCGCAGCCCGGAGCAAGTGAGCGAGGCGGAAGTTCAGCGTTACCTGCTGCACCTGATCGAAGAGCGCAAGCTCGCCTGGAGCAGCTGCAACATCGCCGTGAGTGGCCTAAGGTTTGTCTACCACATCACGCTCAAACGTACCGAGGCGCAGTTCGCTATTCCGCGTGCACGTCAACCGCAGAAGCTGCCCCAGATCCTGTCACGCGAAGAAATTGCACGCCTGATCGAGTTGACAGCCAACCCCAAACACCGTGCGCTGCTGATGAGCGCCTACGGGGCGGGACTGCGTTTGTCCGAGTTGTGTCGACTCAAGGTAGGCGACATCGATTCGCAGCGCATGAGCATCCGCGTGGAGCAGGGCAAGGGTGCCAAGGACCGCTACACGCTGCTGTCGGCGCGCTTGCTGGCGGAGCTACGCCGCTACTGGATCGCCTACCGTCCCAAGCTGTGGTTGTTTACCGGGACGCGCGATCGCGAACGTCCGATCAGCGATCACAGCGTGCAGCGCCTGTTCTACGCGGCCAAGGCACGCGCGGGCATCACCAAGGAGTGCGGCATCCACGGGTTGCGCCATGCCTTTGCCACCCACCTGCTGGAAGCTGGGGTCGATGTACACACCATCCAGCGGCTTCTGGGCCACGGCCACATCAGCTCGACGCTGCGCTACTTTCATCTGGCCGACAAACACCTTGCGGCCACCGCCTCGCCGCTGGATCTGCTGGATCGGCCCGACACCGCGCGCTTCTAGACTGCGGTGGGAGCGCATCCGCATGCAGCGGATGCGGCAGGCGGCAAGCTCGAGCTCGCGCACATCGTAGCCCGACACGGTGCGGCGTTTCGCGCCACGCACCAGCTGAGCCGCACCCAAGCGCGCGCGCTGCACGCCATCGAGGCGTGTCGCACTCCCGCGCTCGGTGGCCAGCTGCTGCAGTGTGATCACTGCTCGGCCCAGCACTACCGCTACCACTCCTGCCGCAACCGCCATTGCCCTAAGTGCCAGACGCTGGCCAAAGAGCGTTGGCTCGCCGCCCGGCGCGCCGAGCTGTTACCGGTCAGCTATTTCCACTTGGTGTTCACCCTGCCCCACCAGCTCAATCCCCTGGCCCAGGGCAACCCCGGGGCGATCTACGGGCTGTTGTTTGCCGCGGCTGCCCAGACGCTGCTCGAGTTTGCTCGCAACCCGCGCTGGCTCGGCGGCGAGATCGCCGCTACGTTGTTGTTGCACACCTGGTCGCAAACGCTGATCCACCATCCGCACGTGCACGCTCTGGTACCCGGGGGCG
>DATJVW010000445.1:0-8295 GCA_035501675.1 Burkholderiales bacterium
CCGAGGAAGGCGCCGGTGCCTCCCAGCAGCGCCATGAACACCACCTCGGTGCACGTGCCCAGATCCATCGCGCCCGGCGAGACGAGGCGCTGGAAGCTCGCGAACAGCGCACCCGCGACCGCGGCCAGTGTCGACGCGAAAGTGAAGACGATGAGCTTGGTACCGAACACGTTGTAGCCGAGAAACGCCGCGCGCTCGTCGTTCTCGCGCATGAGCTGCGCGGCATTCCCGAGCGGCGTGCGGGTGAAGCGCCAGGCCAGCCAAAGGCAGAGCAGAACCACCGTAAGCTCGAACCAATAGAAGTGCGGCGCGTGGCCCATGCGCAGGACCATTCCGCCGGGCAGTGTGAGGTCCGGCGGGCTCACGGTCAACCCGTCGTCGCCCCGGGTCACGTCGCGCCACTTGAGCGCGACCGCGAACAGGAACTGACTGAAGGCCAACGTGAGCAGCGAAAAATAGGTTCCGCGCAACCGGACGCAGAAGAACCCGATCAGGAGTCCGGCGCCCGCGCCCACCGCCGCGCCCATCAGCAGAGCCAGCGGCATCGGCACCGCGCCCAGGTGCTTCCAGATGAGGCCTACCGCGTATCCACCGACGCCGAACGTCGCCGCGTAGCCGAAGGACAGAAGCCCCGTGTAACCGAAGAGGAGGTTGAACGAGACGGCGAACAGGCCGAAGTAGAGGATCTCGATCGCCACTCGGAGCCGCAGCGTGTCGAGCACGAGCGGCGCGAAGTAGAGCGCCAGCACGGCGGCGCCGATCAGGCTGGTGCGGCGCATCAACCCTTCTCCCCGAACAGCCCCTGCGGCCGCAGCACCAGCACCGCGGCCATGAGCAGGAACTGAAACACCATGGCGAACGCGGGGAACCACAGGATGCCGAAGGACTGGAGCTCACCGATCATCAGCGAAGCCAGCAGCGCTCCCAGCAGCGAGCCGAAGCCGCCGATGACGATCACCACGAAGGAGTCGGTCAAGATGGCCGCGCCCATGGAAGGATCGGCCTGCAGGAACGGGGCCGCGATCACACCTGCGATGGCAGCCAGCGCCGCGCCGACGCTGAACACCCCGAGGGCGACCAGCTGGGTATTGATGCCCAGCGCGCTGACCATCTCGCCGTCGGCGACCGCCGAGCGAATGATGATGCCCACACGCGAACGCATGAGCACCAGCGCCATGACCAGACAGATGGCCCCCGAGAACGCCAGGATGAAGAGGCGGTACACCGGGTACTGGCTGCCCAGCAGAGGGATCGACCCGGTCAGCAGCGCAGGGGTGGGCACCTGCAGCGTGTAGTTGCCCCAGATCCACCGCACCGCCTCGGCCATCATGAAGAACAGACCGAAGGTCAGCAGCAGCTCATAGGCGTGCCCGAAAGCGTGGATGCGTCGCAGCATCCCACGCTCTACCGCGGCGCCGAGAAGCCCAACCACGATTGGAGCGACCAGCAACGAAAGCCAGAAATTGCCGGTGACGGCCACGGTGGTGTACGCGAGGTAGGCGCCCAGCATGTAGAACGCGGCGTGGGCGATGTTGAGGATGCCCATCATCCCGAACACCAGGGTCAGGCCCGACGACACGAGGAACAGCAGCATGCCGTAAACCATGCCATGCAGGCCCTGCGTCGCGTACACGCTCAGACCGAACACTTGCGGCCCCTCCCCCGATTCTGGCCTGCACGTCTTCTAACGTCCCGGGTAGAGCTTGTCAACCCCGAGCGACGACACCCGGCGCCGCAATCATAGAGGTAAAATCTCGCGCCGCGATGCCGTTAAGGAAGGGCATTCCCGGCATCCCTCTGTCGCAAACACGCGAGGTCTTCGGGCCCGGTAACCTTCGTGGCGCAGGCTGTGCAAACCGGACTCGCTCCGGATCGAGCGCGTATGGAGTCCCCCGAGGGCCCCGGGGGTGCGAGCGCCGCCACCCCGCCAGCCACCGCCGATCATCCCCGCACGCTCGGTTGGGTCGCCACGACAGCATTGGCGATGGGCGGCAGCAACCAGAGCCTGTTTCTGATCGCGGCCCTGTTTGCCGGCCAGGGCGACATCCCGGGCCAGGGCAGTGCGGCGGTTCCGCTGTTGATCGTCGGGCTGCTGCTCGCGTGGGCGGCGGCGCCGGGGTGGACCGAGCTGGTCCTCATGTATCCCAAGCGGGTCGGCGGCATCGCCGCTACCTGCGCGGAGGCGTTTCGCCCCTATAACCCGGTGCTCGCCAACCTCACCGGGGTCTGTTACTGGTGGGGTTGGGTTCCGACCTGCGGCTTGACCGCGATCTTTTCCGCCGCGGCGATCCACGAATGGTATCTCCCCAGCGTGTCCGTGCCGGTCATATCGTGCGCGCTCGTGATGCTCTTTGCGCTGGTCAATCTGTGCGGCGTGAAGTGGGCGGGCCGGCTGGCGATCCCGATCGCGACCGCGTCGGCGACGTTGGCGCTGATCTCCGCGCTGGCTCCGATCGCAGCCGGGCATGTGGATTGGCGGCAGGCCACAACGTTTCATTTGACGATACCGTTCGAAGGCTGGTTCGGCGAGCTGACCGCCATCATGGCCGGCCTCTATCTCATCGGCTTCGCCGCTCCGGCGTTCGAGGCCGCCGCCTGCCACGTGGGCGAAACCATTAGCCCCAACAGGAACGTACCGCGCGCCATGTTCGCGAGCGCCATCATGGCATCGCTGTATTTCATCGTGCTTCCGATGGTGTGGCTGGGCGTGCTGGGTCCGGAACAATTGGGCAAGGACCTGATGCTGGTGCTGGGGCCCACGTTCGCACCGGTGTTCGGCAGCTTCGCAAAAGCGGCTGCGATCTGGTTCATGATGTTCAACATGTTTCACGGCACGCTGCAGCCTCTCGCCGGCGCAGCGCGCACGATGTCACAGCTCGCGGAGGACGGTCTGCTGCCGCGCACGCTGGAGAGAAGGTCGCGTACCGACGTGCCTTGGGTTGCCACCTGCCTCACCGCGGGTATGGCCATCCTGTTTTTGCTGCTCGGCGATCCGATCTGGCTTGTGGCGGCCGCCAACTTCACCTACCTCATCGGCATCTGTCTGCCCAACATCGCAGTCTGGCTGCTGCGCAAGAATCAACCGGAGGCCCGGCGCCCTTACCGCGCGCCGCGTGGAATGATTGTCCTGGGCTTGATCGCCGCGGGCGTCTGGATGATCTCCGCAGTGCTTGGATTCCAGCAATTCGGCATGCAAACCGTGTTGGTCGGCGTAATGTTCGCATACTCGGGCTCAGCGCTGTACGCCTGGCGCAGATTCAGTGACCGCCGGCGCCAGGGCCTGCCGGGTGTCGCGAACACCCTGCATATCAAGCTCACCGGCGCGATGCTGCTCGTGCTCGCATTCGACGGCGCCGGCTATCTGCTTGCCGTGACGAGCCTCCCCGATCAAAGCAGCGCGCTCGTCAGCGTGCTGGAAGACATCTTCGTTGCCGTTGCCATCTTGAGCATCAGCGTCGGTCTCGTGCTTCCCGGCATCCTCGCCCACGCGATGGTGCAGGTGTCGGATGCCGCCACCGGCATGGCCAAGGGCGCAATGGCGAGCTTCTCGAATGCGCTGCTTGCGCTGGGACGCGGTGACCTGGACGCCGCTCACGCGCGCGTGAACGTGGTCCCGGTGACGGTGCATTCGGGCGATGAAGTTGGCGAGATGGCAAGAAGCGTCAACTCGCTCCAGGAGGAGATCGCGGGCGCCGCCACGAGCCTGGATCAGGCGCGCGAAGAGCTGCGCCAGGCGCGCCACGATGCGCTGACCGGGTTGATCACGCGCCGGGAATTCGAACGCCGGCTCGATGCCTCCTTGGTGCGGGCGCGGCGCGATCCCATGCCCTACGCTCTGCTGTATCTGGATCTGGATCACTTCAAGGTGGTCAACGACACCTGCGGCCATGCGGCGGGTGACGAACTCTTGCGGCAGATCACGGGTGTGCTGCGCGCGGCGATTCGCAACCGCGACAGCGTGGCCCGCCTGGGTGGCGATGAATTCGCGATCCTGCTGGAGAACTGTCCCCCGCAACCGGCCGAGCGCATCGCTCAGGATCTGCTGCAAACCGTCCAGGAGTTCAGCTTCGCGTGGGAAGAAAAGGTCTTCAAGATCGGCGTCAGCATCGGTCTGGTCGTCTTTGAAGACGGCAGCATGGGCTTGCTCGAGCTGATGCGCGCCGCCGACGACGCCTGCTATGTCGCGAAGAAGCACGGCCGCAACCGCATTCACCTGTACCAACCGACGGACAGTGAAGTTGCAGCGCGGCAGGGCGAGCTGGATTGGGTGGGACGGCTGCGCCGGGCATTGCACGACAACCGCTTCTGCCTGTACGCGCAAGAGATGGTAGGGGTTTCTCCGGCGCGCAAGGGTGAACGCCATCAGGAGCTCCTGGTGCGCATGATCGACGAAGAGCAACGGGCCGTCGATCCGCTGGTGTTCATCCCGATCGCAGAACGCTATGACTTGATGCCTGCCGTGGACCGGCTGGTCATCTCCATCGCCTTCTCCGAGTTTGCTCGGATCAACGCCCGGGAGGGCCGGTTCGACAAGCACCGATGGGCGATAAATTTATCCGGCGCGTCCTTGAGCGAGGATGATTTTCTGGAATTCGTCCGGGCTCAGTTCGACGCGTTCAGCGTCCCGCACGCGGCGATCTGCTTCGAGATCACGGAGACGGCCGCCATCGCAAACCTCGCCAAGGCCACGCACTTCATTCACGAGCTCAAGGCGCTGGGCTGCGGCTTCTCGCTCGATGATTTCGGCAGCGGCATGTCCTCGTTCGGCTATCTCAAGCATCTGCCGGTCGATCACTTGAAGATCGACGGGGCCTTCGTGCGCGACATCGCGCATGACCCCATCGACCGCGCCATGGTCGAAGCGATCAACAAGGTGGGGCACGTGATGGGTATCACGACCATCGCGGAGTGCGTGGAGGACCCGCAGACGCTTGCGATCCTCGAGGAGATCGGCGTGGACTACGCCCAGGGTTTCGCCATCGCGCGTCCGCACCCCTACATCACGCCAAAGGGGCTCCACCTGCACGCCGTGCCCGATCAGGTCGCGCTGAGGCTCGACCAGAGCCTGGCAGCGCTCGCAGGCGCGGTGAACGGGCAACGGTAGACGGTCTCGATCCTCTGCGTCGTCGAACCGAGTCTTGTGCCGCGCATCGAACGCGGCCGAGTAGCAGTCCGTCAGTCGGTCGCCGGGCGACCACGCCTTCAACCGACCGCGCTTCAGTAGCTCGTCAAAGCGACGCGTAGCTCAGGAATGCCCCAGTGAAATCGGGAGCGAGCGGTCATCGTTCGCAGCCGTAGTAGCTCCCGAATCTGCGCGCTCACCGGAGTCGCAAGCGCCGCGCGCAATGCTCAGCGTCGCGTTCCGCCGACGGGCAAAGTTTCCATGTTCTCAGATGTTTGAGAAATCGCCGCTGCGTTGAGGTCGCGCGACGCAGACACAATGCGCCGATCGGCGCATGCAAGTTGCACGTGAGTCCGCTGATTTATCGCGAAAAGAATGCTCGGGCACGATTCTGGCGAGGGGCGCCGCAAATCGGTCATGCGGATTGACTGAGCACCGCCTGCGCACCGTTGCGCGGCGTAACACCAATGCGTGTCTTTCGGGAGGAGAGGAATCATGAAACGTCATTACGTCTCTGCGCTGCTCTTCATCGCAGCGCTCGCCAGTCTGTGGCCGTTCGTGATCGAGACTGCTTCTCCGCTCAGTACAGCCAAGGATCCGGGCGTTCGAGGCGGGGTGAGCGCCGGTAACCCTCTGCCCGGCCTGACCCCGGGCCAGGCGGCGCTGTTCGCCGCGGCGAAGGCGGAATTCATGGACACCGAGAACGTCCCCGACGGCCTCGGGCCGAGGATGAATCTGGATAGCTGCGTGGGCTGCCACGTGTTCCCCGCTCCAGGAGGAAGCAGTCCGCAGACAAATCCTCAGATCGCGTTTGCGACGAGGCTGGGAGCGGACAACACCATACCGTCGTTCCTCTCGTTGCACGGACCCGTGCGTGAAGCGCGCTTCGTGCAGAACCCGGATGGCACTCCGGATGGGGGCGTGCACTCGCTCTTCACGATTCAGGGTCGAAGCGATGCGCCTGGCTGCACACTGGCGCAGCCTGACTTCGCCACGGCCGTCGGGACCGACAACGTGATCTTCCGCATTCCCACGCCCACGTTCGGGGCGGGTCTGATCGAGCAGATTCCGGACAGCGCCATTGTGGCCAATCAGGCGGCCAATGCCGCCGTCAAGAAATCGCTGGGAATTCGGGGGCGACCCAACATCGTTCTCGCTGGCAATGCGATCACGGGCCAGCCGAACATGAACGGCAACGACGGGACTGCGGCCCGCTTCGGCTGGAAGGCGCAAAACAAGTCTCTTCTCTTGTTCTCGGGCGAAGCCTACAACGTCGAGATGGGGATCACCAACGAGCTGTTTCAGACCGAGCGCGATGAGACTCCCGGTTGCAACACGGTGTCGATACCGAACGACACGGTTGACGGCAACGCGACCACGGCTATCGACGCGACAAGCGCCATCGAGAAGTTCGCGTTCTTTATGCGCTACCTGGCACCGCCGACGCCTTCGCCCAATTTCCCCGGCGGCGCAACGTCCATCAACAGAGGCAAGAGCCTGTTCACCACCATCGGCTGCGCCCAATGTCACACACCGACGCTGACTACCGGTTACTCCACGATCGCGGCGCTAAACAAGCGATCGGCGAACCTGTACTCCGATCTGTTGATCCACGACATGGGTCCCGGGCTTGCGGATGGAATCAGTCAGGGGCAAGCCGGGCCCAGCGAGTTCCGCACTGCGCCGCTGTGGGGGCTTGGCCAGCGCATCTTCTTCCTGCACGACGGCCGAACTTCGGACTTGGAGGTCGCGATTCAACAGCACGCCAGCGGAAGCACGAGGAATGGAAATGCCTCCGAGGCGAACGCGGTGGTGTCAAACTTCAATGGCCTGTCGGAGACAGACAAGCAGAACCTGCTCAACTTCCTGCGGTCGCTCTAGAGCAGCGCTGCGCCCTTATATACGACCAGGTATCACGAGTCCGCTACGCCGCCGTCTTCGTGTGTGGCGTGGTAGTAGCGCATGGCCATTCCCCCCGCCTTCTCGATCGAGAAGTCGGGGGCGCGCCTGGCGCATTCGGCTTCGTCCACTTCGACGCCCAGGCCGGGCTTGATCGGCGGTAGGATGTGTCCGTCCACGACCGGTAGCGGATCCTTGAGCAACGCCTGCGCTTCGGGCGCCGACTCCGGGTCGATCATCTCCTGGATCACGAAGTTGGGCGAGGCCAGGTCGATGTGCACACACACTGCGGTGGCCAGCGGGCCGTAGGGGTTGTGCGGCGCCAGGCCGGCGTAGTACGTCTCGGCCATGGTCGCGATCTTGCGCGTCTCGCTGATGCCGCCGGCATGGCAGGGGTCGGGCTGCAGCAGGCTGGCCGCGCCGTGCTCGAGGATCTCGCGGAACCCCCAGCGCAGGAACAGGCGCTCGCCGGTTGCGATCGGCGTGCTGAGCGCCCGCGCGACCGGCGCCATGGCTTTGGGGTTTTCCGATTGCACCGGCTCTTCCAGGAAGAACGGGTTGTACGGCTCGAAGCGCTTGCCGTACTGAATCGCCATCTGCGGCGTCAGGCGGCCGTGCAGGTCGAGCAGGATGTCGACGTCGTCGCCCACCGCCTCGCGGATGGTCTTGAGGAAGGCCTCCGCGTGCTCAAGTTTCTTCGGCCCGTCCAGCACGTTCGTGATCGGCACGGGTACGGTCTTGATCGCGGTCCAGCCGCGCTCGACTTTCGAGCGCGCGCTTTCGACCGCCGCATCGAATCCCGCAGCGCGGTGCCGGCCCGTCGCAGTCGGCCCGGCGAAGTGAGTGTATACGCGCGCTTTGTCGCGCACGCGCCCGCCGAGGAGCTCATACACCGGCACGCCCAAGTCCTTGCCCTTGATGTCCCATAGAGCCTGGTCGATGCCGCTGATGGCCGACAGGCCGATCACGCCCATGCGCCAGAAGCCGCTGCGATACAGGATCTGCCAGCAGTGCTCGATGCGGCGCGGATCCTGGCCGACGATCATCGGCTCCATGTCCTGAACGCAGCCCACGATTGCGCGCGGCTTGCCTTCCAGGGTGGCCTCGCCCCATCCGATCAGGCCGGGCTGGTCGGTCTCGACCTTGACGAAGACGATGATGCGGTGGCCGCCGTCGGCCATGATCGGGCTGATGCGGGTGATTTTCATGGAGGCGAGCGGCGTGGCGCGTCCTGTGCATCCGGGGAGTGAGCATTTTACCCGCATGCGCAGTGG
>DATJVW010000446.1:0-10160 GCA_035501675.1 Burkholderiales bacterium
AAGGAGAAGGTATGAGTCCGGGAGCGGGGACCCGCATCCTTATGACCGAAAAAACGGAGGCGGTGTGAACCCGCTCCCGCACGGGCCGGAGTGGGAGTTCGAGCTGCTGCAGCGCTACGACGAGGTGATCGCGCAGGCCGCCGCCGAGTTCGAGCTCGACACCTACCCCAACCAGATCGAGATCATCAACTCGGAGCAGATGCTGGACGCCTACGCGTCGGCCGGCCTGCCCCTGGGGTATCCGCACTGGTCCTACGGAAAGGCCTTCATCCGTCACGAACAGGCTTATCGGAAGGGCTATCAGGGCCTGGCTTACGAGATCGTCATCAACTCCAATCCCTGCATCGCCTACCTGATGGAGGAAAACTCCCTCATGATGCAGGCGCTGGTGATCGCGCATGCCAGCTACGGACACAACTCCTTCTTCAAGGGCAACTACCTGTTCAAGCAGTTCACCCAGGCCGACGCCATCCTCGACTATCTGGTGTTCGCGCGCCGCTACGTGGTGGAGTGCGAGCAGCGCTACGGGGTGGCCGAGGTGGAGGAGGTGCTGGACTCGTGCCACGCGCTGATGGAATACGGCGTGGACCGCTACAAGCGGCCGCAGCCGCAGTCGGCCAAAGAAAAGGAGGCCCGGCGCAACGAGATCGAAGAGCATCAGCGGCGCCAGTTCAACGATCTTTGGCGCACGGTGCCGCAGCCGGCGGCCTCGTCGACCGCCTCGTCGACCGCGGTCTTCCCCGAGGAGCCGGAGGAGAACATTCTCTACTTTGTCGAGAAGCATTCGCCACGGCTCGCACCCTGGCAGCGGGAGCTGGTGCGTATCGTCCGCAAACTATCCCAGTATTTCTATCCGCAGACCCAGACCAAGGTGATGAATGAAGGCTGGGCCACGTTCTGGCATTACACCCTGCTCAGCCGGCTTTACGACAAGCGGCTGGTGGACGATGCGTTCATGCTGGAGTTCTTGCACAGCCACACCAATGTCGTGACGCAGCGCGGGTTCGACCAGGAGGGCTACCACGGCATGAACCCGTACGCCCTGGGCTTCGCCATGATGGACGATATCCGGCGCATCTGCGAGGATCCGACCGAAGAAGACGCGGCGTGGTTTCCGGAGCTCGCGGGGACGGACTGGCGTAAGTCCCTGGACTTCGCGATGCGCAACTTCAAAGACGAATCCTTCATCGCCCAGTACCTCTCGCCGCGTATGATCCGCGAACTGCGCCTGTTCGTGGTTGCGGACCACGTGGGCAAAGCGGAGCTCGAGGTCGACAGCATTCACGACGAGCAGGGCTACAAGCGCGTGCGGCGGATGCTGGCCGACCAGTACAAGCGCGAGAACATGCTGCCCGACATCCAGGTGGCGCGCTATGAGCGCGACGGGGATCGGTCCCTCACGCTGCGCAATCCCGTGTTCCGCGGGCGCCCCCTGGCGGAGGAGCAGGCCAACGAAGTCCTGCGCCACCTCGGGCGCCTGTGGGGGTTTCCAGTGCGGCTTGAGGCGGTGGACGCCGAAGGCCGCATCGACGGCTACCGGGAATGGCGCCCGTAACCGCTTCTCGCTTGAGCTTCAAGCTGTCCTAATCAGTTCCGCAGGGCTTGCCGGCTGGCGCCCGGCATAGTGCTCGCGAGCGCTGCGACCCTCCCGTTTTCCACGTCGCGACCCTCGCCTCCCAAAACCCACCCTCCAACTCGAGCAGCGCATGCTTGCGCGTCAGCCCGCCGGCGTAACCGGTGAGCGAGCCATCGCTGCCGATGACACGATGGCAGGGTACGACGAGCGCGATCGGGTTACGGCCCACCGCGGCTGCGACCGCCCGCACGCTGCGCGGTGCGCCGAGGCATTGCGCCAGCTCGGCGTATGTCCTCGTGGTGCCGCAAGGGATCGCACCGAGGGCCTGCCACACGCGTGTCTGGAACGCGGTGCCTGAGGGCGCGAGCGGGACATCGAAGCGCTTGCGCTTGCCGGCGAAGTACTCGGAAAGCTCCGTCCGTGCTTGCGCAAACGGTGCCGCGCGAGTTTGCGCTACCCAATCCGAGGCGGGCACGGCCGCGTACTTTTGTCCGACAAAATACAGACCGGTCATCTCGCATCCATTCGAAATGAGCAGAATCCGTCCAAGGTATAAAACGTCATCGATTGGGCTCCTCAAGTGATCTCCACAGATGCATGACGGCGTAGGCACGCCAGGGTTGCCAGGCCGATGCACGAGCCAAGGCCTTACGCGCATCGCGCTCGCCCAAGGCTTTGAGCACACCGTGGTCCGTGTGAGGGAAGGCGTCGGGCCAGGAAAGGGCGCGCATGGCGATGTACTGAGCCGTCCACTCACCGATGCCCGGCAGCGTCCGCAGCCGTTCCAATGTCGCCGCGACTTCTGCGCCGGGGTCGAGTGCCAGCCCGCCCGCGCACACCGCCCGTGCGAGCGAGACTATGGCGTTCGCGCGTGTACCGACAACGCCTATTGCGGCGACGTCGGAGGCTTTGAGTGCCGCCACCCGCTGGGCCGTGGGAAACAGCCAGCGTAACGACGGCACGGGCGTCTCGATCGATTCGCCGAACGCGACGGCGAAGCGACCGGCCAATGTCCGCGCGGCTTTCACTGTGATCTGCTGCCCGAGGATGGCGCGCACCGCGAGCTCAAAGCCGTCGTAGGCGCCGGGTAACCTGAGCCCCGGGCGGCGGGCTGCCAGTGGCCCCAGCGCGAGCGCGATCTGCGCTGGATCGCAGGACAGATCCAAAAGGCGCTTCGCGCGACCCAGCACAGCCGGGACGGCGGCGCCCAGCGATCCGGACACCTGCAGCTCGATCGCCGCTTTGCGTTTGGCGAGCCGGGCCGCGATCCAACCGCTGTGGCGCTTCCCGCCCTTTTCGATGTGCACCGTGCGCGCATAGCGCGCGCCATCGATGCACTCGACTCCCTCGATCGCGCGTCTGCCGAGAAAGGACAGCAGCGCGTCCCACTCGAGCGGTGGCCGGTAACCGAGCTCAAAAGTGAGCACGTCCGACGGGTGGGGCCCGCCCACCCGGCGACGCAAGTCCGAAGGGCTGAACCGATAACGAGTGCGCAGCAGCGCATTGAATCGCCGCAGACTGCCGAAGCCGCTGGCCATCGCCACCTGGGTCATCGACATCGTCGTGTCGGTCAGCAGCCGCTTGGCCAGAAGCAAGCGCTGCGTCTGCACGAACGCTACCGGAGAAACGCCGAACTCGGTGCGAAACACCCGGCGCAGATGGCGATCAGTCACGCCCAACCGGGCCGCCAGCCCATCGATACCGCTGTCGTGAAGCAACCCGTCCTCGATCAGTCCAGCGGCGGTTTGTGCCAGCCGCGCGCGGGCGTCGATGCCAGCATTGCCGGGCGCCAGCTCCGGGCGGCAGCGCAGGCAGGGACGAAAACCGGCAGACTCGGCGGCCGCCGCGCTGGGAAAAAACCGGCAGTTCTCCCGCTTGGGCGTTTTAACCGCACACACGGGGCGGCAGTAGACGCGCGTCGACGACACACCTACGAAGAAGCGCCCGTCGAAGCGCGGGTCGTGCGTCTTGAATGCTTGATAACAGTGCGTGGCGTCGAGCAGCATGGCGCCATTGTAGACGTCGCTTCGGCCGTCGGCTCGCCGTTTTCGGACATCGAATTAGCGTCGTGATTCCAGTCCAGCGCCCGCGCGGATGGCGCGAGGCTCGGGGCTATAATCAGTCGGACGGGAGGCCGACCAGCTACCCGCTACGACGACCCCGAGGAGAAGCAGCGATGGCCACCGGCGCGCAGTGCGTAATTCGCAGCGAAGACGTGCTAGGCGAGTGTACCGTCTGGTGTGACCGCGATCAGGTCCTGTGGTGGGTGGACATCCGCGCCCCCTCGCTCAAGCGTTACAACCCGTCCAATGGCGAAGTTCGCGCCGTTTCGCTGTCGGAGACCATCGGGAGCTTCGGGCTGACTCGTTCCGGCGGCGCGATGATCGCCGGCATGAAATCGGGCCTCTACATGCTGGATCCGGGCTCCGGCGCCCTAGAGCTGGTCGCCGCTCCGGAGCGAGATGTGCCGGGAAACAGGTTCAACGACGGGCGCTGCGACCGCGATGGACGGTTCTGGTCCGGCACGATGAGCGATGGACCGCGTGTGCCGAGCGGTACGCTCTACCGGCTCGATGCGGATGGTGTGTGCACAAGCACTCGCCGCGACATCGTGATCCCAAACAGCATCGCCTGGAGTCCGGACGACCGCGTGATGTATTTTGCCGATACGCATCTTCACATGATCTGGGGCTACGATTTCGACCTCGCCACGGGTGCCATGCGCAACGAGCGCGTGTTTGCCGACTGCACCAATCAGCCCGGCCGTCCCGACGGTTCTTGCGTCGATGCCGACGGCTGCCTGTGGAATGCGGAGTACGGTGGCTGGAGAGTCGTGCGCTACACGCCGGACGGCAAGATCGACCGTGTAGTCGAGCTGCCCGTGTCCAATCCGACGTGCTGCTGCTTCGGCGGCAAGGACCTGGATACGCTGTACATCTCGACTGCGCGACAGCGCCTCACGCCCGAGCAGCTTGCGCGCGAGCCGTTGGCCGGTTGCGTGTTTGCTGCGAGTCCCGGCGTGCGCGGCCTGCCGGAGGCGCGCTTCGCCGCCTGACGGCGCGCCTCATCTCCCCTGGCAGTTTCCCGGCCGGCCTGGCGAGCCCAGGACGCATCCCGCAACACTCGGTTACGAAAGTTGGTCCGCGCGCAATATGGTGCTTACATGCCGCTGGTCTAATGTAGCCTGTACCGCTGGGGCCCCGCCCCGAGGCGGCGATTATTGACCCATTACCGGAGACTGCCATGCAAGGAACGAGAAAGCTTGTTTTGATCGGACTGCCTCTTCTACTGAGCGCGGTCGCCATCATCAATCCGGGGTTTGCTCAATCCGCAGACACCGATCGCGAGGATCAGTCGGTCGCGAGCGCCCGACAGGACTCCGCAGGCGGAACCGACGCCACGCGGCACGATCCAATAGCTTTTGCGCAAAAGCGGCTGAACCACCTCAAATCGAAGCTGGCCATCACTGCGGAACAGGAACCGCAATGGTCGGCATTCTCGGCTACAGTGATGCAGCAAATGGAACAGATGAAAGCGGCGCATCAGGGCAAGAGGCCGCATGCACAGACGGTTCCGGAACGCATCGATCGCCAAGTGGCGTGGATGAAGGAGCGCGCGGCTGCTTTCGAAGCGGTGGGCCAGGCCGCAAAGGAGTTGTACGCGACGCTCAGTCCCGAGCAGCGGCAGATCGCCGATCAGAGGCTGATGCGGTGGCATGCGCGGCGCGGCAGCTGAGCGGTGGCGGGCGAGACGCACTACACGAGTGCATCTCGCCCGAGTTCTCATTCTAAGGAGGTGAGCGATGTTTTGTTTTCCCAGAGTGAGCCGATGGATCGCGTGCGGGCTTCTCTTTGCGTTGTCGGCGGGCGTCGTGCCGGTAGCGCGGGCGCAGGAACACGGTTATCACGAGCACGAGTTCCGCGAGCACGAGTTCCACGAGCGCCAGTTCCTCGATTCGCGTTACAACCACGGCCACTATTACCCGCCGCACGGTTTCGTGTTCGCAGCGTTGCCGCCCGGCCCCCGGGTGGTGGTCCATGGGGGCGTGCAGTTCTATTTTGCGGGGGGCGTGTGGTACCGCGCCCATGGGCCGGGAGGGTTTGTCGTCGTCGCGCCGCCGATCGGCATCGTGATACCGATATTGCCGCCGTTTTACACCACGCTGTACGTAGGGAACGTGCCCTACTACTACGCCAACGACGTCTATTACGTTCAGGGCCCGCAGGGCTACACCGTCGTTGCAGCGCCGCCAGCGAACGTCATCGTTCAGCAGCCGCCTCCTAGCCCCGCGGCGGAGCCGCCGCCTCCCAGCAGCGTAGCGCAGGGATCGGACCAACTGTTCATCTATCCGCGCCAGGGCCAGAGCGAACAGCAACAGGCCGCCGACCGCTACGAGTGCCATCGCTGGGCAGTGAGCCAGACCGGCTACGATCCGACACTGGCGCCCGCCGGTGCGTCGGTGGCGCAGAAGCAGGCGGATTACCAACGCGCGATGGGCGCCTGTCTCGACGGGCGTGGCTACACCGTGAAATAAACGCGCTCGACGCGGGCCGCCGCGCGAGGCCCGCGTTCCAGTCGAGCATGGCGCCGTGCGCATGTTCCGAGGCCATCGCAGCCCGGGCCATCATTTGTGGTCGCTCGCCGATCTTGGTACTCTGGTCCTTCGACGGCGAGGTGGACATGAAGATTGCAAGTGACGTGACCGAACTCATCGGCAACACGCCGCTGGTCCGTATCAATCGGCTTTCCGCAGGATGCGTTGCGGAAGTCGTCGCCAAGCTGGAGTTCCAGAATCCGGCGCACAGCGTGAAGGACCGGATCGGGTTGTCGATGATCGAGGCCGCCGAGAAGGCGGGTCTGATCAAGCCCGACACGATCATCCTTGAGCCTACCAGCGGCAACACCGGCATCGGCCTTGCCATGGTATGTGCGGCGCGCGGCTACAAGTGCACGCTGGTGATGCCCGACACCATGAGCAAGGAGCGGCGCGCCTTGCTGCGCGCGTATGGGGCGGAACTCGTCCTCACACCCGGTTCGGAGCGCATGCCGGGTGCGATCCAGAAGGCCGAGGAGATGGCCGCTGCCGACCGGCGCTATTTCATTCCGGATCAGTTTCGCAACCCTGCCAACCCCGAAGTTCACCGCCGTACCACGGCCGAGGAGATCTGGCGCGATACGGATGGGAAAGCCGATATCCTGATCTCCGGGATCGGCACCGGAGGCACCATCACCGGCGTCGGCGAAGTGCTCAAAGCGAGAAAACCGTCGTTCCGCTGCATTGCCGTCGAGCCCGACGCCTCGGCGGTCCTCTCGGGCGGACCAGCCGGTCCGCACCCGATGCAGGGCATCGGCGCCGGCTTCATTCCCGAGATCCTCAACACGCGCATCTACGACGAGATCGTGCGCGTCAAGAATGACGATGCCTTCGACATCGCGCGACGCATGGCGAGAGAGGAGGGCCTTCTGGTGGGCATCTCGTCGGGTGCCGCGATGTGGGCTGCTCTACAAGTCGCGCGCCGGCCGGAGAATGCGGGCAAGCTAACGGTGGTGATCATTCCCTCATTCGGGGAGCGCTATCTCAGCACGCCGCTGTTTGCCGGTCTTTTGGATTGAACGGAAAGCTCCTGCGCTTGGCCGGCGTGCGGACCGCTGCGTTCGCCCGCCGCCCTTGACGCTGCTGCGCACGCTGGACGACAATCCCGCGCTGGGGGGTTGGTTTTATCCACACCGAGGGGTCCAGGACATGCCACTCTATCTCGACGTACACAACAAGGTTGAAGGGTTGACGGCTGCTGGCGTTGCAGAGGATCATCGAAAGGACCTCGCCGTCCAGCACAAGCACGGCGTCAAATACCTGAGGTATTGGTTCGACGAAGGCACTGGCAAGGTCTTCTGCCTGGTCGAGGCGCCGAGCAAGGAGGCTGCGACGGCCGTGCACCGGGAGGCCCACGGCTTCATTGCCGACGAGATCGTCGAAGTCAAGGAAGGCAGCTAGCGAGAGCGGTGACCAGCGGTTGCATCCCGAGCATCTGCGCCAGCGCGAGCGCGGCGTGATAGTGCTCGGCGGCCTGTTCGACGTCCGGCACGCTCTCCTTCGCCGCCAGCTCTCCGAGTAGCCTCAGGACGTAGGCTTGGTGTCCTCGCTCACCATGCCGTCGCGCGAGATCTAGAGCGCTTAGCGCGAGGCGCTTCGCGGCATCCCCGTTCCCGGTCAGGAGGTACACCTCGCCCAGCCACGCGAGGCGGAGTGCGTGGTTGGCGGCAAACTCCATCGCCTCGGCCCGTTGGACGGCATCCTGCAGGAGTCGCAGCCCTTCGTCGTGCCGGCCGGCGCGTGCGTACACCCATCCAAGGGGCGCAGCAATCAGCGGGAAGAGAACCGGAATGTCGGACCCGTGGTTGATGACCAGGCCGCACTCGAGAGATTCGATCGCCTTCGCGTAATCGCCGTGCCGGCCGTGAAGCATTCCCCTTCCCGCGTGGGCGACGACGAGGCTGTAGGCATGATTCTCAGCTTCCGCGAGCGCGACCGCCTCCTCGGTGTGCGCCGCGGCCTCGTCGAACCTCCCTTGCTCCGCCAGGCAGAGCGCGAGCCACGCGCGGGAGAAGACCGACGGCAAGCCCTCTAGTCCGAACATCTCCTGGCGCAGGTCACCGTCGAGCAGCGTCACGTTCCGCTCGAGCACTTCAACCGCCTTCGAGTACTCCCCGAGCGAATGGTAGGCCTGCCCCAGTCGGAGGTTGGAGGCGATGGCCCCGACGAAATTTCCAAAGCTCGCGCTTACGGCCTGTTCCTCGCGCGCGAGTGTTATGGCCCGGTCGTGCTCCCCGCACCACCAGAGGTGGGCCGGACTCTCCGGGCCGTCGATGAGGGCGCCGATACTCGGCTGCGAGGCGAGCGAGCCGGTCTGGCTCAGATAGTGAGTCGCTTTGTGCCAAAGTTCGCCGCGGAAGGCATGGTGGGTGAGGCGGTCGACATGCTCGGCCAGACGATCGGCGTAGACGCGCTCGATCCCCTCGACAATCCGGGCATGCAGCGCGCGGCGGCGATCCTGAAGCAGACTACCGTAGGCGACCTCGTGGGTCAGCGCGTGCTTGAAGGTATATTCCAGGTCGGGGAACAACCGCGCTTCGTACACGAACTCGGCGGCTTGCAGGCGTGCGATGCCGCGCCGCAGCTCGTCTTCGTCCAACTCCGCAAGCTGGAGCAGCAGAGCCCACGGCACATCCTTGCCGATGACCGAGGCGGTCTGCAGAAGACGCTTATCGTCGGGCGGAAGGCGATCGATGCGCGCAGCAAGGACCGCCTGAACCGTGGCTGGAACCTGAATCGCGATGGGATCTTTGTCCAGACGATAGGCGCCACGCTCGCCGACGAGCACACCCGTTTCCACGAGCGATCGGACGCTCTCCTCCAGGAACAAGGGATTTCCTTCGGTTCGCTCGATCAGCAGGCGGCGCAGCGCGATCAGGGCCGGGTCGTTGCCGAGTTGCAGCTCCAGTAGCGCTTCCGCGCTTTCCGGCGGAAGCGGATCGATCCGCAACTGTCGATAGTAAGTCTTGCTTCCCCACGAGTGCTGATACTCCGGGCGGTAGTTCACCGCGAGCAACGCATGAGCGTTAGGCAGGCTCTCTACGAGGGCGTCCAGCAGTACCTGCGTCTGCGCGTCGATCCAGTGCAGGTCTTCGAACACGAGCAACAGCGGTTGACTCTGGCTCTCGCGTAGCAGTAGGCGCCTCACCGCATCCAGGCCGCGGTCGCGCTGTCGGGATGGGTCGAGGGCCAGAAATTCGTGGTCCTCGGGGAGCGCATCGAGGAGCCAAAGCAGCGGCGGAATGCCGTCCTTCAACGCTTCATCGAGCGTTAAGACGTTGCCCGTCACCTTGGCACGAACCGCGCGAGTGTCGTCCCGGCCAGCGATCTTGAAGTAGCCCTTGATAAGATCGACCAGCGGGAAGTACGGTGTCGCCTTGCCGTACGACACCGAGTTGGATTCCAAGACGAGCCAGCCCTGGGTCCGATGGGAGCGAAGGAACTCGTAGAACAGGCGCGACTTACCGACCCCCGGCTCCCCAATGACTGCGACGATCTGGCCGTGGCCGCGGCTCGCTTGTTCGAGCGCCTGGCGGAGCTGCTCGACCTCCGCGTTTCGCCCGACGAAGGGCGTCAGCCCGCGAGCCGCAGCGACCTGCATCCGCGTGCGCGCGGCGCCGGCCCCGATGAGCTCGTAGACCGGGATCGGCTCACTCATCCCCTTGATCGGGGTCGGGCCCAGGGGCCTCACATGCATGTAGCCCTCGGCTTCGCGCAACGTCGCTTCCGTCATGAGCGTCGTGCCGGGACGCGCGAGCTGCTCCATGCGGGCGGCGAGGTGCGTGGTCTGGCCGACCGCGGTGTAATCCATGCGGAGGTCGCTGCCGATTGAGCGGACGACCACCTCGCCCGAGTTGAGACCGATGCGGATCTGCGCATCGACGCCGTGAAGTCGACGCAGGTCCTCGGCGTAACGCGCCACGGCGTCCTGCATGCGCAGCGCGGCATAGCATGCCCGCACGGCGTGATCTTCGTGAGCGAGCGGCGCTC
>DATJVW010000447.1:0-6291 GCA_035501675.1 Burkholderiales bacterium
GGCTTCGGAGTTGGGACATGTGTTGCGCTTCATCCACGCTCTGAAGGGGGTCGGTTGCCGTTTTGCGCTGGACGATTTCGGGACCGGGTTGTCGTCCTTCAGCTACCTGAAGACGTTGCCGATCGACTATCTCAAGATCGACGGGGCGTTCATCAGGGAGCTGGCGTCGGACGATATCGACAGGGCCATGGTCGAAGCAGTGAATCGCATCGGGCACAAGATGGGACTGCTGACCATCGCGGAGGGGGTGGAAAGCGATGCGATTTCGCAGAAGCTGCAAGAGATCGGCGTCGACTACGGCCAGGGATACGGGTTGGCAAAACCGCAACCACTGAAATTGCGGCAGGCGCCCGCGCGTGTCTCGCCCCGAGTGATAAACACGCGGCAAAATCTCTGAAGATCGAGCTGGCGGTAACAGAGTTCTTCTCCCCTCGTTTTCAAGGAGGGGTGGCGCGAGGTGGCGTTCATATGCCACTTGGCGGGGTGGCGCGAAGCGCCGCGGTGGTTTGCTTTCCACCCTCATCACAGCTCACGCGCTCAACCTGAACCCCTCATAGTTCTTTGCGGCCACCTCCGCGCAAATCTTCCGGTAGCGCGCCATCCCGCCGGCATACGGCATGAAAACCCGCGGCTTGCCGGGGATGTTGGCGCCGAGATACCACGAGTGCTTCGCCTGGGGCAGCAGCGTCGCTTCGGCGGCCGAGTTCACGTGCGCCATCCAGGAGTCTTGCGCTTCGTTGCTGGGCTCGATGCGTTTCAAGCCATGGTTGCGCATGTGCGCAATGCAGTCGGTGATCCACTCCACGTGCTGCTCGATCGCCACCGGCATGTTGCAAAGCACTGACGGGCTGCCGGGCCCGGTCACAGTGAACAGGTTGGGAAAGCCCGCCACTTGTAATCCGAGATAGTTGCGTGGTCCCGCCCCCCACGCCTTCGTCAGGGGCAGACCGCCGCGCCCCCGAATATCCATGCGCAGCAGCGAGCCGGTCATGCCGTCGAATCCGGTGGCGAATACGATGATGTCCAGCGGATACTCGGCATCGCGCGTGCGAATGCCCCGCGGCGTGATGCGCTCGATGGGCACGGCCCGGACATCGACCAGTTCGACGTTGTCGCGATTGAAGGTCTCGAAGTAGTCGGTGTCGATCGGCGGGCGCTTGGAAGCGTACGGGTGGTCGAAGTCGGACAGCTTCGCCGCCGTTGCGGGGTCCTTCACGATCTCGCGGATCTTGTTGCGGATGAACGTTGCAGCCGTGTCGTTCGCCGTCTTGTCGATCAGAAGGTCGCGAAACGCGGCCCGGAATCGCAAGCCGCCGGTCTGCCAGGCGGCCTCGTACAGGGCCTGCCGCTCCTGCGGCGGAGTCTTTACGGCCAAGCGGTCATCAATGAGCCAGGGATGACCGTTGACGGAGGCATGCATCACCCGCCGGATCTCCGCGGCATTCTCCTTGGCGTAGCGCCTGAACTCCGGAGTCAAGGGCGCATTGCGGGCCGGCACGCTGTAGTTGGCGGTGCGCTGGAAGACGGTCAGATGGGCCGCAGTCTCGGCGATCACCGGCGCGGCCTGGATGCCCGTGGAGCCGGTGCCGATCTGCCCGACGCGCTTGCCACGGAAATCGACGCCCTCGTGCGGCCATTGTCCGGTGTGATACCAACGTCCCTCGAAGGTGTCGAGGCCGGGGATGTTCGGCACATTGGCGGACGACAGACAACCCACGGCCGTGATCAGGAACTGCGCCGTGAACGTCTCGCCCGCCTCGGTGCTCACGCGCCAGAGATTCGCAGTCTCATCGTAGTGCGCCGCGCTCACCCGAGTGTTGAAGCGGATGTCACGCTTGAGGTCGAAGCGGTCGGCGACATGGTTGAGGTAGCGCAGGATCTCCGGCGGTCCGGGATAGCGCTCGGACCATTCCCATTCCTGCGTCAGCTCGCGGGAGAACGAGTAGCAATAGGAGTGGCTTTCCGAATCGCAGCGCGCACCCGGGTAGCGGTTCCAGTACCAGGTGCCTCCCAACCCTGAGGCCGTCTCGAGCACCTGGACCGAAAGACCCAGCCGGTCGCGCAGGCAGAGCAATTGATAGAGGCCGGAAAAGCCGGAGCCGATGATGAGGGCGTCGAAGGAGCGCGTCTCGTGGGATTCGCTTTGCGGTGCTTCCGCGATGATGCTTGTTCCTTCCATCTAAATCCTCAAACCGATTTCAACTACGCAGCCTTCAACACCGGCCCGACGCCTCCGGCGCCACCCTCCCAACCACCCCGTCGCCGCAGCCTGCCCCGGGCAGCGACCCGGGGGCGCCACCCCTCCTTGGAAAGGAGGGGAGGAACAGCGCGAAACGTATTATCGCGCAGCGCGCGAGTTTGGAGTTGGCGTTCGCGCGTGAGGCGGACGCGAGGGGTGTACGATAGCTCGTTCCGCTGTGACCGCGGGCGGAACGCTAGAACAACAATACCTAGAACAACAATACCCAACGGACAGGAGGAGAAAAATGAACCGCAGACATTTCCTGGCGTTTGCGCTTTGGGCCGTGCTCGTCGCAGCGCTCCAAGTGGGCCCGGCTGCCGGCGCTGACGACGACTGGATTGCCACCTGGACCTCGAGCCCGCACGAGGTGTGGGCACCGGACTTCCTGGCGCCGATCAAGGTGCCGAGAAATCTGTGGGGACAAACCGTGCGGCAGGTCGCACAGGTCAGCATCGGCGGCAAGCGCGTTCGTGTCGTGCTCTCGAACGAATTCGGCAACTGGCCATTCAAGGTTGGCGCGGCGCAGATCGCGCTGAGCGAGAAAGGCTCTGGCATCGTCGCGGGTTCGGGCAGGCCGCTCACGTTCGGCGGCCAGACCTCCATCGTGATCCCAGCCGGCGCACCGGTGATCAGCGACCCGGTCGACCTTTCCCTAGCCTCGTTCTCCAGCGTCGTCGTGAGCTTCTTCGCGCCCGACGTGACGCCGGTGACCACATTTCACTGGGATGCGGTCCAGACCACCTATGTCGTTGCCGGCAACAAGGTCGTCGAGACCGACTTCAAGGCCGACTCGACGTTCACAGCCAGGATTCTGCTGAGCGAGATCCTGGTGGACGCGCCTGCGAATGCGCACGCGATCGTGGCCTTCGGCGACTCGATCACCGACGGCAACAACTCCACCCCCGATACCAACCGCCGCTGGCCCGACGTGCTGGCGCGCCGGCTGGCCGAAAGCGGCGGGCCTCCGGTCGCGGTGTTGAATGAAGGCATCTCCGGCGCTCGAATCCTCACCGATCGCATGGGCGTCAATGCCCTGGCTCGTTTCGATCGCGACGTGCTGCGGCATCGGCATGCCGACACGGTGATCCTGATGATGGGAATCAACGACATCGGCTGGCCGGACAGCATCCTCGAGCCCAACGCACCCGCACCCTCGCCCGAGGACATCATCGCAGGCTACAAGCAGCTCATCACTCGCGCGCACATGCACAACATGCGCATCATCGGCGCCACGCTGACGCCATTCGAGGACACCTTCAAAGGCTCGCCGCTTTCGGGCTACTACAACCCGGCGAAGGAGAAGAAGCGCCAGGCCGTGAACAAATGGATCCGCGAGAGCGGAGCGTTCGACGGTGTCATCGACTTCGACGCCGTGGTGCGCGATCCCAATCGTCCGTCCTACATCCAAGCGATCTACGATTCCGGCGATCACCTGCATCCGAACGATGCCGGGTACAAGGCGATGGCGGAGTCGATCGATCTGAGGTTGCTGATGGGTCCACGCTGATTCAACCACCCCGTCGCCTAAAACCGCACTTCCCCTCCTGCCGAGGAGGGGTGCCACGAAGTGGGCGGGGTGGTTGGAGCCTGCCCGAGGACGGGTGCCCGCGCAGTGGGCGGGGTGGTGGGAGCCTCGATCTTGGATCAATACGACTACGTCATCGTTGGGGCGGGCTCGGCGGGCGCGGTGCTGGCAGCGCGTCTCACCGAGAATCCGCGCACGCGCGTGCTCCTGCTGGAGGCGGGGCGCGCCGGCCATTTCTATTCGCGCTTTCCCATCAGCTACGGCCTGCTCATCCACCATCCGGCAGCGAACTGGCTCTACGAGTCCGAGCCCGAACCTGGGACCGCCAACCGCCGCATTCCGGTGCCGCGCGGCAAGTTGCTCGGCGGGTCGAGCGCCATCAACGGTCTGATCTGGGTACGCGGCCAGCCGCACGACTACGACACCTGGGCACGGATGGGCGCGCACGGCTGGAGCTGGCACGACGTGGCGCCGCTGTTCGACCGCATCGAGAACTTCGAACGGCAGGGCGCGCCCGGACGCGGCAGCGGCGGGCCGCTGCACGTCTCGATCGTGCCGGATCGGAACCCGCTCTACGACACACTGCTGAAGGCCGCAGTCGAGGCCGGCCATCGCATCAATTCCGACTACAACAACGGGGATCAAGAGGGTATCGGCAAGGCTCAGGCGAGCATCCGGCGCGGTCGCCGAATGAGCGTCGCTTGCTGCTATCTCGACCCGGCGATGGGACGCTCCAATCTGAGCGTGATCACCCGTGCAACCGCGCGGCGCGTCGTGTTGGACGGGCAGCGCTGCGTCGGGGTGGTTTACGAGCACCGGGGCCGGCAGCTCGAAGCACGCGTGCGGCGCGAGTTGATCGTGTCGGCAGGGGCGGTCGCGACGCCGCAACTTCTCGAGCTCTCCGGCATCGGCCGGCCAGAGATCCTGGAGCGCCACGGCATCACCGTTCGACACGCGCTGCCGGCGGTGGGGGAGAATCTTCGGGACCACATCAACGCGCGCGTGATCTGGCGCGTGAAGGATCCGCGCGTCTCCTACAACTACCGGGCGCGAGGCATCGGCGCGGTGACCGAGGCGTTGCGGTATGTGGCAACGGGGGGCGGTTTCTACAGCCTGCCGTCCGCACCGCTCGTGGCTTTCCTGAAAACCAGGGCCGAGCTTGCCACGCCCGATATCCAGATGCACCTCATTCCGTACGCGATCAAGGATCCCAAACGGCGCAAGCTGCAGGACTTTCCGTCCATGACGATCGCCTGCTATCAGCTGCGACCGGAGAGCCTGGGCTCCATCCACATCCGCTCGTCCGATCCCGACGTGCACCCCGCCATCCGTTTCAATTTCCTGACCGACGATGTCGATCAGCGCGCCATGGTCGCTGGCTTTCGCATGATGCGTAGCATCGCCGAGGCGCGCGCCATGGACGGCTTGCGCGGCGACGAATTCTCACCCGGGAAACACGTGGAGACCGACGCGCAGATTCTCGACTGGATCCGCAGCAACTCGCAGACTGGCTATCACGCGATGGGCACGTGCCGGATGGGTCAGGGACCTGACACGGTCGTCGACGAGCGGTTGCGGGTGCACGGCATCGAGGGCCTGCGCGTGGCCGATGCCTCGGTCTTCCCGACCATGCCTTCTGGCAATACCAACGCACCCGCGATCATGGTCGGCGAGAAAGCGGCGGATCTCATCCGTGCCGAAGGGTGACGCTTGCGGCTTCCATGTGAAATCTTCGAGTCGGTTCGCACCACCCCGTCGCCTAGGGTGCCCGCGCAGCGGGCGGGGTGGTGGGAGTGCGCCTGCAACCTAACGCGTCACTTTTCAATACCACGCCGTGCACACGAAGGTCTCGTCGAACCCGGCGGGTGTGATCTTGCCCTTGTAGCTGCCGCCGCCACGAATGCCGGAGTACTTGCCGGTGCCCGCCGTCAAACGGAATACGCCTTGATACGTCGCCTCCCAGGAGCCTTGCGTCGAGGCGGTGAAGAAGACCGAATCGAATTTGGCCCATATCTTCTCGCCGTTCTTGAGGGTGTACATGAAGTATCCGACGCTGGTTCCGGCGTTGGCGTAGTTATCCTCGTGCGCATACACGGTCTGCTCGCTGCCGTCGAAGTCGGGGTTCTTGCTCGAGATCGCGTGGGTCCGGATCGCTTGCTTCATCGCGTGATCGGGACGATCGCCGGGCTCGATGACTTCCTGGTAAGGACGCTCCTTGGACCTCTTGGTGCCGGAGCAGTCCATCATATCCGCCCACGTCGAACTGCTGGCGAAGAAACTGCCGGCGGCGGCGAGCGCGAGTAGACAGCGACTCTTTTTTCCTGCGTTCATGATCCTTCTCCTCTGGTGTCGAATGGAGTGCTGCGACAGCTTACATAGCCGCCGAGAACGCGCTTTGACCACGGTCAAGAGTTCGGTCGAGATTGCTGTCCCGCGCGCCTTTCTCCCGTTTTCCGTTAACCTATAGACTCCTCCTTCAACTTGGACCTCCCCATGGAATATCGAACCCTTCCCGGCACGGACA
>DATJVW010000448.1:0-11746 GCA_035501675.1 Burkholderiales bacterium
CGACAGCTGTTGGATGAGCGTGGTCTTGCCCGCGCCGTTAGGACCGATCAGCGCGTGAATCTCCCCCGACGGCACCGACAGATCGAGGCGGTCGGTGGCGACCACGCCGCCAAACTGCTTGTGCAGGCCCTCGACCCGCAACAGCGGCTCAGGCACCGGTGGACCTCTTTCCGCCCACCGCGCCCGCCAGCAACCCGGCGATGCCTTGACGCGCGAACAGCACGATCGCAAGCAGCGCGACGCCCAGGCCGAGTTGCCAGTGGATGGTGTAGCCGGAAAGGACCTCCTCCAGAAGCAGGAACACCAACGCGCCCAGCGGACCACCCCACAGGTAACCCACTCCGCCCAGGATCACGATCACCATCAGGGTACCGGATTGGGTCCACTGCAGCAGGTTCGGGCTCACGAAGCCATTCTGGTTCGCGAGCAGCGCGCCGGCCAACCCGGCCGCGCCTCCCGCGATGGCGAAGCAGGTGAGCTTGTAGCGATAGGTGGGAAAGCCGATCGCCTCCATGCGGGTCTCGTTCTCCCGGATGGCCTGGACCACCTGCCCGAAGCGCGCCTGCAACAGCCGCCACATGAGATACAAACCCAGCGCGACAACGGCGAGGACCACGTAGTAGAAGGTCAGATCGCCGGCGAGCTCCAAACCGAACCCGAAGCGAGAGCGCCGCGCGAGGTTGAGCCCGTCTTCGCCGCCATAGGTCCGCATGGAGATGAACAGGTAGTAGGTCATCTGCGCGAAGGCGAGCGTGATCATGATGAAGTAGACGCCGCGCGTGCGCAGCGAGATGGCGCCGATGACCAGAGCGAGCAGCGCCGACAGCGCCACCGCGAGCGGCCAGCTCACCCACGCGCTCTCAACGCCCTCGGCCATCAGTATCGCCACCGTGTACGCCCCCGTGCCCAGGAAGGCCGCGTGCCCGAAGCTCACCATCCCGCCGTAGCCGAGGATCAGGTTCAGGCTGCTGGCCGCCAGGGCGTAGATCAAGACGCGGCTCGCGAAGCTCACATAGAACAGCTCGTCCCAATGCTTCGCCGCCACGGGAAAGGCGAGCAGCGCCAGCACGACTGCAGTCAGGGTCCAGTGCGCTCGGCTCATGCGGGGGGCAGCTCAAGGGTGACGGCTCAAGCTCAGGCCCTCGCCGGAAACAACCCCTGGGGCCGCCAGAACAGGATGGCGGCCATGAGCAGATAGATGGCGATGGAAGCGAGCGCCGGGCCGACGCCCGAAGCTACGGCGGGCGAGAGGAAGCTGCGTAAGAACATGGGGAGGAAGGCGCGGCCCACGGTGTCCACCATTCCCACCAGCAGCGCCCCCACCAGAGCGCCTCGGATCGAACCGATGCCGCCGATCACGATGACCACAAAAGCGAGGATCAGGATGCTCTCGCCCATCCCCACCTGCACCGCCAGCAGCGGGCCGAGCATGGCGCCGGCAAGGGCGCACAACGCCGCTCCCACGCCGAACACGGCAGTGAACAGCATCTTGACGTCGACGCCCATCGCCGCCGCCATCTCGCGGTTGGAAGCGCCGGCGCGGACCCACATGCCGGCGCGCGTGCGCCCCACCAACACGTACAACAGCAGAGCAACCGCCAGACCGGCGCCGATCACCGCCAGACGAAAAGCGGGGTAGTAGAAGCCCGGCAGCAGCTGCACCGGTCCGGACAAGGCAGCGGGCGGGCTCAGCATCACCGGCTGTGAGCCGAAGATGAGACGCACCACTTCGTTGCAGATCAGCAGCAGCGCGAATGTCGCCAGGACCTGCGACAGATGGTCGCGGGCGTAGAGGCGGCGCAGCAGCGTGACTTCGAGCAGCACCCCGATCGCTGCCGTTCCCAGCACCGCGGCCAGGACCGCCAGCGCGAAGGAGCCGGTCGCACCAACGACGGCCGCCACCAGGTACGCGCCGATCATGTACAGCGAGCCGTGCGCCAGGTTGATCAGGTCCATGATCCCGAACACCAGGGTGAGCCCGGCGGCCAGCAGGAACAGCATCAGGCCGAACTGCAGACCGTTGAGCGTCTGCTCGAGGATCAGGACGGACATGCCGTCACTTCAGCGGACACTGCTCGGCGTACGCGTCGGGATGGTCCTTCAACACCGTGCCCAACGTCCGGTTGGTGATGCGGCCCTTGGCGTCGCGCTCCACGACGCGCAGGTAGTAGTTCTGGATCGGGAAGCCGTTGCGGTTGATCTTGAACGGACCGCGCACCGATTTGAACGCATTGGCGCGCAACGCCTTGCGCACGGCCTCGCTGTCCTCGAGCTTTCCGTTGACCTCGCGCACCGCCGCATCGATCGCGCGCGCGGCGTCGTATCCCTGCGCGGCGAACCCGCTCGGCAGCCGCCCGTAGTCTTTCTCGAAGGCGGCCACGAAAGCGCGGTTCTCCGGGTTATCCAGGTCGTGGTTCCAGAAGCCGGTGTTGTAGATTCCGAGCATGGGCTCGCCCACGGCGGGAATGATGTCCTCGTCGGCGGAGAAGGCGGTGGTGATGAGCGTGATCTGCTTGCCCAGCCCGGCGGCGGAGAACTGCTTGATGAAGTTGATGCCCATCCCGCCGGGAAGAAAGAAGAACACCGCATCGGGCGCCGCCGCACGGATCTGCGCGAGCTCCGCGGAGTAGTCGAGCTGGCCCAGGCGCGGGTAAACCTCGTCGGCGATGCCCCCTTTGTAGAAGCGCTTGAAGCCGGCGACCATGTCCTTGCCCGCCGGATAGTTCGGCGACAGCAGAAAGACGCTCTTGAACCCTTTGTCCGATGTGTACTTGCCCGCCGCTTCGGGCACGCCGTCGTTCTGCCAGGACACGCTGAAGAACCACGGGCTGCACTTGGCGCCCGCCAGCAGCGACGGGCCCGCGTTGGCGCTGAGCAGAAAGGTCTTGCTGTCGAACACCACCGGCGCCACCGCGAGCAGCACGTTGGAGAACACGATGCCGGTCACGAAGTCGACGTGGTCGCGCTTGAGGTACTTGTCCGCGATCTGGCGCCCCATGTCGGGGTTCTGCTGATCGTCCGTGATGATCACCTCGGCCGGCAACCCGCCGAGCTTGCCGCCGTTCATCTTGAGCGCCAGGTTGAAGCCGTCTCGAATGTCGATGCCGATGGCCGCGCCCGGGCCTGACAGCGTACTCATGAAGCCGATCTTCACCTGATCGGCGGCCTGCGCGGACATCGCGAGCAGCAATGCGAGCCCTGCGGCCGGTAGGGATCTGTGCATGTTTCCCCCTGTGTGGTTACCAGCACAGTGTAGCGCATGCCCAGCTCGGACCCCGACTCACCAGTCCTCCCTCACCGCTCTGACGACTTGGCTCCCCATCGCCTGGCGCCCGCTCAGCGCGGAGGTCAGCGTAGCCAGCGATAGCATGGCCAGGGCGAGAAGCGCGAGCTGACTCCAAGGCATGTGCAACTCCATACTCCAATGGAAGGACTGGCGGTTCACGACGCGCACCAGAATCAAACCAATCAGCCAGCCCGGGATCAAGCCGACCGCCAAGCCCAGGGCGCTGGACAACACACCCTCTATGGCGAGCATGGCACCGATCTGTCTGCGCGTCATGCCGATGTGGCGCAGCATTCCGAACTCGCGCCGGCGCGCGAGCACCTGTCCCGATACGCTGGTCGACAATCCAAACAAGCCGATCAGGATGGCGCAGCCCTCCAGCGCATAGGTGACGGCAAACGTGCGGTCGAAGATCGTAAGCGAGAGCTCTCGGATCTCGCCGGGCTGTGCCAACTCGATGCGCCCGGCGCGCGGCAACGCGTCGCGCAGCGCGGCCTCCACCTTCCCCGCCGTGCTCCCCGCGGAAAACCACAGCCCGGCATCTGTCGCCAGGCGATCGCCGGTCAGCTCGATATACAACGCTCTGTCGATGAGCAGCGCGCCGTTCTGCCGCGCGTAGTCGCGCCAGATTGCAGCGACGGTGAAGGCTGTCCTGCGGCCCGACAGCGGGACCTCGACGCGCGCGCCCGGCCGCAGATTGTACAAGTCCGCTGCCGTTTCCGTGACCCATACAGGCGGTGGCTGGCTGCGGTCCGGGTGGACGGCAGGCGTCACCAGCGGCAGCACGGACTCGGCGCGCGAGGCATCGAGGTCGCGGGCCAGCAGGGTGACGCGCGGCAGGGACGGGTCGAGCAGGACTTGCTGTACGCGCAGGAACTCGACGCGCTGCACACCGGGCAGCCGCGCGATGGCGCGCTGGGCCGATTCGTCCAGGAACCCGGTGTCGCCCCCGGCCCCAGCGCGCAAGTAGAGATCGGCCGGGAGCACGCGGTGCAGCCAAGCGTCCAGCGAATCCCGGAAGGAAGCGACCATGATGGCCATGGACGCCATCAGAGCCACGGCGGCGACCACGGCCGCCAGTCCGACACCGGTCTGCGCCGAGGCGGCACGCAGTTGCGCGAGCGCGAGGGCGCCGGAGACATTGCGCGGCAGCGGCAAGCGTGCCAGCAGGTGAGCCGAAATCCACGGCACGAGCACGATCGCGCCGAGCAGCAGCAGCGCAACGGAGAGATAACCGAACAGCGGCAGCCCGCCGATCGCGGGCAGTTGCGCCGCCAGCGCACCGCCGGACGCCAGCAGCAGCCCGGCGCGGGGCGATTGGGTGCGCCTGTAGACGGCCTGCTCGTCGCCCGCCTTGAGCGCAGGCGCAGGCCGCGCGCGTGCGGCCTCGAGCGCAGGCAGCAGGCCGCCCAAGAGCGCGGCGAACACGCCTGCCGCGAAGAATGCCGCCAGCCACGCGTAGTCGACGCGCAGCTGCGGCGTGACGCCGGCGAAGAATCCCGCCCCGAGATCGGCGCCCACAGTGGATACCGCGGCAGCGGCAAGCAGCTGTCCGGCGATCAGGCCGAGCGCTGCGCCCGCTGCACCGATCAGCGCGCTCTCCATCGCCAGCAACCGCAGCATGCGACCGCGAGTGACCCCCAACACGCGCAACAGAGCCAGCTCGCTGCGCCTGCGCAGGACCGCGAGCACCTGCGTGGAGAACACCAGCAGTGCTCCCGTGAACAGCGCGACCAACGCCAGCACGTTGAGGTTCACACGGTAGGCGCGGCTCAGGCGCAGATTCGACTCGACCGTGGATTGCGGCCGCTCCACGTAGACCCCGGCAGGTAGAGTCCGCTGCAGTCGCTCCCCGAACGCGTCAGCGTCGACGCCGGGACGCAAGCGCAGGTCCACGCGCGTCAGCCTCCCCAAGCGGTGCAGGCGCCGCTGCGCGCCGGCGACGTCCATCACCGCGAGGCGCTGGCGCGTAGCGTCCGGCAACAGACCCGCAACGCGCATTTCGACGTCGTCGAGTCCTACCTGGACCGTGAGCATGGCGCCCGGCTCGACGCCCAGCCATTGCGCCGCAGCCCGGCTGAGGAAGACCGTGTCGGAGCGCAGCGCGTCAAGCCTCTCGCGCCCCTCGCCAACCAGCGCCGGCTGCAGGCGGCCGGCGCGAAACGCGTCCAACCCGAGCAGGCGCAGCGGCTCATCGCGCCCAGGCACGCGCGCCTCTACCTCCAGCGCCGGGCTGGCGATCGCCACCTCCGGCGCACGCGCGATCGGCGCATACAACGCTTCGTCAAACCCGGCGCGTGCGCCGCGCACCGACAGATCGGCATCGCCAGACAGCGTATACAGCGCCTGCGCGAACTCGTGAGCGGCGGTAGCGTTAATGAGTTGCACCGCGTAGCCAAGCGCCACGCCGACGGCGATCGCGACCAGGCAAACCGCGAACCGGCCGGGATGGTGTCGCGCTACAGCCAGCCAGAGCGGAAACAGCGTGCTCACTTAGCGACCGACTTACGAGCGCGTGGGAGTTGAGAGTTTGAATACATTTTCACGAACCTGCGCCACCTCGCGGCTCGATCGACGTTGTGTCGAACGCGCCAGCACGAACACAGCACGCGCGCATCGACACAACCAAACACAAACCGTGCATGAAATTTGACATTCCGTTCACCGCCCTGTACACAGCGGCGCCGTGACCGCTCCAGCCGTGATCAAAGATCGTCTTGCCAGCAATCGACATGGCACGGCAGAATGCATCACTGCGTCAAGCTCCCTGTCCGTCCCTCATGCCTGAGCCTTCCAGCAACAAAGCCGCAATCATCGAGCCTCTCCGCTTTGGGGCTGTTTGCGCTCATCGTCCTGCAGTATCGCCGATCCTGGGTTCGATGTTCATGTTCCGCCTGATCGTCTACCTGTACGATCTGAGCCACGAGGCCGCGCGAGCTTCGCCGGCGCACACGCTGGGCTATCGCGCGCGCCCTGTACGACGCGCTGGTCAGCAGAGGAAGTACCATCTTCACTACAAATGACGACCGCCAATGAGTCCGACCACCGAAACCATCAAAGCCTTTATCCTCAAGGAATTTCTCCCAGGGCAGGACCCGGCAGAGCTGACCGAGACCACGCCGCTGATCACCAGCCGCATCCTGGATTCGCTCGCTACCATCAAGCTCGTGCTGTTCATCGAAGAGCGGTTCCACGTCACGCTGCAGGCCCATGAGACGGATGTGGACCATATGAACACGCTGCGCGACATCACGAACTTGGTCGAGTCGAAGCCGAAGACAAGCTGAGGGCTGAAGCATGGCGACGACCGCACTGCATGATATTCTCGAAGATTCCGCACGGCGCGACCCCGAGCGGACCGCCGTGGAAGAGTCCACCGCCGACCGCGCAAGCATCACGTACGCGGAGCTGACACGGCTGTCGGATCGTGTGCGGGACCGCCTGCACCGGCTCGGCGTTGGAGCCGGACAGCGCGTAGGCGTCTACCAGCGCAAGTCCATCGATGGCGTTGCCTCTTTCTTCGGGATCCTCAAGACCGGCTCGGCCTACGTTCCCGTGGATCCGTCCGCGCCGCCGGCGCGCAACGCGTACATCTTCAACAACTGCTCGGTGGCTGCCGTGATCGCCGAGCGCCGGTTCGAAGAGCGCCTGCGCGCAGAGATGTCCGCGCTCGGCCCCGTTCCGCCGCTCCTGTTGCTCGATGACGTGGGCGGCGGCCGGGGATTGGCCGCAGCGCTCCAGCGCGAAGACCATCGCGACCCGGCCCCCTCGACCCAGACCGTCACACCCGACCGCGACGACCTCGCCTACATCCTTTACACCTCGGGGTCGACGGGCAAACCCAAGGGGGTGATGCTGTCCCATCACAACGCCGTCAGCTTCGTCGATTGGTGCTCCGAGATATTCCAGCCGCACGCCTCGGACCGCTGCTCTTCCCACGCGCCGTTCCACTTCGACCTGTCTATTCTAGACATCTACATGTCTCTGAAACACGGCGCTACGCTGGTGGTCATCGGCGAGGAAATCGGCAAGGATCCGCAGGGCCTGGCTCAACTCATCGCCGAGCGACGCCTCACGGTGTGGTATTCCGCCCCTTCGATCCTCGCCTTTCTGGCGCAATACGGAGGCCTCGGACAACGTGACTTGTCGGCCTTGCGCATGATCTTGTTTGCCGGCGAAGTCTTCGCGGTCAAACATCTGCGGACGCTGCAGAGGTTCGTCCCGCACGCGCGCTACTTCAACCTCTACGGTCCGACGGAGACCAACGTCTGCACCTACTACGAGGTCCCCGGAATGGTGCCCGAGGAGCGTACCGAGCCCTATCCGATCGGCCGGCGCTGCTCACACCTGCAAACCCAAGTGGTGGACCCGGATGGCGTTGTCGTCGCGCAAGGAGCAGAGGGGGAGCTGTGTGTCGCCGGGGCTGGCGTGATGCAGGGTTACTGGAATCTTCCGGAAAACACGGCCAGAGGGTTCCTGACAGACGCCGAGGGCAGGCGCTGGTATCGCACCGGCGATATCGTGGTCGAAGCGCCGGACGGCAACTACACGTTCTTTGGGCGGCGCGACCGCATGGTAAAGAGGCGCGGCTACCGAGTGGAGCTGGGCGAAATCGAGGCCGGCTTGTACAAGCATTCGCTGGTGCGGGAGGCTGCAGTGGTCGCGGTTCCGGATACCGAATCCGGGGTCCGCATCAAGGCGTATCTCTCCTGTCGCGAGGGTAAACGCCCGTCGCTCATCGCGCTGAAGACCTTCTGCGCGGAAAATCTGCCCGCATACATGATCCCCGATGTGTTCGCGTTCGTGGATGCGCTGCCCAAGACGTCGACCGACAAAGTCGACTACCAGCGGCTGAAGGAAACAGCCTGATGGATTTTTCGCTCACCGACGAGCAGGTGTCGCTGCGCGACACTGTGATCCGCTTCGCCCGCGAACGACTCAACGAGGGGGCGGCCCAGCGCGATCGTGAGCATGCCTTCTCGCGTGAGCTCTGGCGTGAATGCGGCAAGATCGGAATCCCCGGCCTGCCGGTCCCGGAAGAGCTCGGCGGCAGCGGCCTCGACCCTCTGTCGACCGCGCTTACCCTCGAGGCATTGGGCTATGCGTGCGTCGACGGGGGGCTCGTGTTTTCCTTGTGTGCGCATCTGCTTTCCTGCGTGGTGCCGCTGTGGAAATACGGCAATGACGAGCAGAAGAGGCGCTACCTTCCGCGGTTGTGCAGCGGCGAGCTGATCGGGGTCCACGCCATGACCGAGCCGGACTCGGGGTCCGACGCCTTCGCGCTGAAAACCCGCGCTGTCCGCGACGGCGAGGGCTTCAGGATCAACGGAACGAAGACCTTCATCTCCAACGGTCCGGTCGCCGATCTCGTGATCGTATTCGCCGTCACCGATCCGCAGAAAGGCTTCCACGGCGGGGTGAGCGGGTTCCTGGTCGAGAGGGGAGCCCCGGGTTTTACCGTGGGACAGCGCTTCGAAAAGATGGGCATCCGCAGCTCTCCGCTCGGGGAGCTCGTGTTCGCGGACGTCTACGTTGGCTCCGATGCAGTCCTAGGAGGGGTGGGCGCGGGATCGGCGGTTTTCACTCACGCCATGGACTGGGAGCGGATCTGTCTGTTCGCCAGTCACATCGGGACGATGGAGCGTCTGCTGGAAAAAGCCATCGAGCACGCGCGCACGCGCAAGCAGTTTGGCCAAGCCATCGGTAAGTTCCAGGCCATCTCCCACCGCATCGCCGACATGAAGGTGCACCTCGAAGCAGCGCGGCTCCTCACCTATCGCGCGGCTTCGCATCTCGACAAAGCGCGCACCGTCTCGATGGATGCGGCCATGGCCAAGCTCTTCGTCAGCGAGTCGCTGTTGCAGGCGGCGCTCGACACGGTGCAAATACATGGCGGGTACGGCTACATGACCGAGTATGAGGTGGAGCGCGCCCTGCGCGACGCCGTCGCCAGCACCCTATATTCGGGCACGTCGGAAATGCAGCGCAACATCATCGCGCGCTGGCTCGGGCTCTAAGAAGATCGACTGCAACGAGCAACGCCTCGGCGTCGGGGCCGCACGTCTTCCACTGCGATCTCAGAACCGTTCTCGAGTCTGCCGTATGAACCGGGCAACCGCGCGCACGGTCTTCTGCTTCTGCCGCAGGTGAGGAGAGTGGGCACCCTCATCTAGAATGCATCTTTCCACCGGGCCGCCGACCTGATGTTCGATGGCGTCGAGTTGCGCCATGCTCCCGTATGGATCGTCTTCGCATTGAAGCAGCAACACGGGGCAGCGGATGCCCGGGAGGCAATCCTTGATGTTCCAGCGACGGAACTGCGCATCGAGCCAGATGTTGTTCCAACCCCAGAACGCGCCCGGCGGGTCCGCGTGGTAGCGCGCAAGCTTGGCCCGCATGTCGGTCGTTTCGAAGGCGTCCCGGGTCTTGCGGATGTTGGCAACAGTGACTTCCTCCACGAACACATGCGGAGCGATAAGCACGAGTGCCCGCACCGTACGCACGCCCGTGTAGATCAGCGCGATCGACGCGCCGTCGCTGTGCCCGATCAGAATGGGGCGGTCGATCGAAAGACAGGCAAGCACCTCGGGAAGGACTTCGAGCGCTTCCCGGTGCATGTAGTCCACAGCGCGCGGCGCCGTCAGACGGTCCGACTTGCCATAGCCGTGACGGGAGTAAACCAGCGCCGGACAACCGGTGGCTGCGACCACCCGTTCCGGAAAATCCTTCCATAGCGCCATCGACCCCAAGCCCTCGTGCAGAAACACCAATGCCGGGGTTTGCTCGCCCGCGCGATGCCTGTCTGGATGCGGACGAATCCATTTGTATTCGAGGCGATGGCCGCCGGCACATAGGTAGGGCATCGCCAGGATGGTACCGCACGCCGCTTCGATTGCGCGAGGCACGCTGGACGTCGCGGGCGCGAGGTAAGCCGGCGCGTCAGGCGCTATGAACACTCACGCCGGGATCGTCGACCCCGCCCGCGACGACCGCCACGTCGGCAAAGCCGCAACCTTGGCGGACGCGCCTGCTGCAGCTCGTTCACCGGCCAGCACTGTCCGGTTCGATCCTCTAACATAGCGTCCGGAGAGATCATTGGCTGCCGATCCGCACACCCTGCTGGTGCTCAACCCGGGCCACTTTCATGCGGCGCTCACCTTGCGCCAGAGCCACCCGCGGTTGAGCGACGACGTTTACGTCTACGCCGAGGACGGGCCGGACGTCGACAAATTCCTCGGCATGGTGCGGACGTTCAACGAGCGCGTGCGGGACCCGACGCATTGGGCGCTCCACGTTTATCGGGGTGCCGATTACTTGGATCGCCTGCGCTCGGAGCGGGCCGGCGATGTCGTCATCATCGCCGGAAAAAACGCCGCTCGGATGGCATCGATCCGTGTCCTGCACACGGATGGCTTCCTCGTCCTCGGCGACAAGCCCTGGCTCATCGCCGCCGACCAGATCCCCATGTTGCAGGAGATCACGGCGGCGGCGCCGCTGGCGATGGACATCATGACCGAGCGCCACGAGATCGCAACCCGGGTGCAGCACGCGCTCGTCGCCCGGCCCGAGGTGTTCGGGCGCTTGCGCACCGACGGCAATGCGCCGGCCATCGACATCAGGAGCGTCCACCACCTGTACAAAGTCGTCAACCAGCGCCCGCTGGTGCGGCCGCACTGGTATTTCGATGTAGCCGTGCAGGGCGAGGGCATCAGCGACGTAACCACGCACCTCGTGGACCTGACGCAATGGATCGTCGGCGCCGGAAAGCCATTCGATTACGAGCGAGACGTGGAGCTGCTGTCTGCACACCAGTGGACCACTGCGGTGCCGCGGGACATGTTTGCGCGGATCACCGGCCTTCAGGACTTCCCGGAGGCGCTGCATGCAGACGTGATCGATGGCGCGCTCCCCTATCCGTGCAACGCGCGGCTCTCGTATCGGCTCAGGGGCGTTCCCATTCGGCTCGAGTCGCTATGGCACCTCGCCATTCCGGAGGGCGGCGGCGATACGCACTACGCCATCGTGCGCGGCACCAAGGCGGACCTGGTCGTCGACCAGGGGCCAGGGACGGATTTTCGCACCGATCTCACCGTTCATCCCGTGAGCGGCGACACGAACTATGCGCGAGCGCTGGAACGAGCAGTGACGTCGCTGCAGGACGCGTTCCCCGGCCTGGGAATCGAACCTTCCGGTTCCGCCCTCCGCGTTGCGATTCCCTCCGCGCTGCGGACCACACACGAGGAGCATTTCGCTGCGGTGCTCGACCAGTTCCTCGCCTACGTCGATCGCGGCACCTGGCCCGACACGCTCGGGCCAGACCTCGTGACCAAATACACTTTGCTGGCCCGAGCTGCAGAACTGTCCCGCCGCAGCGGCAGGTGAAGCTCCGTGGCTCGAGCCCACGGCTGTGAACTCAACAGGCATAAGCCGGCGCCGGCGGTTGAACACCCATTGGCTCGC
>DATJVW010000449.1:0-19812 GCA_035501675.1 Burkholderiales bacterium
CGTATGCAGGGCTTTTTTTTTCGCTCCGAATCGCCGCAGTGCTCCGCCCAACCACCTGTGCTGCGCGGGCATTCATTCTTGCACCTTGGCATCGGAATCGGCACGAGCTTCAGCGCCTCCTGGCGCGCCAACGATTGTTGAGAACTGCGTCGCGCGTGTGCATGCTGGCGCGTTGGAACGCGGGAGAATATGCGCGCTGTGTGGAGTTCGACGTCGCCGGCACCGCTTGTGAAGACGTGATCCGTAACGGGCGCACTGTGTTTGCGCCACATGACGCAGGCGAGCGCTGGGCGTTGGAGAAACAATACCAGCGCTTCAGCTATCTAGGGATTCCATGCCTCGACTCCGCCGGCCGCGTGATGGGACATATCGCCTGTGCCGACGACAAGCCGATGCGGGAGGAGTTGCCTCACCAGGTTATTCTCAAAATTTTTGCCATGCGCGCCGCCATCGAACTGGAACGCTCCGTGCTCGGGCGTGTTCGTCCCCCCTCTGCGCTGCCTCTGATCGAGGCGCTCGCGCAGCGGCGCGAGGCGTCCTAGTCCGGCGGCGGGTCGGGGTCCTCGTCGCGCAGCAGCGGATGCCGGCGCATGGCACGCCCCATGAAGCTGATCTGTCGTTCGAAGTTGCGGCAGCCTTCGCATACGCGCAGATGCACCCGCATCCTCCAGCGCTCGAACCAACCGAGCTGTCGGTCTTGCGCGTGAGACACCAGCTCGGAAACTTGTCTGCAAGTCAGCAACGCCCGGTGCTCCCCATGGTCTGTGGTCGAGGTTCCGTCGAGCCCCGGCCTGGCGGGCTCAGCGCGCGCTGAACCAGCGCAATTCCAGGCACTGCCGCAGGCTCATACGTGCTCGGTACAGCATGACCCAACAGTTGGTCGCCGTGATGCTCAGTTCTTTACAGATTTCGTCGGTCTCCAGGCCCATGATCTCGCGCATGTAGAACGCGCGTGCGACTTGGAGCGGCATCTGCTGGCTGCACTGATCGAATACTTCCCAGAAGCGCTTGTCTTCGAGCGAGCGCTCCGGGTCGCCCCAGGTCTGGGGGAAGGTGTGCCAGTGGTCGGTGCGCTGCGGGTCGAAGTACAGGTCGCCGAACGCCTCGTCCGACTCAGCCTCCAGGCCGCTCTCGAGGGGGGCCTCGCGCGACTGCCTGCGGAACACGTCGATGATCTTGTGTTTCAGGATGCCGGTGAGCCAGGTCCGCAGGGATGACTTGCCGGAGAAGCGGTCCTGGTTTTCCACGGCTGCCAGCAGCGTCTCCTGCACCACGTCTTCGGCGCGGTTCGCATCCCGCAGGTGCAGCAGAGCGTAGCGGTAGAGGTAGTCGCGGTGCTGGGCCGCGCCCTGGTCCCCGGACCCCGCCGCGGGGACAGCGGGGATGCTGGAATCGGTCATCACGGGCAATCTAGAGGCTTCGGAGCGGCAAGACAAGGTGGGCCTCGATTCAGATGGGCCAGGTGCGATGGCCCTTGAAATCACCCGGGCGGTTCCTATCTAGCTGCTGTCGGGCCGTGGCCCGCAGCTCAAATTCGAGGAAACTACAGGAGACGATCATGGCAAACATCACCCGTTGGGACCCGTTCGAGGACTCCTTCGATGATCTGGTCAAGGGCTTCTTCCTGCGCCCCATGCGCTTGGAGCAGCAGGAGCCCGTGCGCGTGAAGATCGACGTGAAGGAGGATGCCAACAGTTACACCGTGCACGCCGAGGTCCCGGGCGTGAAGAAGGAAGACATCCAGGTTTCGATCGACGGAAACCAGGTGGCGATCAGCGCCGAGGTCAAGCGCCAGAAGGAAGAAAAGCAGGGTGAGAAGACCCTGCGGACCGAGCGCTATTACGGCAAGGTGTACCGCTCGTTCGCCCTGGCGCAGGACGTGGACCAGGAGAAGGCACAGGCCAAGTACGAGAACGGCGTGCTGGAGCTGACGTTGCCCAAGAAGGCGGCGGCTTCCACCCGCACGCTGACCGTTCAGTAAGCCGTAAGGCTGAACACCGGGGGGCGGGAAGCCGCCCCTTCATTTCTGACAGGGCGCCGCTCCCCTGGGCGCCGCACCGATGGGCCGCGCTGCGCGGCCTGTCTTGTTTTGGGGCGCGCCGGTAGAATCGGGGCTTTTACGGCGCACCCGAAACTCCCGTGGCATTGACCGAGTCCAGCGCCGGGCAGCGGGCGAAGATCCTGGCCGAGGCCCTGCCGTACATTCGCCGCTTCTACGGCAAGACCATCGTCGTGAAGTACGGCGGCAACGCCATGACCGACGAGCGCCTCAAGCATTCGTTCGCGCGCGACGTGGTGCTGCTCAAGCTGGTGGGCATGAATCCCGTGGTGGTGCACGGTGGGGGGCCGCAGATCGACGACCTTCTCAAGCGCTTGGGAAAGAAGGGCGAGTTCGTCCAGGGCATGCGCGTCACCGACGACGAGACCATGGACGTGGTCGAAATGGTGCTCGGTGGCCTGGTCAACAAGGACATCGTCACCCTCCTCAACCAGCACGGCGGCCGCGCCATCGGCCTCACTGGCAAGGACGGGACTTTCATCCGCGCCCGGAAGCTGCTGCTGCAGAGCCAGGGCGACGGCGAGGCGCTCGACATCGGGCAAGTGGGCGAGGTGGCCAGCATCGACCCCGAGATCGTTGCTCTGCTCGAGACGCGTGAATTCATTCCCGTTGTGGCGCCCATCGGCGTGGGCGGAGACGGCAAGAGCTATAACATCAATGCCGACCTGGTGGCCGGCAAGCTGGCCGAAGTGCTGCGAGCCGAGAAACTGATCCTGCTCACCAATACCCCCGGCGTCCTGGACAAGGACGGCCGGCTGCTGACGGGACTCACGCCGAAGCAGATCGATGCGCTGTTCGCCGACGGCACCATCTCGGGCGGTATGCTGCCCAAGATCTCCTCGGCGCTGGATGCGGCCAAGGGCGGGGTCAAGAGCGTGCACATCATCGACGGGCGGGTCGAGCACGCCTTGCTCCTGGAGGTGCTGACCGACGAGGGCGTGGGCACCCTCATCCGCAGCCGCTGATGGACGCCCAGCGCGCACCTCCCTGCCTGCCGGTCCGTCCCACATGGATATTCGATCTGGATAACACTCTGCACGACGCCGATCCTCACATCTTTCCCCACCTCAACCGCTCTATGACCGCCTATCTCGAGTCTTACCTCGGCCTGGAGCGCGAGGAGGCCAACTCGGTGCGCATGCTCTACTCGCGACGCTATGGAGCGACGCTGCTGGGGCTGATCCGGCATCATGCGGTGGACCCGGGTCACTTCCTGCGCGAGACCCATCGCTTTCCCGAGCTGCACCGGATGGTCCTACAACACCCGCTGTTGCGCTCGGTGCTGACCCGCCTTCCAGGCCGCAAGCTGGTGTTTTCCAACTCGCCAGTGCATTATTCCCTTGCCGTGCTCGGCATCCTGCGCGTGGCGGATCTATTCGACGACGTGTTCTCCATCGAGCATACGGGTTACCGGCCGAAACCGGACCGGCGAGGGTTCCTCAGCCTGTTGCGCAAGCACCGGCTGCGTCCGGGCCGCTGCGTGATGGTCGAGGACAGCCTGGCGAACCTCAAGACCGCCAAGCGGCTGGGCATGCGTACGGTGTGGGTCGGGGCAGCGGCCAAGGCGCCGGCGCACGTGGACGTATCCATCAGGCATGTGACGCATCTGCCGCGCATGCTGGGTAGATTGCACGTGAGCTGACCGACCCCCGTCGATGGCCACCAAGCCCGGCGAGCGCAAGCTCCAGATCCTGCAGACCCTAGCTCAGATGCTGGAGAAGCCCTCGGCCGAGAAGATCACCACGGCCTCTCTAGCGGCGAAGCTGGATGTGTCCGAAGCCGCGCTGTATCGCCACTTCGCCAGCAAGGCCCAGATGTTCGAGGGCCTGATCGGCTTCATCGAAGAGACGATCTTCGGGCTGGTGACCAAGATCAGCGGCGAGCACACCAGCGGCCTGGCGCAGACCGAGGCGATCTTGACCATGCTGCTGGGCTTCGCGAAGAAGAACCAGGGCATGACACGGGTCCTGATCGGCGATGCCCTGGTCAACGAAAACGAACGGCTGCAGCTGCGCATCAATCAGCTGCAGGACCGTCTCGAGACCACACTGAAGCAGTCGTTGCGCTTCGCCATCACGCAGAAGGAAATCCCGGAGGACGTGGACGCCGCCGCCCACGCCAACCTTCTGCTGTGTTACGTGATCGGGCGTTGGCAACAGTACGCCAAGAGCGGCTTCAAACGCGACCCGATGGAGTTCTGGGCCGCACAGTGGAAGCAATTGGTCCCGGCATAGGCGATTGAGATCAGCGCCCGCGCGTCTCTCTTGCGGCAGCGGTGGGCGCGCCTCGGTGACCGCACCCCTGGGCAGGCTATCGAATCCGGCCGCTGCCCTTGCGCTGCGCCGGAGCGCCCGCCAGCCGTTGCAGCAGCGTCCCGACGCGCCGGTCCAAGAGTAGTTGCTCCTGCTCGGAGGCCGCTCCGAGCGGATCGAAGCGGGTCCGGTAATAACCGCGCACCGTATCTTCCAGCAGCCATCGCATCTCGGAATCCGCCAAGGGCAGCTCACGGACCCAGCGCAACAGCGGCGCGCTCGGCGGACACGCATATCCAAGCCGCGTAAGCGCCCGCAGAAGAGCGGCGATGCTCGGGTTGCTGATTTGTCTCGCTTCGACTGAATCGGCCTTCGGGCGGGCCGGTACGCGCACCCGATGCCGGTGCCAGACGCGCCACGCGAGGTACATCGCCAGCATCACGGCGATCCACAGCATGATCGTCGCTCCGCCCGACGCATCGACCCGCGCACGCTGCCAAAGCGCAACGCGATAGTTGAGCAGCGAGAGCAGATCGTAGACCGGCTGCAACGCCGAGGCCGCGCGCTGTTCCTCCGCCACCCACACCGCCGGCGTCGTGTCCAGCTCCTGCCAGCGCTGGTCGATCCAGGCCAGCGCCCAGGCATGGGCGTGGCGCTCGCGCACAACGTATTGGTGCTCCAAGGGACTCCACTCCTGGACGGAATACCCCGTGGCATATCGGGCAGGCACGCCAGCATGCCTGAGCAGCAGCACGGTGGCCGTGGCGAAATACTCGCAGTGGCCGCGCCGGTCCGTGAGCAGAAACTGGCTGAGGCTGCGCGGCATGCCGTTGCCCCCCGAAAGCGCCAGCGAGTATTCGAAGCGGGAGTCGAAGAACCCGGCGATGGCCTGCGCCGCAGCGCGCGGATCTCGATCCGGGATGCCGATCTCGTCGGCCACCTTCTGCAGGGTTGGCCGTGCGCCCGATGGCAGGCTCAGATCGACGGAGTCGGGCGCCGCGTCCAGGCTGTAGCGCGGGTCGAACTGCGCCTCGAACAGCAGCATATCGGGGCCTTCTTCGATGCGTACCGCGCCCAGGGGGTTGTGCTGCACGCTGGAAACGTCGAGCGAATCCAACCGGAAGGTTCCGAGCGGCAGCGCGAGCAACGCACGCTGGTGGTCGAGCCAGGCCGAGAGGCGCACGATCGCACCTCGGCCGGGCGCGAGATTCCAGGTCTGGTTGTTGGCCGTGATGGGCGTGAACACCTGCCCCGGTGCGGTCCAGGTGCCGCCGCCGTAGACATTGTAAGCAGCGGTGCGCAGCCGTTCGGGTGCCGATCCGCGCACCGCGCCCACGCGCAGCACGATGCGGTCGGAGGCCTTGAGCTCTCCGATGTCGCCGATCGCGGTTTGCGACTGGTAAAGGTCGGCAGGTGAGGTCCAGCGGTGCGAGAGCCAGTCGAACACCCATTCCTCCAGGCTGGCCTGGGCCCGCAGCAACCCAGCCTGGGCCGCGAACCCAAGCCCCACTGCCGCAACCAGCGCGAGCGCCCAGGCCCGACGCGTGGACCGCTGCGGCGCGGCTGGCCAGAGCGCGTACATGCCGAGAACGCTGAGACCCGCAAAGAACCAGGGCGTGCGTGGGTTGGCCGAGCTCGCTGCCAGCAGGCAAAGGCAAAAGTAGGCGTAGTCGAGCCGCATGGCCTGGCTTACCCGACGCTCACCGGTGGGGCCGCGCGCACGGTGGCGCAGCGACCAGAACAACGCGGACAGCGGGACGCGCTGCGCGATGCTGTACCGCTGCCCCAGCAGCAGCGCAAAGAACAGCATCGGCAGCCACACCAGCGCCGCGATCAGGCTGTCGGGGAAATGCCGGCTCTGGAGAAACTGGAACGCCAGCGCGCTCACGAAGGCGACGGTGCACAGATCCGCGATGCGCTCGAAATCGCGCGCTGAAAGCCCCCAGCGCAGCCGCAGATAACGCGGAGCTTCGAGCGCGATCGCCATGGCCGCCGCCGCAGCCATGAACTCGCCGTACCACCCCCAAAACAGCAGCCCGGCGGCGAGCAGAAACGGCGGGGGAGCGGCTACCATGAAAGGCTCCTCAGCGAGCCGCCGACGTCGCGCGGATTCACCGCGTGCATTACGACGCCGTCCTCGGGGGCAGGACGCTCCGATCCCGTCACCAGCACCAGTTGCTGCACCCCGAGGCCGCGCAGCCGCTTGACCAGACGCCGGCGCTCATCGTCCATCCGCAGCAGCACGAGGATGCAACCGCTCAGGGCTTGCGCGTGTTCCAGCACATGTGCAGCGAGCAGCTCGAAGCGCCGTCCCTGGCAGAGCTCGACCGCGGCCAGCTCGCGCAGCAGGGTGAGGGTCCGCCCCAGCCCGCGCCCGACGGTCAGGCGGTAGGCGCGGTCTTCCACGAACACGAGGTCGAGCAGCGCGTCGTGGATCTGAAGCCCCGCAACGAACGAGGCGGCCACCGATACCGCGGCTTCAAACTCGACGTCCGACGCCGGATCGCCGAAGGTGTCCAGCACGAGGGCATAACGCGTGAAGTATTCGTCCTGGAACTCCTTCACGACCGGCTTTCCCGCTTTGGCAAAGGACGGCCAGTGGATGCGGCGCAGCGGATCGCCGGGGCGGTAGTCGCGCAGCTGGATGAACTCCTCGCTGTCGCCTACGTTGTGCGACAGCGCCACCCCCCCGGGCTGGAGCCGCCGCGCACCGGGCAGGGCGAGGGGGGGAACCGGGTGGCAGCGGGGCAGAACCACGAGCTCGCCGGGCAGATTGACGCCGGTCGAGGCGTTGATCAGGCCGAGCGGGTCCGGGCGCAGCAGGCGGCAGCGCTCGAAGCGCAAGATCCCGCGGCGCAACGGCGTGGCAGAAAGGGTGACCTCGACGCTGCGGCCCGGCGGCAGGTCCACCAGATCGGTCTCTTCGATGTCGACGCCGCGGCCGCGTCTGACCAACTCGAGCCAGCGCGGGAACCCGATGCGGCGATCGACCCAGTTCACTTGAGGGTCGCGCGCGGCGCGCGCGTGGCGGAACGTCTCGGCGTTTGGAAAGCGTTCTGCCAGCTCGTCGCGCAGGCGCACCCCGGCGATCCGGCGCGGCCCACGGTTGCACACCAGGTGGCGGTAGTGAAATGCCTGGCCGACGGTCGCATACGGCGGCAGGTGGCGCTCGAACGTGAGCTTGGGTCGGAAGCGCAGGCTAGCGACCGCAGCGATTACCAGCAGCCCCAGCGCGAGGCCGAACATCTGGTAGGCCGCCGTGCGACGTGTGTCCACCCCGAACACGGTCGCCGCCGTCAGCACGTAGACCAGCGCCAGCCCGGCCGGTGTGAAGCGCCGGCGCGTCCACTGGCTGAAACGGTAGACCCGGACGAAGGCGCGCAGCAGACCGGGCATGCGTTCGCCTCAGTGGGGTGCAGGCATGCTGAGAACGATTTCCGCCACCACTTGCTGCGCAGTGTCGCCTGCGAAGCGCCGTTGCGCGTCGAGAACCAGGCGATGAGCGATGGCCTCTACCGCGATCTCCTGGATGTGGTCCGGCGTCACGAACTCCATGCCATCGAACGCGGCCAGCGCCTGGGCCAACTTCATCAACGCCAGCGATGCGCGCGGGCTGGCGCCCAGCCGAACGGCAGGTGCGTGGCGGGTTGCGGCCGCCAACTCGACGATGTAGCGCTTGAGTTCATCGGACACGCGCACGTCGGCGAGCGAGCGGCGCGCATTCAGCACCTCCGCGACCGATGTGCAAGGCTGCAATGCATCCAGCGGATGGGTGCGATTCTGCGCAGACAGGATCCCCACTTCGTTCTCGAGGCTCACGTAGCCGAGCGAGAGCCGCAGTGCAAAGCGGTCCATCTGCGCCTCCGGCAGGGGGTAGGTTCCGTGGAGCTCGACCGGGTTCTGGGTGGCGATGACGAAAAACGGCTCGGCCAGGTCGTGGCGCGTGCCGTCCACGCTCACCTGATGTTCGGCCATCGCTTCCAGCAGCGCCGACTGGGTACGAGGCGAGGCGCGGTTGATCTCGTCGGCCAGCAGGATGTGAGTGAACACGGGGCCGAAGTGGAACTCGAAGGCCTGGGTCTGCGGGTTGAAGATGGACACCCCGAGGATGTCCGAAGGCAACAGGTCGGGAGTGAACTGGATGCGCTTGAAGCGTGCGTCCACCGATTGTGCCAAGGCTTTGGCGAGCGTGGTTTTACCGGTCCCGGGATAGTCCTCTAGAAGGACGTGACCGCCGCTCACGAAGGCGGCCACGACCTTGCGCACCGTGACCGCCTGTCCGCGGATGACCTGCTGGACGTTGTCCGCGATGCGCGCGTACAGCGAAGCGTGATCGAATGCACCCATGCAGCGAAATCCTCTCGGCCAGGATCTGTCAGTTTAGCCGCGGCTCGAGCCTGGAGCGAGGCGCGCTGCTCGGCCCTGGAGCCACCCCGCCCGGCTGCCCGATCGTTGACCCTCTAACTGGAGTTGGTTATTCTCGAAGTCCATGCACGGCCTCGGCTCTATATCGACGCGGCGCGGCGGGGCTGGACAGGAACAATGATGAAACAAAGCGCGGCGATTGCTCCGGGCCGGCTGAGCCCATCCGAGTACGGCAAGAATTTCGACGAGGCCAAGCCGCCGCTCGAGCCGCACCAGGCGCTGGTGGACTCCAGTCGCTGCCTGTTTTGCTACGATGCGCCCTGCATCGAAGCGTGCCCCACGGGCATCGACATCCCGAGCTTCATCCGCAAGATCGGTACCGGAAACCTCAAGGGTGCCGCGCTTGACATCCTGTCCGAAAACATCATGGGGGGCATGTGCGCTCGAGTATGCCCGACCGAGGTTCTGTGCGAGCAGGCCTGCGTCCGCAACGCCTCGGAAGGCAAACCGGTCCGGATCGGGTTGTTGCAGCGCCATGCCACCGACTGGCTGCTGAGCCAGGGCATTCAGCCGTTTCGGCGTGCGCCGGCCAGCGGCAAGCGTGTCGCAGTGGCCGGCGGCGGTCCGGCGGGGCTCGCGTGCGCGCATCGCCTGGCCATGCTGGGCCACGGCGTTACCGTGTTCGAGGCGAGGCAAAAGCTTTCCGGCTTGAACGAGTACGGCGTGGCCGCCTACAAGACGCCACATCGGTTCGCGCAGCGTGAAGTCGGTTTCATCCTGGGTATTGGAGGCATCGAGGTGCGCACGGGTCGGGCGCTCGGCCGCGACGTCGCGCTGGAGGCCCTGCGGCGCGAGTACGACGCCGTGTTTATCGGCATCGGGCTGGCGGGTACGAACGCGCTGGGTGTCCCGGGAGAAGATCTGGCGGGCGTCGAGGATGCGGTGGCCTATATCGAGCGGCTGCGTCAGGCGCCAGACGTATCCAAGCTGCCGATCGGGCGGCGCGTCGTGGCCATTGGCGGGGGCAATACGGCGATCGACATCGCGGTGCAGGCGAAGCGTCTGGGAGCCGAAGACGCAACCATCGTGTACCGGCGCGGTCCCGACGCGATGTCGGCCACCGGCCACGAGCAGGAGTTTGCGCAAACCAACGGGGTGCGCATCAAGCACTGGGCGCGGCCGGTGCGCTTGCAGGGCGAAGCAGGCCAGCTCGTCTCGGTCGAATTCGAATATACCCGGCTGGACGCGGCTGGACGGTTGGTCGGCACCGGCGAAACGTTCTCACTCGGGGCTGACCAGGTCTTCAAGGCCATCGGGCAGGTGCTGGTGCCCGATCCGCTCCGGGACGGAGCCAAGCAGGTGTTGGAGATGCAGGAGGGCAAGATCGCGGTCGACGCGCAGCGCCATGCGTCGCTGCCAGGAGTCTGGGCTGGCGGCGATTGCGTCGCCGGCGTCGATCTCACGGTCCAAGCGGTGCAGGACGGCAAAGTGGCGGCTCACGCCATCGACCGCTGGCTGCGCGCTGGCTCACGTTGAACGGAGGCAAGCATGGCCGATCTGCGCACGACTTTCGCCGGAATTGCATCGCCCAACCCGTTTTGGCTCGCTTCCGCCCCGCCCACCGACAAGGCCTACAACGTCGAGCGCGCGTTCAAGGCGGGGTGGGGCGGCGTGGTTTGGAAGACGCTGGGCGAGGACCCACCGATCGTCAACGTTTCATCGCGCTACGGCGGGCTGGACATCAACGGCCACCGCATGGCGGGCTTCACCAACATCGAGCTGATCACGGATCGGCCGCTGGAGGTCAACCTGCGCGAGATCAAGCAGGTGAAGCGCAACTGGCCCGATCGTGCCCTGATCGTCTCGCTCATGGTCCCCTGCGAGGAGGAGTCCTGGAAGCGCATCCTGGCGCTCGTTGAAGATACCGGCGCCGACGGTGTAGAGCTGAACTTCGGATGCCCGCACGGCATGAGCGAGCGCGGCATGGGCTCGGCCGTGGGACAGGTGCCGGACTACGTCGAGATGGTGACGCGCTGGTGCAAGGCGCACACGCGCATGCCCGTGATCGTGAAGCTCACGCCCAACGTCAGCAACATTCTCGGTCCCGCGCGTGCCGCGCAGCGCGGTGGCGCCGACGCCGTCTCGTTGATCAACACGGTCAGTTCCATCATCTCGGTCGATCTCGATCGCATGGCGCCCACGCCCACGGTCGACGGCAAGGGCACCCACGGTGGCTACTGCGGGCCCGCCGTGAAACCGATCGCGCTGCACATGGTGGCCGAGATCGCCCGCGATCCGGAGTGCGCCGGGCTGCCCATCTCCGGAATCGGGGGCATCGCCACCTGGCGCGATGGGGCAGAGTTCATGGCGCTGGGCGCCGGGACGACGCAGGTGTGCACCGCGGCCATGCACTACGGATTCAAAGTCGTCGAGGACATGATCGACGGGCTGAACAACTGGATGGACCAGAAGGGGTACGCCAGGCTGTCGGACTTCGTCGGAAAGGCGGTGGGCAACGTCACCGACTGGCAGTACCTGAACATGAACTACAAGATCATCGCTCGCATCGACCAGCAGTCGTGCATTCAATGCGGGCTGTGCCACATCGCATGCGAGGATACGGCGCATCAGGCCATCGCCTCTTTGCGCGTCGACGGCAAGCGTCGCTACGAGGTGATCGATGCCGAGTGCGTCGGCTGCAACCTCTGCTACCACGTCTGCCCTGTGCCCGGCTGCATCAGCATGGTCGAAGTCGACACCGGCCAGCCGCCGGTGGACTGGAACCACGATCCGCGCAATCCCCGCCGGCTGACGGTCGAAGAGCAAGGCTGACACCGCGCGAGTGGTGAGCTCTCACTGTGCCCGCCATTGACGCAGGTCTCGCCACGCTCGCTTCGCAGACCACCCCGTCGGCGGGCTCGGCGCCCCCTACTGGAGCAGCCGGGGCCTCGCCCGCCGCCATCGAGATCCGCGGCCTGTCGCTGACCTTCCCGGCCACCGATACGCCGGTGGTCGCGCTCGACGATATCAACCTGACCGTCCGGCGCGGCGAGTTCGTGTCTTTCATCGGCCCGTCCGGTTGCGGCAAGACCACGCTGTTGCGGGTGATCGCGGATCTGGAGACGCCCAGCGCGGGCGCCATCATGGTCAACGGCGTGAGCCCGGAGGTCGCGCGCCTCAACCGCGCGTATGGTTACGTCTTCCAGGCGCCGGCCCTTTATGCGTGGCGCAGCGTCCTGCGCAACGTCATGCTGCCGCTCGAGATCATCGGCATAGCCGCACCCGAGCGGAAGACGCGCGCCGCGAGCTATCTGTCGATGGTGGGTCTGACGGGGTTCGAGCGTAAATTTCCCTGGCAGCTGTCGGGCGGCATGCAGCAGCGCGTGTCGATCGCGCGCGCTCTCGCGTTCGAGCCGGAGCTGCTGCTGATGGATGAGCCGTTCGGAGCGCTCGACGAGATCACGCGCGACCACCTGAACGATCAGCTGCTGCGGCTGTGGGAGCAGACCGGCAAGACCGTCGTGTTCGTGACGCACTCGATCTCCGAGGCCGTGTTCCTGTCCAACCGGATCGTCGTGATGAGCCCGCGCCCCGGTCGCATCCTCGAGGTCATCGGCAACGACCTGCCACCCGGGCGGCGTCTGGATGTCCGCGAAGCCACCCAGTTCCTCGAGGTGGCGCACCGAGTTCGCCAGGCTCTGCGCGCCGGACACAGCTATGACGATTGACGCTGCCGCGCTGCCGTCCGCGCCTGGAGCGGGAGCCGCAGCGGCTTTGGTCCATCGCATCGGACCGGTCGCCGGAATCGTCACGGCGATCATCGTGCTCTGGTACGCGGTCGCCGTCTGGCTGAACGCGCCTCAGGTCATCGACCGGTTCAAGAGCGATGAGAAGCCCTGGAGCGCGCGCGAGCTGATCGACGCGACCTGGTCGATGGAACGGCCCGTGCTGCCGGCGCCGCATCAGATCGCGCAGAACTTCTATGAGACCGTTTTCCGAACGCCGATCGACAGCAAGCGCAGCCTGGTGTACCACGCCGGCGTGACGGTGTCGGCCACGCTGCTGGGCTTTTTGTTCGGCTCGGTGCTCGGGATCCTGCTCGCAGTAGGCACCGTGCATTCACCTGTCCTCGATCGCAGCCTCCTGCCGTGGATCATCGCTTCGCAGACCGTGCCGATCCTGGCGATCGCACCGATGGTCGTCGTCGTGCTAGGCAGCATCGGCTTTGTGGGACTGTTCCCCAAGGCGGTCATCTCGATGTACCTGTGCTTCTTCCCGGTGACGATCGGGATGGTGAAGGGGCTGCGTTCCCCCGATCCGCTGCAGCTCGACCTGATGCGCACTTACAGTGCGAGCTTGGCCCAGGTGTTGTGGAAGCTGCGCTGGCCGGCGGCGATCGACTTCTTGTTCGCCAGCTTGAAAGTGGCGATCGCCACCAGCTTGGTCGGCGCCATCGTCGGCGAGTTGCCGACCGGCGCCCAGGCCGGGCTGGGTGCACGCCTGCTCAGCGGCTCGTACTACGGCCAGACCATCCAGATCTGGTCCGCCCTTGTCATGGCCGCCCTCATCGGAGTCGCGCTGGTGGCTCTGGTCGGCCTCGTAGAGCATCTGGTCGCGCGCGGCATGGGCAGATCCGCGTGAAGCAGCGCTCGCTCCGCGTTGTAGCGCTGCTGTTGATGGCGGCGGGGCTGATAGCGCCGGTCGGTGGCAACGGCTGGCTCGGCAACGCCGCGGCCTTGGCGTGCGCCGTGACCTCGATCGTCTGCGCGGCCTTGGGGCTGCTGCGCTGGGGAGCCGTGCTCGAGCGTGCATCGACTCTGCTGGGCGCGCTCGTCGGCGCAGCAGCGCCGCCGATTCTGCTCGATGCCCCGGGACCGTTCGGCACGGCGGCGCCCGGCATCTGGCTCTTTCTCGCGGGATGGGTGTTGATACTTTGGCGCGCCCTGTCGACCCTATCGCGCTTGCCCCAACGTGGCGCCGGGGCGTTGGCGGCTCCGGGGGTGTTCGGCATCGCACTGCTCTATTTGTGGCAAGTGCTGGTCGTGGGCTTCGCGGTGCCTCAGGTGCTGCTGCCCACGCCGACACAGGTGGGTCATGTCCTGGCAACACGGCTCGATATCCTGTGGCCCGACTTCCAGCAGACGTTCCTGAAGGCGGTCCTTTCCGGCTATGCCATCGGGTGCATCGCCGGCTTCTGGGTCGCGGTCGTCGCCGATCGCGTGCCGTTCCTCGGCCGCGGCCTGCTGCCGTTGAGCGGGTTGGTGAGCGCTGTGCCGATCGTCGGCATCGCGCCGATTCTGGTGATGTGGTTCGGTTTCGACTGGCAGTCCAAAGCGGCGGTGGTGGTCGTGGTAACCTTCTTCCCGATGCTGGTCAACACGCTGGCCGGCCTGGCCGCGGCGGACGCCATGCAACGCGACCTGATGCATTCGTACGCCGCCAGTTATATTCAGACGCTGATGAAGCTGCGCCTGCCTGCGGCGCTGCCGTTCGTGTTCAATGCCCTGAAGATCAACTCGACGCTGGCGCTGATCGCCGCGATCGTGGCCGAGTTCTTCGGCTCGCCGATCCTGGGCCTTGGATTCCGCATCAGCGCGGAGGTTGCCCGCCTGAATGTCGATGTGGTTTGGGCGGTGATTGCGATCGCGGCGCTCGCCGGATCGATGTTCTACGGCACGATCGCCGTGGTGGAACGTGCCTGTACCTTCTGGCATCCTTCCTACCGCGCATGATCGCCTAACTCTGATGGAGACCGGAAGACGGAGACGCAGATGAAGAAACTGACACTGATTGGGGCAGCGATGCTGGCATTAAGCGCGGGACTGGCTTCGGCGCAGGACAAGCTGACCCTGCAGCTGAAATGGGTGACGCAGGCGCAGTTCGCCGGCTACTACGTGGCCAAGGACAAGGGCTTCTACAAGGAGGCAGGTCTGGATGTAACGATCAAGGCCGGCGGCCCGGACATCAATCCCGCCCAAGTTATCGCAGGCGGCGGCGCGGACGTGATCGTCGACTGGATGCCCTCAGCCCTGGCCACGCGCGAAAAGGGCGTGCCGATGGTCAACATCGCGCAGGTCTTCAAGCGCTCCGGCATGGAGCTGACCTGTCGCAAGGACTCGGGGGTGAAGACGCCGCAGGACTTCAAGGGGCGCACGCTCGGCGTATGGTTCTACGGCAACGAATACCCCTTCCTGTCGTGGATGGACAAGCTGGGTTACAAGACTTCCGGCGAAGGCAATTCGGTCAAAGTCCTCAAACAGGGCTTCAACGTCGACCCGCTGCTGCAGAAGCAGGCCGACTGCATCTCGACCATGACCTACAACGAGTACTGGCAGCTCATCGAAAGCGGCATGAAGCCTGATCAACTCCTCGTGTTCAAGTACGAGGACCAGGGTGTGGCGACGCTGGAAGACGGTCTGTATGCGATGGAGAAGTCGATCTCCGATCCCAAGATGGCCGACAAGCTGGCGCGTTTCCTCAAGGCCTCGCTCAAGGGCTGGGACTACGCCATCAAGCATCAGGAGGAGGCGGTCAAGATCGTGCTGGACAACGATGCCTCCGGCGCGCAGACCAAGGGGCATCAGACCACGCAGATGCTCGAGATCGCCAAGTTGGTGGAGGGCGGCAAGCTCGGCTATCTTGAGCCGGCCGCGTACGAACGCACCGTCAAGACGCTGCTGACCGGTAAATCGGACCCGGTCATCACGAAGAAGCCGGAAGGCGCCTGGACGCATAAGCTGTGGGAGGCGGCGCAGAAGTAGACCGAACCGCCCCGATCAGCTGAGAGCGAAAAGGCGGGGAGCCCACGGCTCCCCGCTCTGTTTTCCGGCGACGGCCGAGAATCGGCCCGCGCGGCTATCTGACAGCCTCGCGCGCTACGCTGCGCGGGCGCTTGAGCTCAGCCTGGCGGTTGAGTGCGCTGTAGACGGGCGGAAAGGTCGGCCGCGAAATGTAGCGTCCGACGCCGCGCGTGACGTTGAGCTTGCCATCGGCCCAGACCAGCTCGCCTTGGCTGATGGTATGCGAAGGAATACCGGTCACCGTCATGCCCTCGAAGATGTTGTAGTCGACCTTCTGGTGGTGCGTCTTGACGGAAATGGTCCGGGTTCCCTTGGGATCCCAGACCACCAGATCGGCGTCGGCGCCGACGCTGACCGAACCCTTGCGCGGGTAGATGTTGAAGATTTGGGCTGCGTTGGTAGACGTCACGCGCACGAACTCGTTGGGCGTGAGCCGACCCGTGCCGACGCCGTGATGCCAGAGCACTGACATCCGGTCTTCGACTCCGCCCGTCCCGTTTGGGATCTTGGTAAAGTCGTTGCGCCCCATCGCCTTTTGCGGCGCGCAGAAGCAGCAGTGGTCGGTGGCGGTGGTCTGCAGGTTGCCCGACTGCAACCCCTGCCACAGCGCCTCCTGATGGCCCTTGGGTCGAAACGGCGGACTCATCACGTGCGCGGCAGCGGTATTCCAGTCCGGATTCAAGTAAACGCTGTCGTCGACCAGCAGATGTCCCGCCAACACCTCGCCGTACACGCGCTGCCCCTCGCTGCGCGCACGCGTGATCGCCTGCAGCGACTCCCTGCAGCTGTTGTGGACGATGTAGACCGGCACCTTGATGACCTCCGCGATACGGATCGCGCGATTCGCCGCCTCGCCTTCGACCTCAGGAGGCCGCGACAGCGGGTGCCCTTCCGGACCGGTGATGCCGGCCTTGATCAGCTGCTGCTGAAGATGGAACACGAGCTCGCCGTTCTCCGCGTGCACCGTGCAGATGGCGCCCAGCTCGCGGGCGCGGGTAAAGCTGTTCACCAGCACCTCGTCGTCGGCCATGATGGCGTTCTTGTAGGCCATGAAGTGTTTGAAGCTGTTGACCCCGCGCTCCTTGGTCAGCATGCCCATGTCCTTGTGCACTTGCTCGCTCCACCACGTGACCGCGACGTGGAACGAGTAGTCTGCACAGGCTTTCTCGGCCCACCCGCGCCACGCGTCATAGGCCTCGAGCAGCGGCTGCTTGGGGTTGGGAATCACGAAGTCGATGATCATTGTGGTCCCACCGGCGAGCGCTGCCGCAGTGCCGCTGAAGAAGTCCTCGCTCGCCACGGTGCCCATGAAGGGAAGTTCCATGTGCGTGTGCGGATCGATGCCGCCCGGCATGACGTACTGCCCGCCGGCGTCCACGACGCGGGCACCGCTTGGCGCCTCGAGATCCGTGCCAACCGCCTTGATCAGGCCGTCGGCGCAGTGGACGTCGGCGCGGAAGCTCTGGTCCGCGGTAACGACGGTACCGCCGCGAATGAGTATGGACATGATGCAGACCTCCTCTGCTTAGCCGCAGATCAAAACGCTAACACGCGCCATCGTGCTCCGGCGCGCTCACATGCTGACCAGCGAAGCGTAGGCCTCAGGCCGGCGATCGCGAAAGAACTGCCACAGGTTGCGCACCTCGCGCACCATGTTCATGTCCATCTCGGCGCTGATCAGCTCGTCCTTGTCGGCCGACGCCTTGGCGATAATCTTGCCACGTGGGTTGACGAAATAACTGGAGCCGTAGAATTCGCCGATGTTCCACGGCGCCTCACGCCCCACGCGGTTCACCGCACCGATATAGCAGCCGTTTGCGACCGCCGAGGCGGGCTGCTCCAGCTCCCACAGATACTGGCTCAACCCGGCTACGGTGGCCGACGGGTTGACGATGTATTCGGCGCCGTTCAACGCCAGCGCGCGCCAGCCTTCCGGAAAGTGGCGGTCGTAGCAGATGTAAACGCCCAGCTTGCAGTAGGCGGTCTGGAACACCGGCCAGCCCGAGTTGCCCGGCTTGAAGAAGAACTTCTCGTAAAAACCAGCCACCTGAGGAATGTGGGTCTTGCGGTATTTGCCGAGATAGCTGCCGTCGGCATCGATCACCGCCGCGGTGTTGTAGTACACACCCGTCATCGCCTCCTCGTACAACGGCGCGACGATCACCATGCGATGCTTCTTGGCGCGCTCCTGCATCAGCTTCACGGTGGGCCCATCGGGGATCGGCTCGGCGGATGCGTACCACTTGGCGTCCTGGCTCGGGCAGAAATACGGTTGGGTGAAAACCTCCTGCAAGCACAGCACCTGGACCCCGCGCCGGCCAGCTTCGTCGATGAACGGCAAATGCGCTTCCACCATGGCATCGCGGATCTGCTCCGGCGACTTGCTGGTGTCCGCCTTCAGACTCATCTGAATCAAGCCGCCAATCAGGTTTGCCATCGCGCCTCCACGTTGCGAGTTCGTACCGTGTGCCGCGATCAATTATGCCGCACGCCATGGGGCCGTGCCAGCAGCCGGCGGCGGTCCCGGCTCGCGGTCGGGCGCGCTGCCGGAAGCCTCTTGGACGTCGAAAAGGACGTTGCAGTTGTACGGCGCAGATTACCGGGGGATAGAGGGCTTGGGCCCGCACACGTTGCAGGCGGGGTCCCGCGACAGTTTCACGGTCCGAATTTGCATAGTCAGCGCATCGAGCAGCAGCAGACGGCCTTGCAGCGGCTCGCCCACGCCCATGATCAGCTTAAGCGCCTCGGCCGCCTGGATTGATCCGATGATGCCCACCAGTGGCGCAAACACGCCCATGACGGCGCAGCGCATCTCCTCCGCGTCACCGGCCTCGGGAAACAGGCAGTTGTAGCAGGGGCTGTTTGCGCGTCTCAGGTCGAACACGCTGACCTGACCGTCGAAGCGTACCCCGGCACCCGAAACCAGGGGCCTGTGGAACGCGACGCAGGCGCGGTTGATCGCGTGGCGCGTCGCGAAGTTGTCGGTCGCGTCGACCACGACATCGGCGTCGCGCACCAGCTCCTCGAGCCGCGGCCCTTGCAGGCGTTCGGCCAGCCCCACGACTTTCACCTCGGGGTTGATGCGCGCTAGCGTGCGCTGCGCCGATTCGACCTTCTGCGTGCCGATGGAATCGGTATGGTGGACGATCTGGCGCTGCAGGTTGGTGAGGTCCACCTTGTCGTGGTCGCACAGGGTGATGCGGCCGACGCCGCTAGCCGCCAGGTAGAGCGACACGGGCGAGCCCAACCCGCCTGCGCCGACCACCAGCACGTGGGCCGCGAGCAGCTTCTGCTGGCCGCCGATGCCGAGTTCCGGAAGCAGAATGTGCCGGCTGTAGCGCAGCAGCTGCTCGTCGTTCAGATCGATGCTCGAGTCAGGTGCGCCCATCGCGTCCATCGGCCTTAGTGATGTTCGTCGTTTCGCTCGTGCAAAAAGAAAGAGCCGGCAGGTCGAAAACCCACCGGCCCTTCGTTCGCGACCGCTCAGCGCTTGCTGATGATCTGTAGTCCTTTCAGCAGGTTCAGCGCCTGGTTGAGCTGATAATCGGTCTTGGAGCCGTACTCGGGCTGGTCTGGTTTGTCTTTCTCACCCTTGATGTCCACGCCCCCTTCCTTCGGGGCGGTGGGCTTGGTTGCGGGCTTGGGAGCGCTGCTTTCGCCTTCATCCTTCTCGGTCGGGTTTACCAGATGACGCTCCAGGTCGGCCTCGCGCATGCGCAGCGCGGGCTGTTCGACCTCCGCGATCGTGGCCTCTTCGACTGGAATGTCAGGCAGGATTCCCTTGGCCTGGATCGAGCGGCCGTTGGGTGTGTAGTAGCGCGCCGTGGTCAGCTTGATCGCCGTGTTATTCCCTAGCGGCAGAATGGTCTGCACGGAGCCCTTGCCGAAAGTCTGAGTGCCCATGATGATGGCGCGCTTGTGGTCCTGCAGCGCACCGGCCACGATTTCCGAGGCCGAGGCCGACCCGCCGTTCACCAGAACGACCATAGGCACGGTCTTCACCGAAGGCGGCAGCTTCTTCAAGTAGTCCTCCTTGCTGCCTCGGAGGTAGTACTCGCTGGAGGCGTACAACCGCATCTTGGAGTCCTCGGTGCGCCCGTCGGTATAGACCACCAGCGCGTTCTGCGGCAGGAAGGCGGCCGAAACGGCCACTGCGGCATTCAGCAGGCCACCTGGATCGTTGCGCAGATCCAGGATGATGCCCTTCATCTGGCCATTGTTCTGCTTCCACATCGTGTCGATAGCGGCGGCCAGCTTCTCGGGGGTATGCTCCTGAAACTGGGTCACGCGCACGTACGCGTAGCCCGGCTCGATCACCTTGGACTTGACGCTCTGA
>DATJVW010000450.1:0-4365 GCA_035501675.1 Burkholderiales bacterium
GCCTGACGCCCGCGCTCTTGCAGGCTGTCGGGCGCCTTGCCGAAGCGCTTGCGCCACACCGCGCGCGCGTTCTCCAGCTCGCCCTCGCGCGCGCGCTTGCCCATTTGCGCAACGAGCTCCCCGTTCACCCCTTTGCGAGTCAGCTGCTGCATCACCTTACGGCTGCCGAAACGGCCGGCGCCGGCACGCAGCAGCTGATCCGCCAGACGCTGCTCCGACAGCCATCCCCGCGCCTGCAGATCGTCGAGCAATGCACTCAGGGCATCGGGATCGGCTGGACCGAGCTTGCGCGACAACTCCCAACGCGAGTGCTCGCGGCGAGCGAGCAGCTTCAACGCTCGGGCACGCAGCGCGGCGGGGTCACTCGAGCCGCCGCTCGGATGCGCCGGGCCGGGCCCCTTCTCGCCCCCGCGGGGGCCACTGTGAGCGCCTGGCCGGGACGTCCTAATGCTCCTCGGCCATGGTCGGAGCGTCCTCGGTCACTCCGGCGTTCGCGCGGATCTTGGCTTCGATCTCGGCAGCTATGTCCGCGTGCTCCTTGAGAAACTCGCGGGCGTTGTCCTTGCCCTGGCCGATGCGATCGGCTCCATAGCTGTACCACGCGCCGGATTTTTCGACCACCTTGTAGAGCACCCCCAGATCGACCATCTCCCCCTCGCGCGAGATGCCATCGCCGTAGAGGATGTCGAAATCGGCCTGCTTGAACGGCGGCGCCACCTTGTTCTTGACGACTTTAACGCGCGTCTCGCTGCCGATCACTTCGTCGCCCTTCTTGATCGAGCCGATGCGGCGGATGTCGAGCCGCACCGAGGCGTAGAACTTGAGCGCGTTCCCGCCCGTGGTGGTCTCGGGATTGCCGAACATCACCCCGATCTTCATGCGGATCTGGTTGATGAACACGACCAGCGTGTTGGAGCGCTTGATGTTGGCCGTGAGCTTGCGCAAAGCCTGGGACATGAGCCGCGCCTGCAGCCCCATCTGCGGCTCGCCCATCTCGCCCTCGATCTCGGCCTTCGGCGTGAGCGCGGCGACCGAGTCGATCACCACCACGTCGACCGAACCCGAGCGCACCAGCATGTCGGCGATCTCCAGCGCCTGCTCGCCGTTGTCCGGTTGCGAGATGAGCAGCTCCTCGACCTTCACGCCCAGCTTGCGCGCGTACTGCGGATCGAGCGCATGCTCGGCGTCGATGAAGGCGGCGGTGCCGCCCTGCTTTTGCATCTGCGCGATGACCGACAGCGTGAGGGTGGTCTTGCCCGAGGACTCCGGCCCGTAGATCTCGACGACCCTGCCGCGCGGCAGGCCCCCGACCCCGAGCGCGATATCCAGGCCGAGCGAGCCGGTCGACACCACCTGGATGTCCTGCGACATCTCGTGCTCGCCCAGGCGCATGATCGAGCCCTTGCCGAACTGCTTCTCGATCTGGGACAGGGCCGCCTGCAGGGCCTTGCGCTTGTTGTCGTCCATGATGTCGGCGATTTCCTTTTCGATGAGCATCGTATTCTCCCATAAAGAACGTGCACGGGCGGACGGGCGGCGGCTCGCGCTGAGGGATGCTCGGGATGATCTGCCATCGCGCGACCGCGGCCCGGGACCTGCGCGCTCATGTTGGCCCGCCGACTGGCTCGCTGAGTGAGCCCGCAGCGCGCGCCCGCTCGACCCGCTCACACGGGAGGCAAACTGGGTTGCTCAGGCGAGCTCACACGCCGGCCGCGCCCGCGGCATTCAGGAGCTCGAGCAAACCCTCGAGCGACGCGATCACGGCGTGGCGGCGAATCGCCTCGCGATCGCCGCCAAAGTGGCGCGTGACGGCGGTCGGCTCGCGGTCGCGCAGGCCCCAGCCGAGACACACCATCCCAACCGGCTTGGCCGGCGTGCCTCCGGTGGGGCCGGCCACGCCTGAAACCGCCAGCGCGACGTCGCCTCGACTGCGCGCCAGCGCACCGGCCACCATTTCGCGCACGGTCGGCTCCGAGACCGCACCGTGCGACTCCAGCGTGGCGGTCTGAACGCCCAGCATCTCCTGCTTGGCCAGGTTGGTATAGGTGACGAAACCGCGCTCGAACCAACCCGAGCTGCCAGACACCATGGTCACCGCCTCCGCAGCCCAGCCGCCGGTGCAAGATTCTGCCGTGACCAGCATCCAGCCTCTCGCCTTCAGGGCATCGCCCGCCTCGACAGCCAGCCTATACAGTTCTGAATCCAAGCCAATCTCCAACCGCCGGCGCCAGCAGCTTGAACAACGCGAGGCAAACCAAGGTGGCGAACGCCGCCACCAGGTCATCGACCATGACGCCGAACCCGCCGCGGAACCTCAGCTCAACGTAGCGGATCGGGCCGGGCTTGAGAATATCGAATAGACGGAACAGCAGGAAGGCGAGCGCCTGCCACATCGGCGCCGCGGGCGTGAAGAACAGCACGACGAGAAACGCGACGACTTCGTCCCACACGATCGCCTTGTGATCCTCGACGCCGAGATCCCGGCCGGTGCGGTCACACACCCAGACGCCGCCCACGTACAGGAAGCCGAGCACGATCAGCATTCCAGCGGCATCCAGACGCAGGCTGAGCAGCCAGAAGATGGGCAGGGCCAGCAGCGTGCCGAAGGTGCCGGGGGCGACCGGCGCGAGCCCTACGCCAAACCCCAGAGCGATGAAATGATACGGGTGGCCGAACAGGAACCGCAGGTTGGGTCGAGCCACGAACCTAGCGGAAATGATCAAATCCAGTCTCCGCGAGGACCATAGGCTTGCCGGCGTGGTCGAGCACCGTCACCCCGGCCCCGGCCTCGATGCGGCCGATGCGCGTCAGTCCCACGCCTACACGCCGCGCCAGCAGCTCCAGCGCGGTGGCATGGTCGGACGGGGCCGTGAACGCCAGCTCGTAGTCGTCACCTCCGGTCAGGGCGGCCCGCAACACCAAAGGGTGCTGACGGTGGCGTGTCGCGACCGCGGAGAGGGGCACCGACTCCCACTGGACGACCGCGCGTACACCGGAAGCGTCCGCGATGTGGCCCACGTCGGCGACCAGCCCGTCGGAGACATCGATGGCGCTGTTGGCCAGCCCGATCAAGCCCTGGCCCAGCGCTACGCGCGGCTGCGGCCGGTTGAGCCGCTGCAACACGTAGGTGCGGTCCTGTGCCGGCAGCTCGAAATCGCCGCGCAAGCAGGACAACGCGAGTGCGGCGTCGCCCAGGTTGCCAGACACCCACACGTCGTCCCCCGGGCGCGCGCCGCGACGGCGCAGCGCCTTGCCGGGAGCAACCTCGCCCATGATCTGCACGCAAATGGCGAGCGGCCCGCCGGTGGTGTCGCCGCCGATCAGGTCGACTTCATTGGCGCGCGACAAGTCGAGAAAGCCGGAGGAAAACCGCTCGAGCCAATGCTCCTCCGCCGCCGGCAGGGTCAGGGACAACGTCGCCCAGCGCGGCCGCGCGCCCATCGCCGCCATGTCCGACAGGTTGGCGGCCATGGACTTGTATCCCACGTCATAGGGTTCAGCGCTTTCGAAGAAGTGCCGGCCGGCGACCAGTACATCGGTGGAGACCGCCAGCTCCATGCCGGGCGTGACTGCGATCAGGGCCGCATCGTCGCCGCCCGCGAGTACCGTGTGGTCGGTGGGGGGGCTGAAGTAGCGCCGGATGATCTCGAATTCGGTCAATTTCTTACGGCTTAGGCAGATGCCGCATGAGCGCCTGATACTCCTCCTCCTTCATGGTGAAGCTGTGCTCGGCCTTGGGGAACTCGCCCTTGCGCACGTCCTCCTGGAAGTCGGCCAGCGCCTTGCTGATCTGCTCCCAGCAGTTGGCGTAGCGCTTGACGAACTTCGGCGTGAAGCGGTCGAACAGTCCCACCATGTCGTGCAGGACAAGGTTCTGGCCGTCGCAATGGGGGCCCGCGCCGATGCCGATGGTGGGGATGCGCAGCCGCTCGGTGATGATCTGCGCCACGCGGTCGGGGATCGCCTCGAGCACGATCGCGAAGCAGCCCGCCTTCTCCATCGACAGCGCGTCGCTCAACAGCTGCACGCCTGCCGCGGCATCCTTGCCTTGCACCTTGAAGCCGCCCAGCTTGGAGACCAGCTGCGGCGTCAAGCCGATGTGGGCCATGACCGGAATCCCGGACCGCACGACGGCCGCGGCCGTGTCGGCGAAGTCCTCGCCGCCCTCGATCTTCACGACGTCGGTGCCGCCCTCCTTGAGCATCCGCATGGAGTTGTTGATCGCGTCCGCAGCCGACGCGTGATAAGCCCCGAGCGGCAGATCGCCGACCACGATGGCGCGTTTCACCGCGCGCGTGATGGCCTTCGCGTGGTGGATCATCTCGTCCATCGTCACCGGAACGGTGCCGGAATAGCCCAGGACGG
>DATJVW010000451.1:0-2554 GCA_035501675.1 Burkholderiales bacterium
CCGACCCTCCCGCGAATAAAGCTCCTCAAACGCCTTGTTCAGCTTCGCCAACGCCTCGTTCGCGATCTCGCGGATCAGACGCAGCGGATGATCCGGCGCGATCCGAGACTCCAAGTTCACATACGCGAACAACCTCCCCGAATGCTGATCCGACCCACGCATGACTTTCCCCCGGCAGCTTCACCGCCGCTCTTGAATCATGCTGAAATCGCACCGTCGAGGGTTTTTCAGCAGCCTGCTAAGAGCCGTTCCGGAAAGTTGTTGAGTCTGAGGAATCGGATGTGATTCATTATCGAGCACCCGAATCGAGGAGGGTGCACGATGTGGAAGCCCGAACATCGCGGTGCCGCCGACCGGCGCGGCTTGCGATACCCCAGCGATTTGACTGACGCCGAATGGGCGCTGGTCGAGGCGATGATACCGCCGGCCAAGCGCGGCGGCCGCAAACGGAGTGTCGACGTGCGCGAGGTGCTGAATGGCATCTTCTACGTGCTTTCGACCGGCTGCCAATGGAATGCCGTGCCGACGGATCTGCCGCCGAAGAGCACGATCTATGACTACCTCGATCTCTGGGAGTGGGATGGGACATTGGGGCGTATCCATCACGCTCTCTACGTCGCCACGCGTGAACGTGAAGGCCGCGAGGCGAGCCCCACGGCTGCCATCATCGACGCCCAGAGCGCCAAGGGGGCGCAAAAAGGGGGGCGTCGCTCGATCCGTCGGGCTATGACGCTGGCAAGAAGGTCAAAGGCCGCAAGCGGCACATACTCGTCGATACGCTCGGCCTCCTCCTGAACGTCGTCGTCCATTCCGCCGATATCCAGGATCGTGACGGTGCACGGCTCGTGCTCGATCGCCGCACCCGCCGCCTCTTCCCGTTCATCGAGCGTATTTTTGCAGACGCAGGATATCACGCGGCGAAGACCGCCCGCGCGGTTGCAAGGACCGGCACTTGGAAACTCGAGATCGTCAAACGCAGCGAGCTGCATCGCTTCGTCGTCCTGCCCAAGCGCTGGATCGTCGAGCGCACACTCGCCTGGATCAGCCGCTGTCGCCGTCTCGCCAAAGACTTCGAGCGTCACGCCCGCATGGCCGCAGCTTTCATCCGCCTGGCCATGATCCGACTCATGCTGCGTCGTTTGACGACTCGTTCATCGTGAGTCCAAACTTTCCGGAACGGCTCTTAGCGCTAAGGCCTTTTTTCTTTTTCCCGCGGCTTTTGTCGATGACCCCGTCGCTGGGCTATGGTGGAGACCTCAAACGCGAGGCGCTATCATCTCCATCTAGCGTCCAGCGGCATCACGGCGCCGGGGCTGAACGCGGCGGTGACTGCGTTGCGCTTCTTCTTCGGTGTGACGCTCGGGCGCCAAGACGTCACCGAGCGCTTACCGTTCGTGCGTGAGCCGCGCAAGCTGCCGGTGATCCTAAGCCCCGAAGAGGTTCAGCGCTTCCTGGACGCGGCACCTGGTCTCAAGTACCGGGCGGCGCTGAGCGTGGCCTATGGGGTTGGTCTCCGGGCCTCTGAGGTGGTCTCGCTCAAGATCTCGGACATCGACAGCACGCGGATGGTGATCCGGGTCGAGCAGGGCAAGGGCCATAAGGACCGCTACGTGATGCTATCGCCCGCCCTGCTGGAGCTCTTGCGCACCTACTGGAAGGCGAGAAGGCCCCAGGGGTGGCTGTTCCCGGGCCGCGATCCGGTGCAACCCCTCACCACGCGCCAGCTCAATCGCGCCTGCCACGCTGCGGCCGCGGTGGCCCAGATCGACAAGCGCGTCTCCTTGCACACGCTCCGGCACAGTTTCGCCACCCACCTGCTCGAGCAGAAGGTCGACATCCGCGTCATCCAGGTTCTGCTCGGTCACAAGAAGCTCGACACCACCGCCCTCTACTCTCAGGTCGCCACGCGGACTATCCGCGAGGTCAAGAGCCCGCTCGACCAGCTCGCCCGGCCGCCCGCCTGAGCGGCGGGCTTGTCCCGTCCAGCGCTGGAGGTCGCGGACATCTTCCGCGATCACGGGGCCGCCTGGCGCCGCGCCAATGCCGGCCATGTGAGCCTCGGCCAGCTCAAGGTCATGTCGGCGATCGAGCGCTGCCGCACCGCGGCGCTCGGCGGGCACGTCCTGCGGTGCGAGAACGACGCCTGCCGTCACACGGCGATCGCCTACAACAGCTGCCGCAACCGCCACTGTCCGAAGTGTCAGGGCGCGGCAGCGCGTGAGTGGCTGGCGGCGCGGGCGGCGGAACTGCTGCCCGTACCGTACTTCCACGTCGTCTTCACACTGCCCGTGCCGATCGGCGACATCGCCTATCAGAACAAGGCGGTGATCTACGATCTCCTGTTCCGGGCGTCCGCCGAGACGATGGTGACGATCGCGGCCGACCCCAAGCATCTCGGCGCCAGCACCGGCATCGCCGCGGTGTTGCGCACCGGAGGATCGGCGATGACGCATCATCCGCACGTACGCATGATCGTGCCGGGCGGCGGCATCTCGCTCGATCGATCACGATGGATTGCCAAGCGGCCGGACTTCTTCCTGCCCGTGCGCGTGCT
>DATJVW010000452.1:0-4106 GCA_035501675.1 Burkholderiales bacterium
CGTGCGCAACTCCGGGCACACGGTGGTGAAGTTGATCGAGCCGTTTGAAGGGCAAGGTGTGCGGCTGTCGAGCGCAGCCGCGAACGAGCAGTTGGAACGCCTCGCCCTATTTTTTGCCGCGACCGGGTTGCGGGGTTTGCTGCTGAGGAGCACCGAGGGAGAACCCTTTGCCGACCCGCGCCGGCGACCGAAGATCGAATGGTTCGATCAGGGTGAGCGGGTGCTGCTGTTCGAGCAGGAAGCCGGCCCGGTCAAGCCCGTGGCGGGCCTGCCCGCGAGTGTGGACGCTCACGCCACAGCCGTTTGGACGCGTCACGCCCTGGACGGCGAAGCCCCCATCCCCCATCCCTTGGTCAACCAGCTCGCCTGTTGTCTGTACGTGTGCGGCTACACCGAAGATATGAACCAGGCCAAGGCTATCGCCGCGGTCGAGACCGGGAGTCTCGGGCCGACGCGTCGCCGGTCGCATCAGGATCACTCCCACCGCGTTGTGCCACGCTGACTTCAGGGGACCGGCCCCGGCCGCGCTCGAACGGGCCTCAGCGCCATGAGGACGCTTGACACGAGCCGCCCTGCCTGGCTCCGCGTCCCGCTTCCCGGTCCGGCGGGGGCAGTGCAACGTCTCGAGTTGCGCCTCGGCTCGGCGAGTCTGGCCGCGCCCAGCAAGCCCAACGAGGACTTCTACGCGGCAGTCGCGCCGTCCGATGCCGGCGCCATTGGCCGGGGCGTGGTGCTGGCGATAGCCGATGGGGTGAGCGGTGGCGGCTCAGGGCGGGTTGCCGCCGAGACTACGGTGCGCTGTGTCGCCGCCGACTATTACGCCGCGCCCGCGCACTGGAGCGTGGGCCAATCATTGGATCGGCTTCTGCGTGCGGCCAACGACTGGCTTTGGGCCCAGAATGGGCGCAGGCCGGATCACGATACCGTGGTGGCCGCGGTAAGCCTGCTCGTATTACGCGACGGCCACTATTACCTGGCCCACGTGGGGGACACGCGGGTCTATCGTCTCCGCGGGGGCCTGTTCAAGCAGCTCAGCACCGACCATACCTGGCAGCGGCGCGACATGCGCCACGTGCTGCGGCGGGCGGTCGGCCTGGACAGCCACCTGGTTGTGGACTTCGCGGGCGGGGATATCCAGCCACGCGATACGTTTCTCATGGTTACCGACGGAGTATGGGAGGTCTTGGGGGATGCCAACATGATCGAGATCCTGCGCCGCCAGCCGGAGCCGCAGGCGGCGGCGGACGCCTTGGTCGATGCGGCACACCGCCATCAGGCCGCCTATATGGGTCGCAACGACGCCACGGCCATCGTGCTCCGCATCGAGCCAGCGGCCTGACCTCGTCCGCTGACCCTGTATGTTCCGTGCATGTTGCCCGTCGCGCCCGAGGTCTCGAACCCTCCACCCGGGCCCGTATGGTTGATAGCGCATATCAACGACTTGCCATTCAATGCTGGTCGAGTATCCTGGCAGGGGGTGTCCACCCCGCCAAACCTGGAGGAGAACATGAAGAACCCGCTGGATTCGCTATGGGGCACGATCATATCGGGCCTCGTGCTGACCCTGATCCTGTACTGGATCGTCAAACTTGCCCTGGGGAGCTAGCCATGGACTGGGGTGCCTTCATTCACTACGGACTGGTACGCTGGCTGCACATCCTGTCGGGCGTGATGTGGATCGGCCTGCTCTACTACTTCAACTTCGTGCAGGTTGCGGCACTCAAGGCCGCGCAGGCCGACAGCACGGCAGCCGGGATCACACGGCATGTCGCGCCGCGGGCGCTGCTGTTCTTCCGCTGGGCGGCGCTTGTAACCTGGCTGGCTGGCGCGACGATACTGAGCAACCACTTTTTCGACGCTTTTCTGTTCCTGCAGAAGGTCTACGTCCCCATTGGGGTCGGCGCCTGGCTCGGCACCATCATGTTGTTCAATGTTTGGGTGTTGATCTGGCCCAACCAAAAGAAGATCCTGGGGCTCACGCAGGCCTCGGACGAGGAGAAGAACAAGGCGCGCCGCACTGCCTTCCTGGCCTCGCGCGCGAACACGGCGCTGTCCCTGCCGTTGCTGTTCTTCATGAGCGCCAGCGGCGGGGTGTTTCGCACCACATTCTTCGGCATGTAAAGCCGGGCGCAGCTTCTCGGTGGTTCAGTGCTGCGAGGGCGGCACGCGCTCCAGACCCTGGACGCGGTCGCCCTCCTTGATCCCGCGCTTCTTGAACCAGCCCTGGTTCATCTCCAGCGAAAAGGCGGCGCTCGCCCGCGCGCTATGGGTGTCCTCGCTCTGCGGCGCCATGTCCTCGATGTTGATGATGTGCCCCGTGCGGTCGATGAAGGCGACCGACAGCGGGATCAGCGTGTTCTTCATCCACATCGCGTGCCGGCCCTCAGCTTCATACACGAACAACATGCCCTGGTTGTCGGGCAGGCTGTCCCGGAACATGAGCCCAATGCGTCGGCTCTCGTCGGTGTTGGCCACCTCCGCCCGAACCACATGCCCTTTGACCTTGAGGGGGTAGGTGAGTAGCGGATCGGCACGGGCCGCGCCCGGCGCATGAAAGCCAAGGACCGCGCCCAGCACGACGCCCAGCAGCCTCAATTCCGCCGCTCGACGGTGACCGTATCCGCGTCCGGCGGCTGAGCGCATACACGAAGCGGCTGCCAGCCAAACACGCGAGCCAAAGGTGTATGCCGCCAAGGCAATCATGTCTGCAGCGAGGGCGCGCAGTGGTATCGGGTTGCCCGTAAATGTCCAGCGGCGAACGCAGAATGAGGCGCTTCTCGTTGTGCGACGCAATACGCAATAGCATCGCGCGCGATCTGCTGGCAGAGCGAGGCAAAACATGTTGACAATCCCTAGTGGTTTCTCTATTTTGGACCCGCTGTATTCAACGTGCAGCGCGCTCTTTGAGGCAGCCCGTTCCTCCGCTTCAAACACGCAAAAAATGGAACCTGGCAAAGCGTCCAGAATTCGGATGCGATGCGCACACTTTCGGGAGGTAATTTCAATGGTCAAGCAATTGTCGCTCAAGAAAGCGGCGTTGTCCCTCGCTGCAACTGCAGCACTAGGCGCTTCTGGGTATGCGTTCGCCCAGGGCGTGGATACGCTGGAGTCCAAGCAGTATCCAAACTACGTGACGGACGACATGCTGCTCAACGCTGACAAGGATGCCAACAACTGGCTTCTTTACGGTCGCGACTATCAAACCACCCGCTACAGTCCCCTGAGGGAGGTCAACCGGGATAACGTCAAGAAGCTGCGCCCCGTGTGGAACCTGTCCTTCGGTGTATTGGAAGGCCAGGACAGCCAGGCGGTCGCGGTAAACGGTACGGTTTACGTGACGACGTCGTTCAACCGGGTGATCGCCGCCGACGCCACCACCGGTCTGGTGAAGTGGAAGTATGAGCGTGAACTGCCCGGCGACGTGTTTCCGAAGCTGTGCTGCGACGTGGTGAACCGCGGCGTGGCCGTCTACAAGAACAAGGTGTATCTCGCCACCTTAGATGCCCACATCGTGGCGCTGGACAACGCCAGCGGCAAGGTGGTCTGGGACAAGAAGATGGGTGACTACACCTACGCCGAAACCTTCACGATCATGCCGATGGCATTGCGGGGCAAGATCATCTTCGGTACCGCCGGCGCCGAATACGGCGTGCGCGGGTGGATCGCGGCGATCGACGCCGAGACCGGCGAGCCGGTATGGAAGACTTACACCATCCCCGGCCCGGGCGAGCCCGGCAACGACACTTGGGCGGGCGAGTCGTGGAAGTATGGTGGCGGTTCGGCGTGGATCACTGGCTCCTACGATCAGGCCACCAACAAACTGTTCTGGCCCGTGGGCAATCCCGGCCCGGACTTCGACCGCCATGTGCGTCTGGGCGACAACCTGTTCACCAACAGCAACCTCGTGCTCGACCCCGACACCGGCAAGATGCTTTCGTACTTCAATTACACGCCCAATGATCCGTACGATTACGACGGCGTGAACGAGATCATCCTCGCGGACGTGGGCGGCAAGAAGCTGTGGCTGCATGGCTCGCGCAACGGCCACGTCTACGGGATCGACCGAGAAGCCGTGGGCAAGGGCAAGGCCGGCGAAGAGCACAAGT
>DATJVW010000453.1:0-9801 GCA_035501675.1 Burkholderiales bacterium
TTTCTCAGGCTCAGGCCCCACGCACGGTTGATGCGGCTGCCGTAGGGCGAATGGATGATGAACTGGGTGCCGCCGGTTTCGTCGAAGAAGCGCTCGAACACCAGGTCGCGCTGCGTCGGCAGCAGGCCGAGCGCCGCCTTGGCCGCGGCGAAGTAGTCCACGATCTGGGCGGCGGCCTCCTCGGCCGCGCCGACCTGGTCCACCAGGTAGCGCAGGGCAGCATCCGGATGCGTCAGACGTGTCTCGACCTCCGCGCGCAGCCGCGACACGGCGGCGGAGACCTCGTCGGTGCGCGCCGGCGCCTCGCCCAGCCAGAAGGGGATCGTAGGCGGCAGGCCGTGCGCGTCTTCCACGCGCACGCGCCCCGCCTCCACGCGCACGATGCGATAGGACGTGTTGCCGAGCTGGAAGACGTCGCCGGCCATGCTCTCCACGGCGAAGTCCTCATTCACCGTGCCGATGATCTGTTCCTCCGGCACCAGAACCACGTTGTAGTCGGCGGTGTCCGGAATGGTGCCGCCGGAGGTGATGGCGGTCAGGCGCAGACCCTGCCGCGGGCGCAGCTTGCGGTTCACAGCGTCGCGGTGCACGACGGCCTGACGGCGGCCGCGGCGCGTGGAATAGCCCTCGGCCAGCATCTGCACCACTGCCCGATACTCTTCGCGCGTGAGCGCACGGTAAGGCCAGGCGCGGTGCAGCAGCTCGTAGAGCGCATCCTCGTCCCACTCGCCGCATGCGACTTCGGCCGCGATCTGCTGCGCCAGGACGTCCAGCGGCTTGTCGGGCACGTGCAGCCGGTCGAGCTCCTGACGCCGGACGGCGTCCAGCAACGCGACGCACTCGACAAGGTCGTCGCGCGAGAGCGGGAAGACGCGGCCCTTGGGCAGCCCGCCGACCGCGTGGCCCGACCGGCCGACGCGCTGCAGCAGGGCGGAGATGGAGCGCGGTGTCGCGATCTGGCACACGAGATCCACGTGGCCGATGTCGATGCCCAGCTCGAGCGAAGAGGTGGCGACGAGCGCTTTGAGCTCGCCGCGTTTGAGTTTCTGCTCGGCGTTGAGGCGCTGCTCGCGCGCCAGGCTGCCGTGATGAGAGGTCACCTGTTCTTCGCCCAGCCGCTCGGTCAGCGCGCGCGCGAGCCGCTCGGCCAGCCGGCGCGTGTTGACGAACACGAGGGTGGAGCGGTGTTCCTGGATCAGGCCGGTGAGCCGCTCGTAGAGCTGTCCCCAGACCTCGCCCGACATCACCGCTTCCAGGGGCGCGTCCGGCACCTCGATGGCGAGATCGCGCCGGCGCACGTGGCCGGTGTCAACGATGGCGCAAGCCGGGGACGGCGCGCTGGTCGCGTCTGCGCCGTCCTCGAACAGATCCTTCGCCGGGTGGCCGCCAAGCCCCACTAGAAAGCGCGCCACCTCTTCGATCGGCTTCTGAGTCGCCGACAATCCGACGCGCGTGAGGCGATGGCCGGTGATGTGCTCCAAGCGCTCGAGCGATAGCGCGAGGTGCGTCCCACGCTTGTTGGGCGCCACCGCATGGATCTCGTCGACGATCACCGTGCGCGTGCTCGCCAGGGTCTTGCGCCCCGACTCGCTGGTGAGAAGGATGTAAAGAGATTCCGGCGTGGTCACCAGGATGTGCGGCGGCTTGCGCCGCATCCGGTCGCGGTCGGACTGCGGCGTGTCTCCGGTGCGCACCAGCGTGCGGATCTCGATTTCCGGGAATCCCAGAGCGGCCAGCTCCTGGCGGATGCCGGCGAGCGGCTCCTCGAGGTTCTTGTGGATGTCGTTGGAGAGCGCCCTGAGCGGCGAGACGTAGACGACCTGGGTTGCGTCGCGCAGCTGGTGCCGCACGCCCTGGCGCACCAACGCGTCGATGGCGGCCAGAAACGCCGCCAGCGTCTTGCCGGAGCCGGTGGGCGCAGCGATCAACACGTGCTGCCCAGACTGGATGACAGGCCAGGCCCGCAGCTGCGGCTCGGTGGGCGCGTTGTAGGTGCGCCGAAACCAATTGGCGACGGCGGGATGAAAGGTCTCGAGTGGACTCATATGGGCGGACATTTTGCCGTCCGGGGCAGGCTCATGGCGTGAGCCCGTGGGCCGCCATCTGTCGCTTCCGCTACGGTTGGACGACGACCAGCGGCACGATCATCTCGTCCTCGGTGACGCCTCCGTGTACCCCGATCTGGCGGTGGCGCGCCTCACCCGGCATCGAGTCCTTGATGGTCCAGTTGTCCTTCATCACCAAGGTGTAGTCCCCGACGCGGTCCTTCAACTTGGCGTGGGGGGCCCCGGGACCGAACCAGCCTTGCTCGATCAGGGCTTCGCTGCGGTGCAGCCAGGCCTGGTCTGCGAGCCTGCATTGCACGTACCTCTCGAAGTCTCCGGCCTGGGCGGGCTGGACGTAGCAGTACGCTGCACGCCGCTCGCCACACAGTGGAAGGCGTAGCGTGGCCCGCAGATCGGGGTGGTCGTCGAGCTCGACCAGCCGCTCCGGCGGCGAGTCGATGAAGCCGTGGTCGGCCGTGACGACCACCGTGGCGTCCAGCCCCGAGGCGTGCGACAAGAAAGCGGAGAACGCAGCGTCGAAGCGGCGCACGACGTGGTCGGCCTGCCGGCTGTTGACCCCGTGCTCGTGCGCGACCGAGTCGAAGTCTGCATAGTAGGCATAGATGTAACGGCGGCCAGCCGCCGCGCGCAGACAGCTCAGGATGGAAGCGAACATTTGCTCGAGGGAGCCGTAGCCGCGGCGCTCAGCGGTGCCCGAATGCAAGCGATTGAACACGGAGTTCACGATGCGCTCCGGCGACACGACGAAGGAGCGAACCGGCAGGCGGTCAAACAGCGATGGGCGATCGAAGAAGCGCGCCGGATCGAAGCCGAGTGCCGTCAGCGGCCGATCCATCTGGCGCGTGCGCAGGGGAAGCACCGCGCCGATCGCGGCGATATCGGGGAAGTACATGTGCCAGCCCGTGATACCGTGCTGGGCCGGCGCCAGCCCCGTCAGGAACGCGGTGATGGCGGTCGCCGTGGTGGAGGGGAACACCGATGTCAGCGACCCGTGGAGAGACCGGCACAGCGTGCTGCCCGGGTAATTCCGTGTAAGGTAGCGGTGTCCCAGGCCGTCCACCACGATGAGGACGACGCGCTCGCGGCTCGCCAGCAATTGCCCGAGGCCCGCGCCGCGGACGGCCGCGTAAGGGCCGGCGGGCGCGCCAAGCGCTGTCGCGATGCTGGCCGTCAGGTTGACGATGCCGCCGCCATCGTAGTCCGGTAAGACCGGGTGCGTTACGGGAGTTGCCAGAGCAGTGCCCACGGACGCATGCTATTCAAAAGCGAGGGCCCCGGCAAAGCGGGTCCACCCGGGCCCAGCGCGTGCAGGAGGTCGCATGCCAGCAGAAGACGTTTTCGAGCCGCTGCGGCGGCAGATGGTGGAGGAGATCGCGGCCGAGACCGACCTGCTGGCGAGCCAGCTCGGCCGTGCGACCCTGGCCGACCGCGTGATCGAGGTCATGCGGCGGGTGCCGCGCCACAGTTTCGTTCCGGCCGAGGTCCAGCCCTTCGCGTATGTCAACTCGCCGCTGCCCATCGGCCACGGCAAGACCATTTCCCAGCCCTTCATCGTGGCTTTGATGACCGATCTGCTCGACGTGCAGGCGGACAGCGTCGTGCTCGAGATCGGGACCGGGTTCGGCTACCAGGCCGCGATCCTGGCCGAGCTGGCCCGACAGGTCTACAGCGTGGAGATCATCGAGGGGATTGCGGCCCAGGGGAAGAAGCGGCTCGCGGGCCTGGGTTACAAGAATATCGCTCTGCGCCTGGGCAACGGCGCCCTGGGCTGGGCCGAGCATGCGCCCTACGATCGCATCATGGTGACGGCTGCGCCGGATCTCATTCCGGCCTCGCTGCTGCATCAGCTCAAGCCGGGTGGCAAGATGGTGTTGCCCACCGGCATCCCGGACCGGCAGCAGTTGATGCTGGTGGAGAAGAGCGAGCAAGGCCGCATTTCCACGCGCGAGATCCTGGCCGTGCGCTTCTCGGAACTGGAGGAACCGACCGGCCTTGCCGGGCGGGGCTGACACAAGGTAAAGATGGGGCGCAGTAAATTCTCGGCCGGTGCGGTGGTGCTGCGGCCTGCGGGAGGCGGCTGGCGCTATCTCGTGCTGCGCGTGTTCCGCACCTGGGACTTTCCCAAGGGCGGGGTGGAGCCGGGCGAAGTGCCTCTGGAGGCGGCGGTTCGCGAGGTCGAGGAGGAAACGGCGCTCACCGCGCTCGACTTCCGGTGGGGCGAAGTGTACCGGGATACGGCGCGCTACAGCGCAGGCAAGGTGGCGCGCTACTACGTGGCGGCCAGCACGACGGGCGACGTATCGCTGCCGATCAACCCCGAACTGGGCCGCCCCGAGCACCATGAGTTCCGCTGGGTCAGCTACGCCGACGCGAAGCGCCTGCTGCCCGAGCGGTTGCAGCCCATCCTGGATTGGGCGCACGAGCTGGCGGAAGTGGCTGAGCCCGCCCGGCGCTGAGGGCCATGGGGCCGGTGAGCGGGGATGGGTCTACTTGCGCTCCGACTTCGTGTAGTCGATTTGCCCGGTGTCGGCATTGACCTCGACGCTGGCGCTGCGCCCGTCGTTCGTGGTCACTTCGTACGTATAGTAGGGTGTCCCTTTGAAGCTCAGGGCCAGATCCAGCTGCATCCTGCTCACTTCCGCGACCGAGGGGTAGGCGCCGATTGCCGTGAAGCGCGCGGATTTCTCGGGGACCTTGACGCGCGCCGTTAGCTTCTTGTAATCCTTGTTGCCGAGCTTGCGCACGGGAGCGCCCACGGTGGCCTCCGTGCACCTCATGCTCCACACGTAGTTGTTCGGGGCCAGGATGTCGATCTCGAAGCCGAACGGCGGCTCCTTGGAAGTGAGCTGCCAGCGGGTCACTACGCCCTCCTGCTTCTGCGGCGCCGCCTGCAGGCACTCGTCGAGAGCCGGGAACAGGGAATCGGGCTCGACCCCCACGGCCGGGCCGCAGCCGATGCTCACAGCCGCGATGGATAAAATGATGGCGCCGCAGGCCTGCTTCGATCGATGCATAGGTCTCCTCCTCGTCGGATAGCGTTGTTCGGGGTCGTCTCTAGGGGACTACACGTGCGGCGCCGATCGCGCCGGCGTCTCTGCGGCGACAGGTTCGCACCATTCCCGGGGGTCTGCAACGTGCGCAGACACATGTAAGATAGCGCGGTGCCGTTCTCCTATTTCGAACGCCTGTCGCCTGCGCGCAAGGTAGTCTACCTGCGCAGCGACGCGGTGCAGAAGATCCACTTGCCTCCAGGGCCGCCGGTGGATCACCTCGTGCCGCTGCTGGAGCGAGCGCTGAAGGCCGAGCGCCGCGGCGAGGTCGAGCAGGTGAGCCAGGCGCTGCTGTCGAACCTCGCGTCGCGCCTGCGAGTGCCGCCGGTGCGCGTGAAAGTCCTGACCGTTCGTCCGAGCGGGAACTGGGGCGAGCTGCATGGATTGTACGAGCCCGCGGAGGACCGCGCGCTGCCGCTGATCACGGTCTGGATGCGTACGGTGGCGCGCAAACAGGTGGTTGCGCCTCGGACCTTCTTGCGCACGCTGCTGCACGAGCTGTGTCACCACCTCGACTACGAGTTGTACAAGTTTCCCGAGACCTTCCATACCGAGGGGTTCTACAAGCGGGAGTCGAACTTGCTCACGCAGCTCGCAGGACCATCGCCGCGCCAGGCGAGTCTCACGCTCGCGCACAGGGCAGATCGGTCCGAGTGAGCGCGACCCGGCGCGGACGCAATCCGGCCGGGCGGCCCTGAGGAAGACGATCGATGTCAGCGGACGGGTCTCTGCGGGCGGTGCTGTACGCGCTGTCCGCCAACTTCGGGATCTTCCTCGCCAAGGCCGTGGCCGCCTGGGTCACCGGTTCCGCCTCGATGCTGGCCGAGGCCATTCACTCGTTTGCCGATTGCGGCAACCAGGGGCTGCTCCTGCGCGGCATGCGTGAAGCCCAGCGCGCGCCGAGCCGGGAGCATCCCCTCGGGCATGGGATGGTGGTGTACTTCTGGGCCTTCCTGGTGGCGGTGCTGCTGTTCACCGTCGGCGGCGCGTTCTCGATCTACGAGGGCGCGCACAAGCTGTCCGATCCGCAGCTCCTGTCCTGGCCGGGCGCGGCCATCGCCGTGCTGCTGATCGCCATCGTGCTCGAGAGCTTCTCACTGGCGGGCTGCCTGCGCGAGATCCGGAAAGTGGCGCACGGTCGCTCGCTGTGGCGCTTCTTCCGGCAATCGCGCAACAGCGAGTTGATCGTGATCCTGGGCGAGGACGTCGCCGCGCTCGCCGGGCTGCTCGTGGCGCTGGGAGCGGTGTTGCTCAGCCTGTTGACCGGCAATCCCGTGTTCGACGCCGTGGGCAGCATCCTGGTCGGCATGCTCCTGATTCTGGTCGCGGTGCTGTTGGCGATCGAGATCAAGGCGCTGATCACCGGGCAGAGCGCCGACCCGGAGGTCGAAGAGCAGATTCGGCGCTTCGTGACCAGCCGTCCCGAGGTGGCCGAGCTGTTCAACCTCATCACGCTGCAGCTCGGCGATGCGATCCTTCTGGCGGTGAAGGCCCGCATGCGAGAGTCGCTGGATGCGGGGCGCCTGATGGGCGACGTGAACCTGTTGGAGTCCGACCTGCGCCGGGCGTTTCCGCAGATCCAGTGGCTGTTCTTCGAGCCCGACGACCGTCCCTGAACAGCGGCGCTGTGGGATTGACCGCGAGCTCAGGTCGCTCACACGGGGACTTCTTGCGCATGGAAGACACGGGGGCGCTGGTATTCCCGCCGGCGCGGATATTGCCTAGAATGACACACGGGTCGGCGCTTGAGCGCGTGGCCCGGCCCGCCGGGAGCTTTGCCCGGCGGCGCGGTCTAAGAGGAAGGGAGACAGAGGAGCAGTGCAGTGGCTTTGATTCTGGCGTTGGACATGGCAGGGATGCCCAACCGCTGGCTTGTGATGGAGCAGGCCATCACCTATCACGCCCGCGACATGGTCGCCTGGTCGCTGGGCGATGTCGTTTGCACGTTCCGCGGCGGGATGTCGCGCCTGACCGGTGAGCGGTCCAGCCTGTCCACCAAGAGCATCGTCGCCATCAAGGGCTCTGCCGAGCTCGTCAGGGGCCGGGGGTCGGAGCCGCACCTGACCAATGCGGCGCTGTACCGCCGCGACCGGCATCTATGCGGGTATTGCGGCGGGCGATTCCGCGAGAGCGACCTGTCCAGGGATCACGTCATCCCGCTGCATCTGGGCGGCCGGGACCGGTGGATGAACGTGGTCACGGCCTGCCGCTCCTGCAACACGCTCAAGGGCGGCCGCACCCCGGAAGCAGCGCGCATGCCGCTCATCTACGCACCGTACGTGCCCAACCGCCACGAGCATTTGATCCTGCAAAACCGCCGCATTCTGCAGGACCAGATGGAATACCTCATGGCGCGCGTTCCCAAGCACAGCCGGCTCCACCTGGCCTGAATCCCGGCGGCTTGAATTCCCGGCGGCCGCCCCCATCAGAGTTCCTTGCCCAATCGCCGCAGGGTGCGATCCTGACGGCGCCACTGCAAAGGGCCCTGAGCGCATGCGCTGCGCCCAGCGCGTGACCCCTCAGCGCGGATGAAATACAAGGACTACTACAAGATACTCGGCGTCGAGCGCTCGGCCAGCGATGAGCAGATCAAGAAGGCCTACCGCAAGCTCGCGCGCAAGTATCATCCCGACGTGTCCAAGGAAAAGGACGCGGAGGAGAAATTCAAGGAGGTGGCCGAGGCATACGAGGTCCTCAAGGACGCCGAGAAGCGCAACGCCTACGACACCATGGGCTACTACCAGCCGGGGCAGGAGTTCCGTCCGCCGCCCGACTGGGAGCAGCAGTTCCACAGCGGTGGCGGCGGCGGGTTTCAGGACCTCGGCGATCTCGATCTGTTCGATCTGCTCTCGGGGCTGGGGCGGGGCGGCTTCCGTGCCGGGCGCTCCGGCGGCGAGTTTCGCATGCGTGGCCAGGACTACGAGGTCACGGCGCATTTGAGCGTGGAAGAGGCCGCGCGCGGGAGCGAAATCGAGGTCCCCTTGCCGGTCACCGAGATGTCGGGGGAGGGGCAGCTCCGGCGTACCACGAAGACCGTGAAGGTGCGCATTCCCAAGGGCGCGACCGACGGGCAGCGGCTCCGGGTGCCCGGCAAAGGCGGCCCTGGCCACGGCGGGGGGCCGGACGGCGACCTGTATGTCAACGTCCAGCTCAGACCCCACGACTTGTTCCGCGTCAGCGGGCACGATCTGTATCTGGAGTTGCCGGTGGCTCCCTGGGAGGCGGCGTTAGGCGCGGAGGTCCAGGTCCCGACCCTGGACGGGCGCGTAAGCGTCAAGATCCCGCCCGGCTCGCGCGCAGGCCAGAAGCTGCGCGTCCGGGGCAAAGGCCTCCCGCGCCCTGGGGGCGCTGAGGGCGACCTCTACGCGGTGCTTCAAGTCGTCACGCCTTCGGTGCTGAGCGAGCGCGAGAAACAGCTATATCGCGACTTGCAGCAGGCGTCGAGCTTCAATCCACGGGCTCACTTCGGTTAGCGTGCGGGCAAAGGATGTCCTCCCGCTTCGACCATCAAGCCTTGTTCACCGAGCACCTGGAGGTGGCCCTCGAGGAGCTGGCACAGGCGTCGGGACTCCTGCCCGACGAGATCGTCGAACTGGTGGAATACGGGGTGCTCCAGCCGGTCGGCGGGAACTCGATCGAAGGGGGCGGCATTTCGGCCTGGCGCTTCTCCGCGCGTGCCATCGTGCTGGGGCGGCGCGCCAGCCGGCTCAAAGCGGACTTCGACCTCAATGTGTCCGGGCTCGCGCTGGTGCTCACGTATCTGGAGCGCATCGAGGAGATGGAAGCAGAGCTGGCCCGGCTGCGCTGTCAACTGCTGGGCTGACCCGTCCCGGGCCGGGACGGAGCCCGATCCCGGCGCGGCGCGCAACCCGGGTCGCACCGCACGCGCCGCGATTCTCCTCGCGGCCGCCCTACTTCATGCCGATCGAGAACACGCCTTCCAGGTCGATGCGCGAGTAGGCGCGGAACGCGATCAAGGTCTCCGTGCTCTCGATGCCTTCGATGCGCTGCATCCGGTTCGTGACGATGTCCGCCAGGTCCTCGTTGCTGCGCACTCGGACCATGGCCACCAGATCGTAGCGCCCCGCCACCGAGTAGACCTCCGAGATGCCCTCCGTGGAGGCCAGCTTGTCCGCCACCTCGCCCACTCGGGCACGAGCCACGCTGAGAAGCACGATTGCGGTCACCATAGACGGGTTCCTGTTTGCCGTGACTTAACCCAGATATTTCACCAGGCCACCCCCGCATCGCTCGCAGATGCACACCAGCACACGCGCTCGGGCCATCGCCTGACAAGCACATTCTGGCCTCGGGGTTACGCGGTTTCTGGCCCGTTGTGGACGGCCATCTCGGGCATGCCCGCCTTGCCAATAGAATGATCTATTGGCTGCGGCGGTCGAGCCCGACCTGGCTCGCCCACAACGACCCATAAATCCGCGTCCCGATGAAATATCCGGGTTGAGCGTTGCACCTTACCACCCGCGATCGGCCGCTCGCAAGCCCGGTCGGCCACGGGCGCCCGACGCGACCCGGTCATGTCCTGCACGCGCTGTGCGCGCACCAATCTCTTGACAGATAAAACATTTAGGTCTAATAAGTTCAGCGGTGAATCATCGGGGAGACCCGCGCATGAAGATCGTCTGCATCGGCGGCGGGCCGGCCGGCCTGTACTTCTCGATCCTGAT
>DATJVW010000454.1:0-4655 GCA_035501675.1 Burkholderiales bacterium
CGCCTCCCCATCCACCTGGCGACACTCAGCGAGCTTGCGGCGGAAGCGGCCCGTGATCCGGATCGGGGGCTTGGGCAACTGGCCCTTGAAGTGCCGGCGGTTGAAGGCCACGAACAGCCGCTCTAGGTCCCGCACCAGCGCCCCGTCCACGGGATGCGGCGCGTCGCCGCGGCGCACGCGGCGCGAGACGAGGTACGCGCCTCGGCCAGCCGATTCGATCTCGATCACACCCGCTTGCCCTTGATCGAATAGACCGGCGTGTGATGCGGCTTGCCGTCAATGCCGATCCGCATCTCGACCTTCGAGACGAGTTGACCGGCCTTCATCAGGGCGCGCAGTTCCTGCCGAATCTTGCCCATGCTCCAGTGCAGACGGTCCGCCAGGTCCATGGTGGCGAGCCCGCCCGGCGCATCGCTCGGGCGCGGCGCGGACAAGGCGGCAATGAGCGTGTCGAAGATCGGCGGTTCCGGCTTCGGTTTCACTCAGGCCCTCACAATGGGAAGTTTGAACAGCGGGTAATGGAACTTGTTGCCGCTCCACGCCAGGTCGCCGTCTTCGGTTACGGTCATCACCTGCGCCCCGATGTCGGTGGCGAGATGCGCGCGGACGGCTTCCATGGACTTGATCGCGTGCGCGCCCGGCATCGTCCACGCCGGCAGGAAACACACCCATTTGCCCAGCGTCTGCTGCAGGACGGACGTATGTAGATCGCCCCGCACGATGACGTCGGCCCCGTTGAACTTCGCGCTCGCCTCGGCCGCAGCTGAAAGCACGGCAATCCGGCTCGCCGCGCCGCCGAGCCACATCCAGCCCCGCGTCTGGTGGTGCGAGCAGTTGATGCGCTGGCCGCGGAACGTGAGGTCGAGAATGATGCCGGAGTGCCGGCGCCCGTTCGTCGCCCACTTCCGCGTCCGCAGCTTGCTCCCGATGTCCTCGACGACGTGTTCGTCCTCGTGAAAGGGGGTCCCGGTGACCAGGATCGTCTCCTTGGACTTCTTCACGAGCGGGCCGAGCACTTCGGTTGCTGCCTCAATCTGATCCGCGTAACGGTCCGAGACGCCGCCCACTGTGCCTTTCATGGTCGGCGTTTCGCCCTCGACGAGGTCGCCCACGATCACCAGGATGTCCAGCGGTGGGCAGCGGCTACGGAAATCCACGAAGCAGTCCCAGAGGTAGGCCTGCATGGGAGCGAGGGGGTCGCGTTTCATGCGCCAGTCCGGCGGCACGAGCCCGGTGCGCGAGAGGATGTGGAGATCGGAGACGAAGCCTATACGGCCGGGGGCCGTCGGTTTCATGGCATCCCTTGGGTGTCGGTCATCGGCGCCGCGCCGAGGCACGGGCCGGGATGGCGTCCACGCTTTTCTGCACCGCATCCAGGCGTCCGCCCATATCGGCGAACGCCACCTTTTCGGTCACATCGTGGGCCGTGAATTGCGCCGCAAGACCTTCGGTGATCTTGACGAGGTTTTCAAGGACCGGCGTGCGCATTTCCAGTGTGTGCGCCGTGGCCTCAAGCGCGGCGGTTATCTGCCTGAACATCGGCTCGCTCGCGATCCAGCGGTTCTCGATGCGCTGGATACCGGCGAGCGTGTCCTTATGCCCGTTCCCGTTGCCGTGCGGGGTCCGCACGGCCTGCACCACCTTGACCACGCCCCAGGCACTCGCCACGAGCGGTGGCGCCCCGTAGAGCAGCTTCAGGACGTCGTCCGGGGTCATGCCTGCCCCGCGGCGCGCAACGCATCCCAGGGCCAGGCAGCGACCGTGGCGGGCATCAGCGGTTCCTCACAGCACGGGCAGGCGAAGACGGCACGCTCGCTCGGCGTCACGGGGCGACCCGCGCTCAGGTGCATGACATCGGCTGCAATGAGGTGCCGTGCCCCCGAGCACGGGCCGCCGGGCCCGCAACGGTCTTCGCCCTCAAGCGCCAACTAGTGCTTGAGGCCCTGCGCCACGCGGCCAGCCTTGAGGGTGCTGGCGACGGGGAACAGGGTCTGGACGAGCAGCGTCAGCAGGGCCGTGATCGTCTCGGCATTGAAGCCCGCGAGATCGGTCGGTAGCACGACGCCCAGCTTCTGCGACACCCAGGACAGGCCGGCCGCGATCAGGATGGTCGCGATCTGCGTCCACGGCGAGCCGAGGTTGTTCACGAACGTGTTCGCCTTGGCCACCTCGACGACGATGAAGGCCACGGCGAAGGGGATCAGCACCCCCAGGACAGCAGCGATGATCGGATTCACATTATCCTCCCTTGACTGCGAAGTAGACGACGATGGCGACCGCGATAACTGCCACTGCTATGCCGATCACGAGGCCCCAGTTGGTGGGCTTCGGTGGATTGGGGTTGGGTTGGGGGCCGACGGTCACGACGACCGCTTCGGTCACCGAGCCGCCGGGGCCCGAGGCCGTGAGAGCATAGGTGGTCGTGGCTTCTACGGTGACCGCGAGCGTTCCTGACAACGGGTAATCGCCAGCGAGAGTCTGCGCCCCGACCACGTCCGTCGCGTTGGCGCTTGCCCACGTCAATGTGACTTGGTCGCCCGCAGCCACGTTCATCGCGGAGGCCGTGAGCGTCAACGTCGGGACTGGGGTCACGGGCGGCCCGCTCGTCACGACGGCGATGTCCGTCTGCAAGGTCGGAAGATCCACCCCGCCCGGGCTCTGGCCTTGCGCGTTGATCCAGTCGATGTCGAGGATGATCCATGCCTCGCCCTGCGCCGCTGCCGCAGCGACGTAGGCGTTGAAGAAGGCGTAGGACATCTGCACGACCTCGCCCCACGTCACGACGTAAAGCACCTGCTTGGCATCGTCCCAGCCGACGAGGATGATGTCGTGGCCGTTGGCGAGATCTGGCGGCCCTTGGACTTGGAGCCAGGGGCCGAAAGTATCCACGTCCGGTAGTGAGATCCCGGCCATGCAGTAGCCGTAGAGCAGGATCGTGTACTTCACCTCGTCCAGCTTCGTCGGGTCCACCGAGGCGTAGGCGGTGTTCTTGTCCTTGAACGGAAAGAGCCCTGTGTTTTTCCAGTACTTCAGCGTGTCGCCGATGACGAGACCGGTATCCGCGCCGCCCGTCAACGCGAAGTACTGATCCAGGCATTGCTGCTCGGTTGCCGACTTCGGTGTCGAGGCGTAGGTGGACTGCTGGAGAATCCCGTGATTGCACCCAGCGATTACGCAGTCTCCGACCGAGTCGTTCCCATCCATTCCGAAGGCCGCGACCTTGGAGTACCAGTCCTGGCTCGCCGGCAGGGCCGGCAACTTCGTGAAGTCCAGATAGGACGCCAACCGCAGGGTCCGCGCATCGACCTTGCGGGGCCTCTTGCCGAGTCGCTTCCCCGCCTCCCTCTGCTCCTGCAGCGTCCTAGCCATTGTCGCTCCCCCACTGAACGTGGCTGAGGTGATCATCGCCCTGCCCTACGGGCTGCGCCTTCGTGGCCGCGCTCCACGCCGCGATGAGTTTCGCTTCGGGCGCAAAGCCAAGCGATAGCAGCAGTGTATGCGCATGTGAGAACAGGCCCACCAAAAAGGCGACCTCGTTCTTGTCAAGATATTCCCTGGTCATGTGCTATCCCCCAAGTGGGCCGCCGCACGCCGCACCAGCGCGGCCTCGTGGTGGCGGCGGTTCCGTAGGTCCGTGTCGTATGGGCTCGCGCCCGGCCACAGCCGGTCGCCCATCGCGTCCAGCTCGGCCGCGATGCTCTCAAGGATCGCCGGCCGGCGAGTCACGTCCGTGGTGCCGGCGTAGAGCGCCACTTCTTGCCGGATGGTACGCATCTCGGCGCGCCGCGGGTCCGGCGGCGGCCCATCCAGCATCGCGGGCCCCCGATTATAGATCAGGTCCGTCAGCGCACCGAAGGCGTCGGGCGGCAACTCGTCCGCGCCGGGCATAGCCACTTCTAACTCGTGCTCATCGGCGGGGAGCGAGTCCTGCGCGAACGCCGTCAGGGCTAGCTCGCGCGGAATCGGGATGGCCCGCAAGTGCTGGGCGTCAAGTAAGAGACTTGCACCCGTGCCGCGCACGCCGATCGCCACCTCAAGCGCCGCCATGTCGGAGGATGGCAAGCCCTGCCAGTCGTGGCGGAAGGTATTGAGCGAATGCCTCCCGAGATCGTAGCCGGGGTCGAGGGTTACACCGCTGAGCCCGCCCGGCCAGTAGGGATGGCCGACCATGCCCTCCTCGCGCATGATCAGCGCAATCGCGTCCGACGAGGAACGGATCACGGCGTCGTGCTCCCGGACGACGTAGGGGGAGGTGGCGCACCGCCATTGAGTTGCTGCTTCTGGCTCACGAGATAATGTCCCCCAGCCGCGGCGACGAGACCGATGCCGTAGAATCCCAGCGCCTCGCTGAACTCCTTGTTCGCGGCGATCGTCTTGGCGCACATGCTGATGAAGCCCGCCGTGAGTGAGGCCACGACGAACGTCCAGACAATGCGCTTGTTCGACGGCTTCCCGTCTTGGCCGTTGAGACCAAGGCGGTAATAGATGCCATCGAGAATCGGCGTCACGACTTTCATACGCGGCCCCTAAAATGGGTGATCGCCAGCCCGAGGAGTAGCGCGCGGGCGTTTGTCATGGCCGCGCCGCTAGCCTAACCATCAGCGCCGCATGGCGTTGCGGGTCCTGCAGCCGCAGCCGCTCGCGGCACGCATCGC